>DAOLIU010000013.1:0-41321 GCA_035328385.1 Nitrospira sp. | reverse complement strand
TCCGGCGGAGCGCAACTCATCCAATTTCGTCCCAAACGCTTCGGGGGACGCCGATACCACTACATAGCCGACGGGAAATCCGTGCTCGGCCAGCCACCGCCTCATGCGATCGCCGGCGGCCAGTTTCCGTCCGGCATCGCCCGGTTCGGCCGCGACATAGACGACGTTGTAATAGAACTGCGTCGCCTTGCGGAGTTCCTCCGCTGCGTCGGGATACGGCTCTCCGGAGACGGGGTCGCGCAGGGCCGCGCCTTCGACCGTCAGAATGGGCGTCCGCCGCTCCCATACCGCAACGGTCACGGCCGCCGTGGCGGTCACGTTCGATCCCGACAGGGTGCGGACAACCAGTTGCTGGCTTCCTCTTCGAGTCGGCACGAACCGCAACGCCGCCATCCCGCGGTCGTCCGTGACGGCCGTCGCAAGAACCCGCGTGTCCTGCACTAGCTCAAGAGAGGTTCCCGAAGCCGGCAACTGCTTTCCACGCCGCTCCACCGTCAGGCCGGCTTCGATCACCGCAGGCTGATTCGGAGAGACCAACACGTCGTGCGCGAATAAGCTTGCGCTCGGCCCTTCCGCCGCCAAGGGGCCTCCCGACGGCGGAGCCGCAAGGCAGAACAGCATCGCCACGCTCGAAAAAACCGCCGCAGGCCGTACGCGCCGCGCTGTCATGTTCTGGGAAAAGGTCAGGACTTGAGTGCCGTGAGGACTTCGTCCGCGTGACCGTCGACCTTGACCTTCCGGAAGACGGCTTTGAGCTTGCCGGCTGCATCGATCACGAAGGTACTCCGCTCGATCCCCCAATATTTCCGGCCGTACATGTTCTTTTCCTTGTACACACCGTAACTCTTGGAGATCGACGCGTCTTCATCGCTGAGCAGCGGAAACGGCAGTCCGTACTTCTTGATGAATTTCTGGTGAGAGTCCTGTCCGTCCATGCTCACGCCGACGATCACCGCCCCGGCCCGAACGATCTGCGACTCGATGTCACGGAAATCGCACGACTCTTTGGTGCATCCGGGCGTATCGTCCTTGGGATAGAAATACAGAACGACTTGCTTCCCCTTGAAATTTTTCAGCGAGACCGTCTTGCCGTGCTGGTCCGGCAAAGAAAAGTCCGGCGCCTTGTCCCCGACTTCCAATGTACTCCCCATGTTCCCGGCTCCCTCCTCTTCGAGATGTTCACTCCCAGCCCTAGCGCGGTCCGCCGCCGAAGGTAGGCCGACTGGTGGTGTTCTGGTGTTCCTTCATAGCCTTCGGCGATTCGGGATTTCCAAACTGATGCAGCGCCGGCGAGTCCCAGATCACTTTGTCGCCCGGAGCCAGATTCGCCGCCTCCATGAAGTGCCTCCTGGCCTGCTCCGAGTCTCCCAGGGCATAGAGTGCAAGTGCATAATTGTAGTGCGCAGGCCCCGATTGCGGCGCCGCCGCGACCGCCTGGGAGAAATATCCTTTCGCCTCCTCGAATTGTCTGCCCTGATACGCTTGTGCGCCTTGCTCGGTCAGGGTGACGGCTTGCGGCTCCGCCCCGATTTCCAAAGCCAGCGGAACCAGCGGTTTACCCTTGGATTTCGAGCAGGCGACGGCTCCGACCAATGCCAACACGCTCAAAAACATGATCAGGCCCTGGGCGCTGTGTTTCGGTCCCATGTGCAACTTATCCCTTCGCATATTTCTTGGTTTCTTCTTCGAAGGTCTTTCGATACAGCACGTCCCACTCCGGACTCCCTTCGACGATGCCCCTGGAATAGGACGTCAGCTTGGCCCGTATCTTCCGGTCGATTTCCCCCTCGGCTTCCAGCTCGGCAGCCAAGACCCGCTTGATCTGCTTTAGGAGCCGTCCGTCGTCGGCCGTCACGGCGGCCAGAGCGCTTTTCTTGACGGCCTGCAGAATCACGTGCGAAAGATGGTTGACCTTGTCGGCGCTCAACATGCGGTGTCGGCTTTCACGACGTCGCCGGCCGGCGAACGGGCCCGGTCATCCGGTCACAGGACGATGCCGCGTTCCCGGACCAGCTTCTGTTTGAGCATCGCGAACATCTTCTGATAGTCCACGCGGCCTCGCTCGATTTCCTGTTCATGAGCCTTCAGCATCTGCCGGACCTCGGCGTTCAACCGGTCTTCTATCGACAATTCGTCGGTGATGACCGTCTCGAGCGACTGCGCAAACGACTTCCGAGGCGCATTGAGCGTGATATCGCCGTCGGTTTCGAGCCGAACCGCCAGGGCCTCGGCCATATGCCTGATTCGCTCTTTCGACAGGCGCATCGTCTAGAGTTGCTCCACTCTGATGGTCCGAGCTTCTTCCATCACACGCCGTAAGATGGTCGCATCCCCCACGATCCGGCCGATGACGTTGACTCTGTCCGCCGGCACGGGATCCGAGCCCATGCTCATCGGCGTCCGCCCGAAGAACACCGCCAAAACCTGCCCTGCCCCCCAGAACGCAACATCGCCAACTTTGACTTGCGTCGTCGCGGTCTCGCGGTGATCCTTGACGCCTCCCAGCTTGAAGTAAAACTCCTCACCCCAAACATTGACGGGCGCTTCGACCGGTAAAGCCGCATAGACTTCCCGAGCCGTTCTGGTGGATTTCAGCTCCGCCTCGACCTGGACCGGCCCGACGGTGATGCGAATTTTCTTCGGCGGTTCAGACGTCATTTCCAACCGGTCGACGCACAGCGGTCCTGCATGAAAACCCGCATCTATAGCGGACTCTAGCTTGTTTATCAGGTGAAATCAAGGCTACAATCCCCCCGCATGCTCACCTCGACGTTCGTGTTGCTCAAAGGTGTGGGACCAGGCACCGAACGGCGGTTCTGGCAGGACGGAATCGGCGATTGGTCCGAATTCTTGAAGCGACCGGCCGTCTCCGGCATCTCCCCGGCGAGGAAGGCCTGGTACGATCGGGACCTTGCCGAGGCCGTGTCGCGCCTGGAAGCGGGACGAGCGGATTTCTTCGCGACCGTCTTGAAACGTCACGATCATTGGCGCCTGTTCGAGACATTCCGGCATCGGACCCTCTATCTGGATATCGAAACCACCGGATTGCCGCACGGCCCGGGACACGTCACCGTGGTCGGACTCTACCGCAACGGTCGGATGAGCAGCCTCGTATATGGCGACAACCTCACGGAAGACCGTCTGCACGATGAACTGGCACAGACCGACCTGCTGGTCACGTTTTTCGGCAGCGGCTTCGACATCCCCTACCTGCAGGCGACCTTTCCGAAGCTCGACTTCCGCAAACCGCACTTCGATCTCTGTCCGGCTGCCCGGAGACTGGGGTTGCGCGGAGGGCTCAAGTGCATCGAACGGGAGGTGCAGATTCACCGTGACGGCGATCTCGCGGGGCTGGACGGCTGGGATGCCGTCCGGCTGTGGCAGCAATGGCGGACCGGCAGCGAGTCGGCCCTGGACCTGCTGCTCAAGTACAACGCCGCCGACACGCAAAACTTGGAGCAGTTGGCCCACTGGGTCTTCGAAGGTTTGGCCGCGCGCTACGGGCCAGGTTCGGTTTTTGAGACCCGATGGGCCGGCCCAAGGAACGGAGCGGAACCCACATGAGGCCGCCGGATCATTGGTTCGGCGCGGGCCGGACGGAAACGGGTCACGTTCGTCCGACCAATCAGGACGCGTTCGCCGTCTTGAACGACCGCATGGTCTGGGTCGTTGCGGACGGTATGGGGGGACACCCGGCGGGTGACGTGGCGGCACGCATGGCCGTCGCCGCCGTCGCACAGGCCGCCGGAGCCTTCTTCCCTCCAGAATGCCGCGCAACCGACGATCCTTGCCACCTGTTGAGCGAATGGCTTATCGCCGCCAACCGGGACATCCACGAACAGGCTCAGGCTCAGCCCGGGCTTACGGGCATGGGCACCACGATCGTGGCGATGGCGATCACCTGCGCTCCGGCACCGGTAGCCCATATCACACATCTCGGCGACAGCCGTGCCTACCTCTACAGAGACGGAACGCTGCGCCAGTTGACGCGCGACCATACGTTGATCGAGAAATACCTTCGGAGCGGGCTGATCGACGAAGCCCAGAGCAAGACCCATCCGGAACGGCACGTCCTCACCCAAGCCCTCGGTATCGAACGGCACGTTACGCCGACCAAGACGTCAATCCCCCTGCAACTTGAGGATCGGCTGCTGCTCTGCACGGACGGTCTCACCAAAATGCTGGACGACCGGGAAATCGCCGCACGCCTTTCCGATGCCGAAACGGACCCTTCCCGACTCCGCGACGCCCTTATCGACCGGGCGCTGGACCGAGGAGGTGAGGACAACGTGACCGTGATCGTCTGTATGCGTGTGGATCGGCCAACGGCCGGCCACCGAGCCATTGACAACACCGTATCGGGCATGTAGCCTCGATTCACGGTACGCGCCACACTGTGAGGTCTATCCGGCATGGGGATGCGACAACTGGTTCATCGAACGGCATGGGCTCTGACCATTGGCGCGATCCTCGTAAACTCATCCGGACGGCAGGCAGCCGCGGAAGAGAACGGACCTGAGGCCGCCATCCGAGCGATGGTTCGCGCCAACGCCGAGAAAGACATGGCCGCCCTGTCGCGGCTGATGGCCCACGACTCCGACATCATCAGCTATACAATCGGAGGGAGAAAATACGTCGGCTGGCCCGACATCGAGCGCGACATGCTCGAGGAGTTCGGCTCGGCCGCCGAACTCGATCTACCGATTCGGGAATTGAAGGTCTGGACCAAAGGCGATCTTGCCTGGTACACGATGGAACTGGATTACATCCGCACCGTCGTGCAGGACCAGAAACCACAGCGGGCGCTGCTGCCGCTTCGGGAAACCGGTGTCCTGGAACGCCGCGACGGGCAATGGGTGCTCTTGTCCTGGCACGAATCGTTCCGGAATTCGGGCGGAGCCGTTCAACTCGCCGACGCAACCTCGCATGATTCTTCCGTGCGGCCCACCGTCGTGTCACAGAACGGGGAGACGGATCTGAGCGGCGAATGGGACATCCTCGAAGTCGAGGACAACAAGACCTACAAAGCGACACTGGACAAGGCCGGGAACGGGCCGTACAGCCAGCAAGGGGGGCGCTTCGTCACGACGAAGTTCGAGGATCGGGCCTGGCACGGCACGTGGCATCAAACGGGAAACGACCGAGAAGGGGGCTTCGAGGTCCTCCTGTCCGAAGACGGCACGCAAGCCAAGGGCGTCTGGTGGTATACGCGAGTGGGCGACAAGAAGAACATTCCTCCCCGGCAATGGGGCGGTACATATATATGGAAGCGGATCACACCGGCCCCGCCAAATCGGTGAGCCTTTGCCGGTTGTGACCAACTAGTTTCGATTCGGACTCCGCAAGAACTCACCGGTCGAGAGAGATTGCGGATCATACCGCCTTAGGAGGTCCTATGCTGTCAGCCTTCATCGTGCTGTTCGTCAGCCTCTGCATGCTACCGCCGGCCTTGGCATCCGGCGGACATGACGCACACGATCACCATGCGGTTCCCACCCTGGCCAACCAGGTCACGACGAAGGTCACGATAGAAGACGATCTCGTCAGATTGACGTTCGGACCGATCGATCTGCCATCGGCCCATGACGGCGACCTGGCCGCTTCCATGCCCAAACACGTCTTTCAGTTGCCGAAGGACATGTACATGGTCGGATTCAAATCCGAAGTCTTCACCAAAGACGGCACCCCGCTGCCCCGCAACTATCTGCACCATATCCTGATGCTCAACAACGACAAGCCGAGCGTGTCATGTCCCGGTGAGCCGTTGTTTTTCGGGGGCGCCGGTCTGGAAATGACCGAGGCGAAGTTTCCGGACGGTTACGGGGTGAAACTGGCCAAGGGCCAAAATCTCATGTCGGTCGTCGCCTTCTATCACAAGGCCCCGCCGACACGCGACGTGATGGCCAGCTTTACGATGTACATGGCCCGCGAGGGCACTCCGGTCAAGGAAATGGACGTATATCAAGTGGGAGTGAACGTGGTCTGTTACAGCAAGTTCGCCCAGCGCGGTCCCGATCAGACCGACGAAGGCATCGAGATCAAGTCGGGGGTCCAGGTCCATGCCGCGCCGCTGAAGTTTGCGATGGACGGTTGCGTGAAGTTCGCCTATCCCCATGGGCACGACGAATTGCTGTTGATCGCATTGGAAAACAAGACTCGCAAGGAGACCCTGTTGCGAACCGTGCCCGATGTCTCCATGGACGGCACCTTCCTGGCGTTCCCTCCTCACCAGGTGTACAAGAACGGCCAAGGGTTTCCGGTAACGAAAACCGACGATTATGAGATGGTAATGGTTCATCACCATCCGCTGCAGAAAAAAGAGGACCAGCACGGCATGGGAAACTATCTCTTGTACATGACTCCCGGTGCCTGCCCTGGTCCCAGTACGGCACAAGTCCGATAGTCTCCACCGGCTCCCTAACTTCCAGCCGACGGCTACCCGGCCGCCGGTCACCCATGGAAGCCCTTCCGCCAGTCCCAACGTTTGTCCCTTTTTGTGCAAGCTTTCAATTCTGTTCGCCCGCCCCCTACCAAAGCGGGAGCGAGTTCGGGCCCATCTGGACTGTGTTTCCGTCGAGCCCGTATGATATTCACATACCCATCTAAACTTACGGTCGACGACGATCTGGGACATGACCGGACCGGCCGGTCTCGAAACAGCCGGCGCGATCGCGCGTTTTGCCGACGCCGATCGGAACGATCCGGACGACCTCGGTACGCCAGGAAATTTCTCGATGGCGCAGCGCATGCCGGTTTCGATCCTGATCGTCAACAGTCACCCTCAAGAGATCAAGCTCATCACGGTCGGTTTTCGAGGATTTTTTTCGGATTGCCGCGTCGACATCGCCTATTCCGCGCAGGAGGCCAGAGCCCTTTCCCAAACATACGCGATGGAATGGACCCTGATCGTCGTCGATGAAGGTTGTCTGTCGGGGGATGATCAGGGACTGATCGAGGACCTCAAGCGCCGGGCCGACCATGCGTCGGTGATCCTGCAAAGCGATCAACCCGATACCGCCGTGGCCTCCCATGCGATGCAGGCCGGCGCGGACTTTCTTCTGTCCAAGCAGTCCCCCGCGTTTCTCGCCGAACTCCTTTTCTGTGCCAGGCAGGCGCTGGAAAAACAGGAACTCAGGGCCGCTGCGGCACGGCTGGAATCGCGCTATCGGCATTTGCTCGCCGCGATACCGGACATTTTCTATGAGCTGAATGCCGAAGGGCACTTCGTGGCGCTCGGCCCGAATGTGTCTTTATTACTCGGCTATGCGCCGGAGGAACTGGTAGGCACGCCCTATACAACGGTCTTTTCTCCGAAAGACCATGCGGCGGCCGCTTTCCGGTTCAACGAACGGCGCTCCGGCTCCCGAAGCATCCAAGGCATAGAACTGACCTTTCGCGGAAAGCCTTCTGCGGACCAGCCTGAGAAAGCCGTGTCGGCTGAAGTTCGTGCTCGCGGCCTGTACGATCCCTACCGGCGTTTCTTGGGCACCATTGGAATTATTCGCTGCCTGCCTTCCGATCGGATCGTACAACCCCCGGCTCGAAGGACAGCAGGGGCTCCGGGCGGCACCATCCCCCGAACCGTCATCGACCAGTTCATTTCGCTGGCCGAGGAAATCGCCCGGCCCTTGGAAGCCCTGCGCCGGGATGCGCAGACTCTGCTGGACACCGTGCGCTCCGCCAACTTAGAGGACAAATTGGCCGGCATCGTCGAAGAATCGAATACCGCCGGCACCCTGCGGGACCGGCTCATCGAGCTTGTGCACGTAACGGCAGACCAAGCCGCAGCCGGGCGCACCATCAACGACCTGATCGAAGAAGCGATGGCATCCCTGTCCGTTCGCAGCGCCTGGCCGTTCATCATCACGACGGACTATGCTTCCCAGTTGCCGCCGCTTTCGGGAGATCATGCGCAGACAGTCGAGTGCATTCGTCAACTGCTCTTGGCCATGAGGACCATGTTGGTCGCCGTCGGGAGGCAGCACTCCCTGCGTATCCGGACAGCCCCGGCCGGCCGGGCGGCAGAAGGGGGCGGTCCGGCGCTGTTTCCTCTGCCTCCTCCGAGGGAAATCGAGATCGAATGCCTGGAGTCGGAAATCTCACCAGTCGAACAATTAGACACAGCATCACGGCCGGACGCACCGGATACCGTAGATTGGGCGGCTCTCTACAGTCTGGCTTCCGCACTGGGCGGCCGGTTGGATTTCTCGCTTCCTGCAGCAGGTCCGCTCGGCGCCGTTCTGCGACTTCCCGTGATCGCCGGAACCACGACATCCGAGACCGTCGAGTCCATCCCCACTGCGCACCTTCGAGCCGAGGAAGACCGTCCACTCTCCCTCCCGCCTCAGGCCCCGACGCAAGCCTCTGCGGCTCCGCACCAGGGTCCCGCAAGAGATCGCAGAACCGCTCCGCGCGTCGCCACGGCGCTCCCGTCCCGCGTGACCATGGGGTCGGCGGTTTGGCACGGCACTCTCGTCAGCCTGAGCCAAGGGGGCGCCTGTATCACCCTGGCCGCGGACTTTCCGGCCTTCGATCAACAGACGGTTCGAGCCCTGCTGCGAACTTCGGTGGGGACGTTGGAATTGAGCGCCTCGGCCATCCTTCGCCAGACCATCGATACGGCGAAACCGCAGGGAGCATCGCCGGTTCGTCTGATTCTCGTCTTCGACACTCCGAGCGATTCGGACTCCTCCGTTCTTGGATCCTTCGTCGAGGCCGCGCGGGAGCAGTCGCTGAGCTTTTCCCTCGATGTCCATCTCACATCGACGGCGACGGATCGCGCACCCTCCGCACCGTACGGCGACGATCGACGGGAGACCGTACGGGTACCGTTGGCCCTTCCCGCTCGGCTGGAAGCGGACCCGGCGACGGCCGGCCAAGACCGTTTGGTTGCCCGGATGGTGGACATCAGCCGCCAGGGAGCGTGCCTGGTCGTCAACGCCGGCCACGACCGTCTCCGCGACTTCATGCTGCTCCACTTCGCCTCGGGAAAAATCCCCGGCCATTCCGGTCCTCACGAACCGGGCACGCCCGACTTTTCATTGCCGGTCAGGATCGTCTGGTCTGCCCCCGATGCGGCCTCTTCGAGCGAGTTTCGATCAACCCAAGCCGCTCCCGCCCTGCGCGTCGGCGTCGGCTTCCTGCCGCTCACTCCCTATGCCGAGCGCGAATTGGCTCGCCTCGTTCGGCAACACCTTTGGACGCCCACCGGCATGAAAGTGCATGGCGAGGCGTCGGTCGTCAGCATTCAACGGGAATGCCGAACCGCGCGGGGCCAGACCATCGTCATCATCGACGATCATCTTGGACGGCCGATGGCGCCGGACACCCCGGTCTTGATCATCACGCCGGGCTACGGTCAAACGTCCCGCGACTATGCCGCCCTGTCGTATTTTTTACTGAGCCATGGATTACGGGTCCTGCGCTACGACCATTCCAATCATCTCGGCTTGAGCGACGGGGAACTGCAGAACACGACGCTGCGGGGCATGCAAGCGGACCTCGCCAAGGTGGTCGAGTTCGTCCACCACACCTGGCCGTCTGCCCGCGTCGTGGTCCTGGCCAGCGATCTGAGCGCTCGGGCGGCGTTGAAGATGACGATTCAGACTCATCCGCTCGACTTGCTGATGCTGCTGAATCCCGTCGTCGACGTCGGAGCGGCGTTAATGGCCGTCCACGGACACGATCTGATCGCGGATTATCGCTACGGGTTGCGGCGCGGAATCACGAACCTATTGGGCCTCAACGTCAATCTTGACCAGTTCGTGGCCGACGCCATAGCCGGCCGCATGACCGACCTTGGTTCCACTCTGGAGGACATCCGGCTCCTGCATTCCCCGCTCGCGATCGTCACCGAACCACGGAACGAAGCGAGCCCGCTCCCTCCCTCGGATCTGCCGCATGACTTTCTCAGCGCGCTCAGCAGTCAGACAAGGATCATCAGCATTCCCTCCTCTATCGCGGCCCGGTTCCATATCAATGAGACGGACTCCTCGGCATTCCGGAAGATCCTCGAGCACATCACCGTCGCACTGCCATGGCAACCGACCTCCACAGATCTCCGTCCGGCTGCCCCGGAGATGCTCGCGCGCCAACTGTGTTTGGAGTTGGAAGAGACTCGCCTGCACCGCAATTTATCCCAAATCAACCGTGACGCACTCGGATTGGCCCATCTACAACAGCTCCCTCACTTGGCCAATCTTCATGAATACAGGAAGCTCCTGGACGACTTGCACGCCTTCCTCACGCCGCTGTCCCCGGAAACGATCGTCGTGGACGCCGGTATCGGACAGAGCGACATGACCCGAACGATATTGGTCAACCACTCCTTTTGGACGAGACAGAGAGGACAGTCGCCGGAACAGGCTCCGCTCCTCGTCGGAGTGGGACGCGTAGCGGATCACATACGACAGGCCAGGCACCACACAGGCACGCTCCAGCGTGAGCTCGCGAGCGGAAGAACCGGAGGTCTCACGTCGATTCCCGCGATGAGGTGCGCCTGGGTGCGCGCGGAGTGGGCCCAGATGCTCCCGTTCCGTTCGCGATCGATCCATCGTATCGTCTGCAATCTCTCGCTGTCTTTCGTCAGCTCGCCGCACGCCACGCTTCGCGAATGGGTCAGGGTTCTCCACCCGCAAGGTCGTCTTGTCTTCACCGTCTTTCATGCCGACACGGACCTTTCCACCCTCTATCGACGACATCTCCGGCTGGCAAACCAGGACGAATTCGGCGCGCAGCCTCAAGGCGTTCTCCACTACCTCGGACGGCTGCACGAAGCCATCCGCCACGGCATACTCCATACCTTCGACCACAATGCTCTGGCCTCCTTGCTGCGCCAGTCCGGGGCTCATCCGTTTCGCATCAACACCGTCTTCAATGGTCAAGCCCTGGTCGCCGTCGTTGGGAAACGGATTTCCTCTAGCTCGTTCTAGTCCCTCAGTGTATACTCCGTACATCTTTGAACGCGGACCGGGCTTAGCCAGCATAGCCGGCCGGCGTTAACTAGCACTTCTGCATCCCAGGTGACATGTCGATACGACCTGCGAATCCCGCATCGGACAGCTCTTCAACCACCGAATTTCTCGACCAGCTGACGCGGTTTTCCATCGACTTGGGGGCCATGACCGATCTGGGCCCCTTGAGCGAGCGCGCCATACAAGAACTCTGTCGGGTGGGACGCGCGACGTACGGGGCGCTTTACCTGCTCGACCGGGAGCACGAACATTACCGCCGGGCGGCTGCGACGGGCTCGTCGACCGCGACCAAGCTTCCCGAATCCATGGCCTTGGACCATCCGGTTCCGCATCGACTATCCTCGCCAGAAGGACTCCCGCATCACGCCCCCACCTCCGGCGGATCGTTCGCCCTCGAAGCCTCCGATGAGCCGACGCTGGCGGCCATCGGCATGGCACTGGCGCTGCCCCATGTCAGCCGCGGACAATTGATCGCTTTCTCCTTGTTGGACTCGGCGCAGCCTCGCGGCCAGGATACGGCGTCCGTCCATGCCCTGTTGGCGGTTCTGGCGCAAACGGCGACCAATGCGGTCGATCGACTGATGCTCTATGAAGACCTGCACCGCTCGCATCTGCTCATGAAACGAACGGACCGCCTCAAGTCGTTGGAAACGATCGCCGGAGGGTTTGCTCACGAGATCCGCAATCCGTTGACGTCCATCAAGACGTTCATCCAGCTGGCTCCCGAACGCAAGGACGACCCGGACTTCATACGGGACTTCAGCCGCATCGTGCTCGACGACGTCTATCGAATCGAACGGCTCATCGACGAGATCCTCGATTACGCAAGGTACATGGAGCCGAAACTGACGGAAGAAGACATCAACGACATCGTGTCGTCCTGTCTCTATTTCATCGACGTCAAGGCCGACAGCAAAGGGATCAAGATCGAAAAAGAGTTGGCGTCGAACCTGCCTCGTGTCATGCTGGACCGTCAACAGGTCAAGCAAGTCTTCTTGAATCTGTTCCTGAATGCGCTGGACGCCATGGGAAAAGAGGGCGGCTTCCTGCGCGTCCGCACGAAACTCTTGAACAAGCCGGGCGGAAGAGTTTGGGTGCAAGTGGAAACAGAGGATACCGGAGAAGGTATTCCGGAAGCCAATCTGGAGCACATCTTCGATCCGTTTTTCACGACCAAACACGAAAGCGGCGAACACGAAGGGACCGGACTCGGATTGACGATCGTCCACCAGATCGTCCAGGAGCATCGGGGGGAAATCGAAGTCCGCAGCGTGCCGGGAAAAGGAACGACGTTTCTCGTGAACCTGCCCGCCTTGTCGTTATAACCAGCTAGACGGAGTGATCGCAGCGTGAAAAAGCGAGTCCTTTTGATCGACGACGAATCCCGCGTCCGCGCATCCCTGAAGGCCGTCCTCGAACCGACCTACGAAGTCATCCAGGCCGCCGATGCGCAAGAGGGGCTCGATCTCTACCATAAGGAAGCTCCTCATCTGATTCTCCTGGACGTGATTCTTCCCGGTACGGACGGCCTGTCGGTGCTCCAGTCGCTGCGGTCCGAAGACTGCCCCGCCCCCATCATCATGTTGACCGGCACAAAATCGGTGAAGACGGCCGTGGACGCCATGAAGCTCGGGGCAGCGGACTATCTTTCAAAGCCCTTCGACGCGGAGGAACTCCGCATCGTAGTGGACCGCGCGCTGAATTCGAAGGAACTCGAACGCGAGGTCAAGAGCCTCCGGGCGCAGGTCACGCAGCGATACGCGTTTCACAACCTCATCGGGAAAAGCCGGCCGATGCAGGAGATTTACACCAAGATCGAGCAGGTCGCCGACAGCCGGACCACGGTGCTCATCACCGGCGAGAGCGGGACCGGAAAAGAACTGGTCGCCAAAGCGCTGCACTTCAACAGCGGAAGACGAGACCGTCCATTCGTCGCGCTGAACTGCGCCGCGCTCCCGGAAACCCTCATCGAAAGCGAGTTGTTCGGTCATGAAAAGGGGTCCTTCACGGATGCCACCGCCAGGCGAGTCGGCCAATTCGAACTCGCGAACAGCGGCACGCTGTTCTTGGACGAAATCGGCGACTTGAGCGCCATGACGCAAGCCAAACTGCTTCGCGTCCTGCAAGAGCGGGAATTCACACGGATCGGCGGAGTCCAGGCCATCAAGGTAGACGTCAGGATCGTGGCGGCGACCAACAAGAACCTCGAGGAGCTCGTCAGGAAGGGGCAGTTCCGGGAAGACCTCTACTACCGCATCAACGTCATCGCCCTCTATCTTCCTCCGTTGCGGGATCGGGGCGAAGACATCCCGCTGCTCGCCAGGCATTTTCTCTCGAAGCGTATCGAAGAAGACAACCGGTCGCACCAAGAGTTCTCCAAGGACGCCATCGACCTCCTGACCCGCTATCCGTGGCCCGGCAACGTGCGGGAGATGGAGAACATCATCGAACAGGCGTTCATATGGTCAAAAGGATCGGATAACGTCACTCTGGAACACCTCCCCACGATCGTCCGCAACGACAGCCGCTCCTCGTCGTTACGCGACGATACCCTGGCAGGACGCCTCTCCCTTGAGAAGGCCGTGATGGAGTTCGAGCGTGAGATCATTCTGGATGCCTTAAAAAAGAATAACTACATCCAAACTCACGCGGCGAACCAACTGGGCATCAGCCGCCGCATGCTGAAATATCGAATGGACACGCTGGGAATCGGCAGGCCGGACAGCGAAAACGGCGGCGCGGAAACAGACCCTCCCGTGCAGGAATAGCACACATTCCCTTCAAAGTGAGTGGTTTTTGCAGCAATCGTGCGGAATTGCTCGTCTGTCCGATTGCGCACTGTTCGGAATATGAACCCATATATAGCGTTTCAATTTTTCCGGACCCCATGTGATCGAATCCCTTCAGGTATTCGCCGTAAATGTCTGAAAAGGAATGAGAATTGCTTTATGACACTGCAAAACCCCAGGAAATGGGACAACCGATGCACGTTGTGCTTCCAGAGAAAGGTTCCCAGGTAAGGCCAACGGTACTCGTCGTAGACGACGAAGCAGGTCCGCGGGATGCGCTCAAAGTCATTCTGCGGCCGTTCTTCAATATTCAGGCGGCAGGATCAGCCCGCGCCGCAATCGATGTCCTCAACTCGCAACGGATCGACCTCATTACCCTCGACCAGAAACTGCCTGATCGCCAAGGTCTCGACCTGCTGCAAGAGATCAAGCACGACCATGCCGACATCGAAGTCATCATTATTACCGGCTACGGCAGCCTCAAAGCCGCAATGGACGGGATCCGTCACGGAGCCGCCGGCTATCTCCTTAAGCCCTTCAATGTGACCGAGCTGGTTACCTTGGTGAACCAGACACTTCACAAAAAACAACGGCTGGATTATCTCCGCCGCTTCGTGCAATGCCCCGAAGTCATATGGGAGTCCGAAACATCCTGTGCGGCAACCTGGAACGAAATCCGAGCCGGGTATGCCGCGATCAGCCCTCAGCAGGACGGAGCGACCGCGGCCGAAGCGGCGGAGTTCAGATCCCTGCTTCCTCTCCTGTCCGACCTTCTTGAAGCCAAGGAACGGGAGCTGCTCAACCATTGCAGCCGCGTCAGCTTCTACGCCACGCTCCTGGCCAACCGTATGGACCTGACCGAAGGCGAGCAGAAATCACTGGCCCTCGGAGCCTTTCTTCACGATATCGGGAGAATCGTCGCGGGTCCCTGTCATTTCGCGGACGATGCGATTCGAAGCCTCGGGGGTACCCAAGATCACAAACGTCACACAGAACTCGGCGTCCGAATGATCGCGCCGCTTGGCTTACCGGCTGAAGTGGGTCAGATTATTGGATACCATCATGAACGGTGGGACGGAACCGGATATCCTCACGGATTACAGGGCGAAGGGATTCCCCTTCTGGCTCGGATCGTGTGTCTCGCACAGGCCTTCGACCACTTGACCGCCGAGTTACCGGACCGGAATTCTCTTCCCCTCGACGAAGCCTGTGATTTCATCACTGGTCACACCGGGGATTACTTCGACCCGACCTTGACCACCCTGTTCGTCAGAGTAGTTCAGGAATGCAAGGCCTCGCTCCCGGCGATGGCGATCGCCACCAATCCCTCGAGACCGCCTCACGCCTGACGGCGCACGTCCCGGGCTCTGCCGCCCGCCCCTGCAATCAGTTCGGCCGCCGTTTCACGAATCTTTTTCGTCACGGTCGTCCCCCCGAGCATCCTGGCGATCTCGTCTTCACGCCCTTTCCCGTCGAGCGGAGCCGCCCACGTCGATGTCCGCCGGTTGTCCGCCCCCTTTGAGACCAGGAAATGATGCTCCGCCTGGGAGGCGACCTGGGCAAGATGGGTGATACAGAATACCTGGTGATACGCCCCTAATTTTCGCAACCTCATGCCCATGGCCGCGGCCGCCGCCCCTCCCACGCCCGTGTCGATTTCGTCGAACACCAAGACGGGAACATGATCCCGCTCGGCCAGCACCGTTTTCAGTGCCAGCATGATTCTCGACAGCTCACCGCCCGACGCAACACGCGTAAGCGGCTTTGGAGGCTCTCCAGGATTGCTGGCCAGCATGAATTCCACGCGATCCGCGCCGGTGGGCCCGAACTCTTCCGAATCCCCCTCCTTGGAAATCGCCACATCGAACGCCGCTTGCTCCATCTTCAAAGCCGCCAATTCAGCCCTGACCGATTCCACCAAACGCCTGGACGCATCCTTACGTTTCTTGGAGAGCCGTTGGGCCAATTCTTGGACGAGTCGGAAGGCTTCACGGACGGCGGAGGCCCCTTCGGCCGATCGGGAATCCGATTCTTCGATCGCACGGAGCTCCGTCCTGGCTCGGTCGCCTGCCGCGAGAATAGCCTCGATCGTTCCGCCGTATTTTTTCTTGAGGCGTTGAATCAGGTCCAGCCGGCTTTCCACCTCGTTCTGTCGCGCCGGGTCTGCATCCATCCGATCCGCATACAGGCGGAGCCGAGCGGCCAGCTCCTTGAGCTGAATCGCGGCGCCCGTCACCGGCTCCAGACAGTCCCCCATGCTCTGATCGGTCTTCGTCAGCTCGGCGAGAAGACGGTCCATCCGTCCCAGCCGCACCAGAACACCCTGCTCATCCCCTTGCAGCTCGGCATGCGCCTCCTCAGCCAGTTCACGCAGCCGATGGGCGAAGATCAACCGTTGTCGCTCCGCCTGAAGCCCTGCGTCCTCGTCCGGATTCAAGTGTGCCTGATCGATTTCCTGAAGCTGGAAACGGAGAAAGTCTTCGCGCTGCCCCCGGTCGGCCACGGCGCGCCGCATCGCCTCCAATTCGGCAACCCGGGATTTCCATCGTCGATAACCGGCTTCGTATTCGTCCCGCAATTTCTCAAGAGAGCCGAATGCGTCGATGGCTTCCACTTGCGCTGCAGGGGACAACAGCGATTGCTGCTCATGTTGGCCGTGAATATCGACCAACGTCCCGCCGAGCTCCTCCAGCGTGCGGAGCGGGCAGAGGCTGCCGTTCAAATAGATGCGGTGACGCCCCGTCCGGGAGAGCACCCGCTTCAAGATGAGCTGGGAATCACCGTCCGTAACCGCACCGGCCGCGCGGAGGCGTCGCAGGACCGGATGCTCATCCGAAAGATGAAATGCCGCCTCCAGCTGCGCCTCCTCCGCTCCTGAGCGAATCTGTTCGGAGGAGCCGCGGCCGCCAACGAGAAGGCTGATGGCATCGATCAGCAGGGACTTCCCGGCTCCGGTTTCGCCGGTCAGCACGGTAAAGCCGGGTTGGAATGACAGGTGCAGCTCGTCAATCAGCGCAAAGTTCTTGATGCGCAACTCGGCGAGCATGGTGGCGAGCGAGCGATCTCCGTCGACTTCAGATGAGCGAGAGCCCGGATGGTACCCCGGCGAAACGGGCGATACGGGTGACAGGTAAACCAACACGAGACCGCAGGAGCGCCCGCATGCGGCGGGTCGGACCTCGCCGTTATGCCGAGCCGGCGTGCTGCGCCAGCAGAGAATCGATCATTTCTTTGAATTGACGCTTGGGCCTTGCGCCGACCAACTTCTCCACGACCTGTCCGTTCTTGAAAAACAGGATCGTCGGAATGCTCATGACTTGGTAACGCCCCGCAACCTCCGGATTCTCATCGGTATTCAGCTTACGAACCTTGATCTTTCCGGAATATTCCTTGGCGAGTTCATCGACGATGGGTGCGACCATTTGGCACGGCCCGCACCACACGGCCCAGAAATCGACCATGACCAGTTCCGAAGCCTTGATGACATCGGCTTCCCACGTTGCATCTTCGACTTTGAGCGCGTCACCTGCCACGTCACACCCTCCTTCACGTAGTTACAAGCACTATTTTTTATCCGCTCATCGTATACCAGCGATCTTCGGCGAGTCAATTGAGCCGTTGCCCGTTCACCAAGACCACTCAGACGGAATACCGAACCACCATCCGTCCGGCTTGGACTTCCGCCAGGCGGTCTGCTGGGGCCAGATACGAGCGACGGCGGCGGAATCGAGTCTGGTCGCCGACTCAGCGGCGATATCGGCCTGCTGTCTTGCGCCCGATTGGATCAATTCCTTGGCAATGCGCGAGAGCACGTCGGGAGAATCCACAAGGTCCTCCGGCTTCCCCGTCACCAGGCTCAGATAGAGGTGTTCCAAGGGCACCCACTGATCCGCCTTCGCGAGGGATTCCACGTAGGCATCAAGCGCCTGATAAACGTACGTGAGATACAAATATGCTTCCACGGAAGGGCGGGCATCGACCTCTTGCCGGCACGCCTCGATCGCGCGCCGAAAATCCCCCGCGGCCAAGTAGATCTTCGCCCGATGAAGATCAGGGAAAGGACTGTCCTGACCGCCCCCCCACGCGCCGTTCGCTCCGCTCCAAGACAACAGCACGGCGAGGCACAACAAGGCGACCAGCCGTTTGCATCCTGATCCTGAAAGAACCTTCTGTCTCATGGCGTCCTTTCGCCCACGGTCGCCATTGTTAACGCAGCCCCACGCTGGTGGGCGGAATCGCAGACTGGGGACGGCCGTAATGCCCTCCCGGAGCCGCCCATGGCAACCCTTTGTCACCATAGAGCAGCGGGCTCAGTATACTGCGGACGACCGCGGTGCCGAAGTTTTCCGTCCATCCGATTCCGGTGAGGCTGAACATGAAATTATACTGGGCGCGATCCGGAAATTGCAGGTAGTACAGACCCAACGACCAACATTTGCAGGGATTCTGATACAGACCGACGACGTCGTATTCGGGGCTCTTTCCGTTGAGGATGTCGTAGTAGGCCTTCGCGCCCAGCGTCCAGCCCCACGGCGTGCGGAACGCTCCCCCGGCCGTGACAAACTGGATTTCTTCGGTTGGAGCGAAGACTTCGTTGAACGAGATCGGGTTCCAGACGTCCCCGCGGCGCACGCGATTTCCGTTCTGCGCGTAACGCTGACCGACCTCGACGTACCAATTATTGGAATCCTGGACGCGAAAGTCCGTGTTGAATTGGCTGAAGGTGCCACGGTAGGGATCCACGAACGCGTCGACCGTCAAGTATTGGTTGATCACCGGCTTCTGCTGGGGCGCCATGCCGCCCTTGTCGAACGTGGACATCGCGAGTTGCCCGACCGTGTACTGCGGCAGATTATTTCCGATGACGGCATGCACCCAAAAATCCGAAAACTTCTTTCCATCGATCGGAACGGTCGCCGGCTGCAGCGGCTGCGTGACCGTACCGAGCGGCGGCACGACGCCCGGGCTGAAATCCAACGCGCTGGTCTGTACGCCACCGACGTGATAGCTCTGCGCGAGCGTCAGATCGAGCCAGTTGAAACTGGTATCTCCACCCTGCTCCAATACGCGGCTCCGAAGCATGTAGGTCAATAGATTTTTCTTCGGCAAGTCGTCGACCTGGTCGATCTGCGCAATCTGCGATTGGTCGGTCGGCGGAACATACTCGTACATCACGCTGGGCTCGAGGGTGTGCAGCACGGCGTGGCCGTCGCCGGCCACGAACCGCCGGGTCAGCTTGGAGCTGGCGTCCAGCGCCGCCCAGAACGTCTGGCGGTTCAGGCTGTTGGTATCCGAGATTCCGCGTGAATAGTACACCTCACGGAATTTGGCTTGCGGCCGGAGGCCCAATACGTGGCCCACGTCGATGGTCTCGGTGGACAATCCGGGCATGAAATCGATGCGGTTCTCCGTGAAGCCCTGTTCGCGATAGAAATACACGAAATTCGTGTCCGTATTGAGTAGCAAGGGTGAACCGAACAGGGTCGTATCAGGGAGGCTGTAGCCGATCTCCGGCAGCCGTTGGAACGTGTCGGTGCCGCCCGCCTGCAACGGCTGGAGATATTGACTCCAAAGATACATGTTCCCGTAGGGTAACCGGTGTGTCCCCAACAAATTACTTTCATTGCTCGGCAACGCCCGCTGGGCACCCGAATTGCTGAGTTGCTGGAGGTATTGCGGGTCGGTCACGAGATTCGCCTGGACGCGAAGCAACGTGTTCGGCGTGAACTGTTGGGTATGCGTCCCGGTGATCAAGGCGCGGCCTTGCCTGGCCTCCGTTCCCGACTCGGCCGCGCCCGAGACGTTGGGCAATTGCGTTTGCTGGAGCGCACTGACGAACCACTGTCCCCGTGACAGCCGATCCAAGACGTATCGATACTCGAAATCGCTCCCGTACCCCAAGTTCGTGAAATAGAACGGGGAAACCGTGAGATCCTGACTTGGATTGATCGCCCAAAAGAGGCTTTCCTGAACATGCCAGCCGAAACGATTGTCGTAACCGATCGTGGGAATGAGAAATCCCGTCTTTCTCGGCGACAGCGGATAGGTCATCGTCGGCAACGGAAGGACCCGGGCGTCGAGCACACACAGCCATCCTCCTTTGAATGCCAACGCGTCTCCGGCATTGAGATCCAGATCCTTGAACTGAAACCGCCAGGCCGGCGTCTCGTCCGGCTCCGCATCGCAATTCGTAAACCGGCCCTCCTTCACCCGGTAGTGATCTTCCGAGAACCGTTGCATCAAGCGCCCGTCGATCTGGGTATTGGAAGCTTTCAGATACAATTGACCGTGGGTCACGATGCCCGCTTCCGTATTGATGTTGAGCTCGAGCCGGTCCGCGGCGAGGTCGCCTCTGGGATCGAGCAATCGAACATGGCCGGTCGCAATCAGCACCCCGGGGAGGGCTTGAATCGTCATGTGATCCGCCGCCAGACGCAACGACCCCTGACGGACGAGCACCGAGCCCTCGGCCTCGTAAATCTCTTCGTCTTTCAAATAGTCGATGCGGTCGGCGGTGAGGTCAAGCGGAGGGGAGCCCGAAGAAGGTGGCGCGGTCCCGGTCGATTCATCTGCGGCCACGGCGGCGCCGGACAGCAACAGGAGCAGCAGGAGGGCGTACACCAGGTGCTTGCGGACCCCAGCGAGCGTCTCCGCCATTTCAACCCCGAAGAGGCGACAGCCCACAGCCACGCCATGATGCCTTCACCTCTCCGATCAGCATGAGGGATCCCGTGACGCAGATCACATCCTGAGGAGCAGCCAACTGCCTTGCCAATGCCAGGGCCTCAGCCGGAGCGGCCGTCACAAATACGGGCGTGGTGATCACCCCTTCCAATTCATTCCGCAGTTCCTCGGCCGTCGCGGATCTGGCGATCGACGCGCGCGTCAGCACCACGCGATCCGCCACGCTGTTCAACGATTCCATGAATCCCTTGTGATCTTTGTCGCGCATCATTCCCAGCACGATAATGAGGCGCGATCCCGGACGGGCTTTCTTCACGGATCGCAGATACGCCGCCAGGGCCTCCGCTCCAGCCGGGTTGTGGGCGCCGTCGAGCAAAACGTCCGGGCGGGCTTCCAGCGTTTCGAGCCTGCCTTCCCACTGCACGCCGCCCACCCCCTCGCGAACCGCACGTTCGCATACCTGAAGCCCGCTAGCGGCTTCTGTCAATGCAATCGCACAGGCGGCGTTGTCCACCTGGTGCGCGCCAGGAAGGCCGCAATGCAAGTCGAGGTACCGTGCTCGTCGGCTGGCATAGGCAAACCGGTCGGCGCCGCCCTCGATGCGGAATTCCCGATCCAAGGCCGATACAGGGGAATGTTTCTCCCGCGCGATGCCCTCAATGGTCCGCATGGCTTCTTCCGTCATCCGACCGACGACGAGCGGAACCGTCTCTTTCACGATCCCCGCCTTTTCAAATGCAATCGCGGACAGAGTCGAGCCGAGGTACTCCTGATGATCGAGCGCCACGGTCGTGATGACGCAGGCCTCGGGATGCACGATGTTGGTCGCATCGAACCGGCCGCCGAGCCCCACTTCGAGGACGGCGACGTCCACCTGCGCCTCGGCGAAATACCGAAAGGCCATCGCCGTGGTGCTTTCAAAAAACGTCGGCTGCAGATCCGTGCCCGCCGCCTCTTGCGCCGCCGCAGTGCCGCGAGCCACCGCTTCTTCCGGAATCATCACGCCGTCTACGCGAATGCGCTCGCGGAATTCCACCAGATGCGGAGACGTGTACAGCCCCACGCGATAGCCGGCGGCCTGTAGAATGCCGGCGGCCATGGCCGCCGTCGATCCCTTGCCGTTGGTTCCTCCGATATGAAGCGACCGATACCGTCGCTGGGGATCTCCCAGGCGCCGCGCAAGGGCGGCCATCGTCTCCAGCCCCAATTTGATGCCGTGCTTCTGGAGGCCGAGAAGGTAGGCGACCGCAGCGGAATAGGTCATGATGCGCGCCGAGGAGAAGGAGCCCGCCTAGAAATGCGCGACGAGGGTGCTCAATGTTTCTTTCAGGTGTTTGCGCTCGACGATCATGTCGATCATGCCATGCTCCAACAGAAATTCCGCACGCTGAAACTGGTCGGGTAATTGCTGCTTGATGGTCTGCTCGATGACCCGCGGCCCCGCGAATCCGATCAACGCCTTCGGTTCGGCCAGAATGACGTCGCCCAACATCGCCACGCTGGCGGTGACGCCGCCGAAGGTCGGATCAGCCAACAGGCAAATGAACGGCAGCTTGGCTTCCCCCAATTTGGCGACCGCCGCCGAGGTCTTGGCCATTTGCATGAGCGACAGAATACCCTCCTGCATGCGGGCACCGCCCGACGTCGTGACCAGAATGACCGGAAGTCTGGCTTCCAAGGCGCGATCGATGGCGCGGCAGATCTTCTCACCCACCACCGAGCCCATGCTGCCGCCCATAAAGCCGAAATCAAACACGCACAACGCGACACGACGGCCGTTCATCGTGCCCTCGCCGATGACCATCGCGTCTTTTCGACCGGTCTTTTCCTGCTGCGCTTTGACGCGGTCCTTATATGATTTGGTGTCCTCGAAGCTCAGCGGATCCTGCGGAGCCAGATCGGCGTCCCATTCCTTGAAGGTCCCAAAATCGACGAGCAGCGTGATGCGTTCCGTGACGGAAATGGGAAAATGATAATCGCACTTCGGACAAACCTTGTTGTTGCGGTCGACCTCTTTGCGATAGACGATTTCGCGACAATGGTTGCACTTGAGCCACATCCCTTCGGCGACCTTCGATCGCTTGGGGCTGTCCGATTCAGACGATTTTTGCTT
This sequence comes from Nitrospira sp., assembly GCA_035328385.1. GTDB lineage: Bacteria > Nitrospirota > Nitrospiria > Nitrospirales > Nitrospiraceae > Nitrospira_C. The sequence continues at coordinate 18,762 of DAOLIU010000013.1, read as the reverse complement.
CTTGAACCACGCCATGAGCGCCTCTCTCCTACGGCGCCGGACGGAATCGGATCCTCTCGGCGCCCCGGCGGCCGCCGCACCGGCCGATGGGTGCGGAGAATACCATAGCCGGCCCGATGACGCACGCAGTTTCCCCCTCGACGAGAGAAGGCGACGGCAACGGAATCGGCCCGGGTCGCACGACGCAAGGGACGGGTCAGACCGCGCCAATCATGACGCTATGATTGAGTCGGAAGAGCTCACAGGATGTTCAAAAATGCCATGTTCTCACCCACGCAGCCCGAGCTGCCGGAGCCGCTCTTGCCCGGGCCGTACGCTGAGGCTCAGAGCGACGCGAGAACGCCGCTGGAGGACTTTTTCACCATCCTGCTAGAGCGGATGTTCGCCCATGACGATACGAATGAGCATGGACACGCCCAAGCCGATGCTGCCGAGGCCCGCGACTCCCTGCACCGCGAGAAGCGCCTGCCGCCCGAGGGACAAAGACCAGATCACCGGAAGACTCAACACCAACCCGATCAGCATCATGCCGATAATCGAACCCACGCCGAACACCGTAATGTAGGCGAGCCCTTCCAGGAGCGTGCGAGATGCGGTCACCACGACGAGCAGGAGCGCCGCGGAGCCGGCCAGTCCATGCGCCATGCCGATGCACAACGGCTTGACGGAGTCGCTCCACCAATGCGCGTGTCCGTGGCCGGAGGTCCCCGCATGGCTGTGCAGATGTTCGTGCCGGTGTCCTTCATGGTCGTGGCTGTGGGAATGCCAGCGTTCCCGAAGGACGCGGAGGGCCAGCGTACCGCCCAGCGCAATCAGCATGAGCCCGACCGCGAACTCGGCCGCGTTCGCGACCGACTCCGGAATACTGACCTGCAGCGCGAGCGCGACAGCACCCACGAAAAGCAGCACCAGCGTATGTCCGAGCCCCCAACTGAATCCGATGAGACCGGACGCCCGCCATGACGGTCTGGTCGCGAGCACGGTCGACACCGCGGCAATGTGATCGGCATCGAGGGCATGCCGCAATCCCAAGACAAAGCCGAAACCGAGAATCGTGAGGTAGGACGGATCCGTCATGATGCGCCGGAAGCGGCGAGGGGCAGGTGGGCGGCGGGGACCGGCCGGATCCCGGATCCCGGTCGCCTGAGACGGGCAAAGACGTACGGAAGGAGGACGGGGATATGCCGTGTCCCGAACCGCGAAGCAGACGGAGGGAACGACCGTCCGCACGGTGGGCCGTGATCAGCCTCCGCGGGCATGCATCTCCAAATGGGGATCCGCGCGCAGCTGGTCGATCCCGATCAAACCGCCTTCGCGCAGACCGACCCGTTCGAGAGCCTTTCGTTCTTCCGCCCCACGATCCTTTCTCGACTCCCATCCGGCGCGGATGAGCGCACGCATGTCCTCTCCCGAAAGACCGTCGCGGAGCGGCTTGCGCAGATCGGTCCCCGTGGTGGCATAGAGACAGCGGTACCACATCCCGTCCGCGGTCACTCTGCTGCGGTCGCAAGACGCGCAAAACGGGGTGGTCGTCGAAGGGATGACCCCGAAGGTCGTGCCGTCAGGAAGGCGGAACCGCTGGGCTGGAGCGGAACTCCGCTCCGCGATCGGCTCTACGACACCGTAGTGTTTTCCGAGCGCTGCCAGGATGGCATCGCGGGACAAGACCTTGGCGAGCGACCACTCGTTCGCACCGCCCACGTCCATGTACTCGATGAATCGCACTTCCGCCTGGTAATGGCGTCCGAATTCGATGAGAGGAACCAGTTCGTCGTCGTTGAAGCCTCGGATGACGACGGTGTCGAGCTTGAACCCCACGAAGCCGGCCGGCCCGACGGACTCGATGCCTTCCAGCACCCGGGCATGTTCGTCACGACGGGTCAACTGACGGAATCTCTCAGGCCGCAGCGTATCCAAACTGATCGTGATACGGTGCAATCCCGCTTCGTACAACGACTGAATCTGGTCCGCCAAGAGAATACCGTTGGTCGTCAGTGCGATCTCGCTGATCCGGCGGTTCTGCAACAACAGCCGGATCAACCGCGGCAGGTCGCGCCGGAGCAGCGGCTCCCCACCGGTCAGCCGGACCTTGTTTACACCCACGTCGGTAAACAACCCCGTCAGCACGGCCATCTCCTCGAACGAGAGGAGATTCTCCCGCGGCAGCCATACGTACTCTTCTTCCGGCATACAGTAGGCGCAGCGGAGGTTGCAGCGGTCGGTCACCGACAATCGCAGGCTGCGCAGCGGCCGGCCGAAGGTATCGGCGACCGCCGGATGGGGATCTGTCTGCATCGCTCCCGATTCCATCGCAGGCGCCTTACCGTCTCCCCTCACGTGATTGAAAGAGCACGGGCATGGCCGAAGCCGGAACCGCCGGGACACGAGACCGACCGAGCACGCGCCTGTGCGGAATCGGCGCAGGCTCCGTCACGGATGTTCCTCCACCCATACTTCGCCGCTCGGAGTATGTTCCAGCTTCCAAATCGGCGTGATCTGTTTGAGCTCGTCGATCGCCCACTTGCAGGCGCGAAACGCATCGGCCCGGTGCTCCGCCCCCGCGATGATGAGCACGATGTTCTCTCCGATCGTGATCGGGCCGTAGCGATGGACGATCAGCAGCTCAAGGATGTCGAAGTCGGCCAAGGCACGCTCACGGATCTCGCGCAGTTTCTTTTGCGCCATGCCTTCATAATGCTCGAACGTGATGCCGTCGACGTCGCGTCCCTTGGAGCGATCACGGGCCGTGCCGAGGAACAGGGCGATGCCTCCGATGCGCTTCGAGCGGCTCCGGACACGGTTGATCTCCGCGTCGATGGAGAAGTCCTCGCGCTGGACGCGGACGAACGGGGCCTCATCGAGACGCTGTTCCGTCGCCCCTCCCCCGGCAAACGGCGGCAGCAGGGCGACTTCGTCTCCGTCGCCGACCGCCGTATGCTCGTAGGCGATCTCCTGATTCACGGAAACGAGGACCTTCTTCTTCCGGATCAATTCCCCGATCATCGGATAGCCACGATCGACCAGTTCGATCACGTCTTTCACGCTCCGCCCGTCGGGCAACTCCAGCGACAAGGAAGACTGATTGCCCGCCAGCGATTTCGTCATGCCGAACAGTTTGACCGTGATCATGCTCCCTCTGTCCCGTCCGAAGCCTTTCCGTCACGCTTGTATGCTCCGGACTTGCCGCCCGATTTCGAGAGCAGGCAAATTTCGGTGAAGCTCATGTCCCTGTCGATCGCCTTGCACATGTCATAAATCGTCAGGGCCGCCACCGACACCGCCGTCATCGCTTCCATTTCCACCCCCGTCTGCCCGGTGGTCTTGGCCGTCGCGGTGACCGTGATCGAGCATCGGCCGTCCCTATCGGGCCGTGCGTCTTCCGCAAAGGATATGTCCACGCTGGAAAGGAGAATCGGATGGCACATCGGAATGAGGTCCGGAGTCTTCTTCGCCCCCATGACCCCGGCCACCTGGGCGACCGCCAGCACATCGCCCTTGGCGATCTTGCCTCGTTGAATTTTTTCAAGGGTTTCCGGCTGAAGGAAGACTTTGGCTTGGGCCGTAGCAAGACGCTCGGTCTGAGCTTTCGCGCTCACATCGACCATCCGCGCGCGGCCTGCTTCGTTGAAGTGTGTTAACTCAGCCATTTTCCCCGCGGAATCAGCCGGTTACGATTTCGTCAGTCGGTCATTATAGGAGCCGGCCAAAAACGGAGTCAAGAGACGCACTCCGCCATCCGTCGCATGCAACATCTTGTTCAAGCGCATTCCTCTTCTTCTTGCGAACCGGTTGACACTCCGAAATCCAATCCACGACAATGCCGCATGGTCGGCAAGATCGTCATCGAACGGTTGGAATTCCACGGACGGTGCGGCGTTACGAGCGAGGAACGCCGCCGGCCCCAACCATTGGCCCTGGACCTGGAGCTGGACTGCGACATGACCTCGGCGGCGGCCTCGGAGAACCTGGCCGATACGGTGGACTATTCCAAGGTCCTCGAGCGAGTCAAAGCCATCGGCGGCACAGAGGATTGCGCCCTGTTGGAACGGCTGGCCGAGCGGCTTTTGGCCATGCTGTTTGAGGAGTTCCCGATTGAACGGGTCAGGCTCTGGTTGAGAAAATTGGCGCCCCCGGTCCCGCAAACCGTCGCATCGGTCGGCCTCAGAATCGATCGGATACGGCCGGCCTACCCGATCGGCTCGCAGACCATGACCCCTTCCCGCTTTCTGCTGCAGAATATTCATCGTTTGCCAAAAGGCCGCGTGCTGGATGTGGCGTGCGGAAAGGGCCGCCACGCTCTCTACTTGGCGAATCTCGGGTTCGATGTCGAGGCGATCGATCGGGACGCCGAGGCCTTATTCCATCTGGCCTCGACCGCCAAGCAACGGAATTTGGCCAACCTGACCATGCAAACCGTCGATCTGGAACGTGCGACCGACGATCGGCCGGAATTTCCTCCGAACCGGTACGATGCGATCGTCGTCTCGTTCTATCTGCATCGGCCCCTCTTTCCCTGGCTCGTCGACGCCCTCAAGCCCAACGGGGTCTTGCTCTATGAAACCTTCACGATCGACAACTACCGGCGCCATCGTCATCCGCGCCGCTGGGAATTTTGCCTCGCGCACAATGAACTGCTGCGGCTGACCTCCGCCCTCCAGGTCCTCTCGTACGACGAGGGGGAACATGCGACGACTTCCGGAATGGACACGGCTTTCACCGCGCAACTATTGGCTCAGAAGGCGGCCATCCCCGGCTCGGACGGTGAGTCGGCGTCATGAGTCGCATCGATCTGCATCTGCATACGACCCATTCGGACGGAAGCTTCCGCCCTTCCGAAGTCCTCGCGCTGGCGAAGGCCGCATCCGTCACGGCCTTGGCCATCACGGACCACGACATCACCTCGGGGCTCCCCGAGGCCATGGCAAGCGGTGAAGCGCTCGGCATCGAGGTGGTTCCGGGTGTCGAGATCAGCTCGTTCGACGGCAAGAGCGAACTGCACATCCTGGGCTACTACATCGACTGGCAGGACCCGCTCTTCAATGACCGGCTGGCATCGCTGCGCGCCAGCCGCCATCGCCGCAATCCCCTCATCGTGGAACGCCTTCGGGCCGCAGGTCTGGAAGTGACCTACGAAGAAGTTCAAGCGCTCGCCGGCACTGATGCAGTCGGCAGGCCGCACATCGCTCAACTGCTCATGAACAAACGGTATGTGGCCTCGGCGAAAGAGGCGTTCGACCGGTATCTGGCCGAAGGCCGACCGGCCTATGTGGCCAGGGAACTCCCGACCCCCGCGGAGGCGATCAGCTGGATCCGCGAAGCCAAGGGTCTGGCGGTCCTGGCTCATCCCACATGGGTCAAAGCTGTCGGCTCCGAACTCGCCTCCTGCATCGCGACGTTGAAGGATCACGGTCTTGCCGGTATCGAGGTCCACTACAGCACCCATACGAAAGCGCAGACGGCCGCCTATCTGAATCTCAGCCGCCAGTTCAATCTTCTCGTCAGCGGGGGCAGCGATTTTCACGGCGTCACCAAACCCGATATCGAGGTCGGAACGGGACGCGGCGGGTTGAAAGTCAGACCGGACCTTCTGACGGCGATGAAAGAAGCCGCAATTCGTTGACTCTCCGACCCGTTTCGCTACACTCAATCCGATTCACCACCACCGAGACCGTGGACGAATGTCGAAGGCCTGGAACTGGGTCGTTCCGCATATGTTCGGAATTCTGGCGGCGCTCCTTGCAGGACCGATTCTCGGCCGACTGGCGGCCGTCCAGGCGTTTTCCATACCGGCTCTCTCCTTGAGCGGAAACGCCGCCGTTCGGCTTGGCGCCGACCTCGTCGCGCTGTCGCTGCTCCTGTCCCTCGCCTTGAACGCCCATCGGGAAATCCCGGACAACGGACGGGGCTCGAGCTTCCTCCGGCATATCGTCATCCCGCTTGCGGTGTTGACGGCCGTCATCTATGGAGACAAGGCCTTTCGCGGAGTCGGATTGCCCCTGGTAGAAAGCCTCGGTCCCGTCCGTTACCTCTGGGCCTACACTTTCGGAATCATCGCCTCCGGTCTGTGGCTCACCGTGATGTGGCTGAGTCATCTCGGTTCACTGCGGGAAGCCTGTTGTCCCGTCCGGAATGTCAAACGTTCCGGTCTGCATGCCCCGACCGATGACGAATCGGGCGAGACGGACATCGGCGTCGCGCAAGACGAGGAGCGACAGGACGGCCCGATTGCCGTGCTTCAGACGGGAACGCCGCCCCCCATGCTCGGTCGGTACAAGATCTTGAAAGAGTTGGGACGAGGCGCCATGGGCGTCGTCTACCTCGGCAAGGATCCGACGATTCAACGATTCGTGGCGATCAAGACCATGCGCTTGGACCAGATCGACGACCGTACAAAATTGCAGGAGATCAAAGCGCGTTTTTTCCGCGAAGCGGAATCGGCCGGCCGGCTCTCCCATCCCAATATCGTCACGATCTATGACGCCGGCGAGCAGGACGAACTCGGATACATCGCGATGGAAGTCTTGGAAGGCAGTTCCCTCAAACAATGGTCGCGACCGCCGAGCTTGATGCCCGTCGCGGACGTCGTACACGCCCTGACCACCGTAGCGGAGGCCTTGGACCATGCACACCAGCAGGGAGTGGTCCATCGGGACGTCAAACCGGCCAACATCATGCTCACCAAGGACCGGGTCGTGAAAGTCATGGACTTCGGCATCGCCAAAATGGCCTCGAGCAGCAAGACACAGACCGACCTCGTACTTGGCACGCCGACCTACATGTCGCCCGAGCAGATCGCCGGAAAGAAAGTTGACGGTCGGTCCGATATCTTTTCGCTCGGAGTGGTCCTGTTCGAGCTGCTGACCGGCCGGCCGCCCTTCACCGCGGACAACCTGTCGGCGCTGCTCTTTGCCATCGCCCACCAGCCGCACCCGCCATTGACTGAACTGCGAAAGGACCTTCCCCCGGTGTTCCAGGAAGTGCTCGACAGGGCGCTGCAGAAGGAACTCCCCCTGCGATATCGCCGCGCCGGAGAGTTTGCAAGGGACCTCCGGGCCTGCCTCCAGAGCCTCGCGGCTTGAGCGGGAGCCCATGCCCATGAAGACACTCCATAGCGTCAGGTCGGACGTGGGGCTGAAGCGGATGCACAACGAAGACCGCTACCTGGCCGACCCGGCGCTCGGAATCTACGTCGTCTGTGACGGGATGGGGGGCGGCAACGCGGGTGAGGTCGCCAGCACGCTGGCCATCGAGACCATTCATGCTCAGCTCCGAACCGTCCGACAGGATGACGACCGCGTGTCGGTTCTTTCGGACGGCAACCTTTCTCCGAATACGCATCGGCTGGCCGGGGCTATCCGCGCCGCGAACGAAGCGATCCATGAAGCCTCCTGGACCAACCCATCCTATGCCGGCATGGGCACGACCATCGTGGCCGCCTATCTGTCGAAGAATCTCCTCTCCATCGCCCATGTCGGCGACAGCCGCCTCTATCTGATCCGCAACGGCCAGATCGAGCCATTGACGGCGGATCACTCCTGGGTCGCCGAACAGGTCCGGCGGGGTCTGATGACCGAAGACGAAGCCGAACGGTCCTCCAAGCGCAACATCGTCACGAGAGCGCTCGGTGTGGAGCGGATCGTCGACGTCGAGCTTGGAGAGATTCCAGTCCGGCATGGAGACCGATTCCTCCTCTGCTCCGACGGGCTCACTCGTGGCGTCCGGGCTCCCGAGATCCTTCGTGCCGTCGAAGCAGCATCAGACATAGAAGACTCCGCCGACCGACTTCTCGCCATGGCCAACGAAGCAGGAGGCGACGACAACATCACCGTACTGCTGCTCGGCTTGTTCGACGAAGCAGCGAGCCCGTTCTGGCGGCGCTTGACGCAACGATGGTTTCCCATGGCTTCCTAATCCGTCACGAGGAGAACGTCCCGAGGCTCGCACGGCGGCCGCACAGGCCAAACTGCTCGTGGAAATCAGCCGCTCAAATCATCCTGGCCCAAGAGGGGAAACGCTGCTCGTCAATGGACACGACGTGACGGGACAGCAACAGCTCAAGAACGGCGACCAGATCAAGTCGCGGGTGTCGGTCTGACGTTCTACCGGCTCGGCTCCCGCCCATAGACGCGAGCACGATTACGGCTGGCGGAACAACAACATGCCTTTGGGCAGCGTTTGGTAGCAGCGGTCGGATACTTCCTGCGCATGATCCTGTAAACACTGCACCACCCGACCGTCTTCCGACTTCATCGTCCCACACAGCCGCCTCACGTCGTCTCGACATGCGGTCAAGGTGCGGCTCCGATCTTCTTTCCATTTCACGAATCGCTCCCGGACCATTCCCTGGCAAGACGGCGGAAGGTCTTTCGTGCGCCGCTCCAGGCATCGGAAGCCGCCCCTTTCCATCCCCTCGGGACACACCTGCTCGATTTCAGCCTCGCATTTCAACCGCGCGATCTGCGCGGTGCGGGCATCGACGCTCGGATGGCTGCTTCGAGATTCGCCGGAAGATTTGGAGAGCGCCGGGGCGGCCGGTTGCACCGCAGGCGAAGCGGATTCGACGACACCGGGAATGGACAGGTCCAGACTCGGCTCGGCCGGAGCGGCGGAGGCGACCCGAACCGGGCGCCACGCTTCTCCGGCGAACTCCTCCTGGGTCGGAAGACTCGTGACGACGGTAAGCCAGACCGACGTCAGTCCAACCACGGTGATCGCTCCGGCGGCGATCCTGCTCCACGCGTCCAGTTGCGCCACGATTCTCCCCGGCCGTGCTAGGGGTCAGCATAAGACAGCGGTTCTCAAAAATCGATGAATTGTCGTGATTCCGCATGCATGTTCGCGTCCGCCGAGGAGGCTGGCGGACGGTCTGCAGGCGCCGGCTCATGCATCGGAATGTCTTGAAGAGGAACGGATCGTGCCGAAGCGTAAGGCGAGTCGGTTAGTTTTCCGGAGCTTCGACGATATGGTTCTCGAATCGCGTGCAGCCTTCCGCGAGCAGACGATTGGTGAGCATCTCGCCCGGCCATTCGATGGGAAGATCGGCCGTGAAGACCCACACGTCAGGCGAGGTCCAGACCGGCCCGTGTTCCTCGGGGAGTTCCGGATCGAATAAATCCGTCCAGACCGGCATGTAGACCCCGTTGCCGCATTGAGTATGGAGATGGACGATCGTCCGTGCCCGGACCAAGGGGTCGAGGTCGCGCCAGACGGCGGCCGTCTCGTCCGCCAATCGATGAAGCCGGACGGCATTCTGGGCGTCGAACATCGCATAGGCGGCGTAGACGGGAGCTTCGATCGAATCCGGCGCATGCGCAAGCTCCGGACACTGCTCCACGAGACCTTCCAGCAGGGCACGCCGGTGGGGATCTTCGAGTGAATCGGGCAGCCCCGCGTCGGGAACGCCGATCAGTTCGAAGAGGAGGAACGCCGTGTTTTCGACCGGCGGATACAGCCGGGCGGCGATGGAATGGACGCGCTGGGAATCGGCTACGGTGCTCAGATGTTCGTTGAGGGACTGCAGACTCAGCGGCTCCAGCGTCGAATCCGTGAGCAACCGGGCTTCGACGCGCACGACGCTTCCGGACGGGAGCCGAAGGTGGCGGTGCAGCAGATCGGCCGTGGCCACGGGATCGATTTTCAGCTTCAACGGATGGGTGAGATTCGCCTGAAGCGGCAACTCCAAGGCGGCCATGACGGCATAGGACAACTTTTCATCCGCCGGACCGTCCATCAGAATGGCGCATGACGCCTCCGCGACCAGGTCGAAGAGCCATTCCGCCATGTCTTCGTCGAGCGCCGCCAGCACCGTCAACAAGTCGTGCTCGCGCCCCTGCTCGAGAAAAGCCTGCAGGGTGTCGATCGCCGCATCGGTATCGCCATGATCGTGCCGGCGGGCATTGATCAAGTGGATGAGATCTCTGGTCAACGGATCGGGACGGGACCAACCGAGCATGGCAGCTTCCTCGGGATGTTGGGGATCACTCACAGTGAACCATGTTGCCAAACTTTCGCGCAGGGAGCAAGCGCCGGAGCGGTTCGGCGTCGCCCCTTCCGCGCGGATGCCAGCCGGCGCCGCTACTCGCCGATGACTTTGACCAAGACGCGCTTGCGCCGCCGCCCGTCGAACTCTCCGTAGAAGATCTGTTCCCACGGACCGAAATCGAGCCGGCCGCCGGTGATCGCCACCACGACTTCGCGCCCCATCAACTGGCGTTTGATATGGGCGTCCCCGTTGTCTTCGCCGGTTTCATTGTGGCGATAGGAGGCGTCATGCGGGGCCACGGCTTCGAGAAACCGATCATAGTCCTGCAGGAGTCCCGCCTCATCGTCGTTGATATATACACTCGCGGTAATGTGCATCGCATTGACCAGCACCAACCCTTCGGCGACGCCGCTCTTCCGCACGACAGCTTCCACTTGCCGGGTAATATTGATGTATTCCCGGCGCGTCTTGGTTTCGAACCAGAGCTCTTCGCGATAGGACTTCATGCCATACTCCATTATGTCCGGATATTGTCGTCAAAAGGACGGGATGGATGCAAGACGGGAGGTCGTCGGTGAACCGGCGCCTCGGACGGTATAGACGATATAATAGTGGTTGGCATGAGGGACACGTCTTCGTCATCCGTTTCGAATCATGAGGGCCCGCTCTCCCGCGGGGCCCGCGTGGTCTTGCGTCAGCGATACCTCGCGCGGGATCGGAAGGGACGGGTCATTGAGACCCCCGATCATATGTTCAGGCGCATCGCCGCGGACGTGGCTCGCGCGGAACAAGGCTATCCAGCCAAGACCCGCCTGCCCCGAGCCGCCGCACGGTTCTACCAGATGATGGCGAGTCTCGACTTTCTCCCCAACTCACCGACGTTGATGAACGCCGGCCGCCCTCTTCAGCAACTGTCCGCCTGCTTCGTCCTGCCGGTGGAGGATTCGCTGTCCGCCATTCTCGAGAGCGTGCGGAATCAGGCGCTCATCCATCAATCCGGAGGAGGGACCGGATTCTCCTTCAGTCGACTTCGTCCGCAGGACGACTTCGTGGCCTCTACCAGCGGCGTCGCGTCGGGTCCCGTGTCCTTCATGCGCATCTTCAACCTCACTACCGACGTCATCAAACAAGGGGGGATGAGACGCGGCGCGAATATGGGGGTGCTTCGTGTCGATCACCCCGACATCCTCGATTTCATCGCGCTGAAAACGAATCCCCACGAAATGACCAATTTCAACCTGTCAGTCGGTCTGACGGACGCTTTCATGGAAGCCCGTCGCCGCAACGGACGCTATGCCCTGTTGAATCCGCGAACCGGTCGGCCTGCCGGGAGGATCCCAGCCCGCACGGTGTTCGACCGTTTGGTGGAAGCGGCTTGGACCTCCGGCGAGCCGGGGGTCCTGTATCTGGACACGATCAACCGGACGAATCCTGTTGCGCACCTGGGCGCAATCGAGGCAACGAATCCCTGCGGAGAACAACCCCTGTTGCCCTATGAATCCTGCACGCTGGGGTCCATCAACGTGGCGCGGTATCTCTTGCGGCAAAACGGCCGAACGGAGATCGACTACCCCCGTTTGGCCGAAATCATTCCGCTCGCCGTCCGCTTCCTGGATAACGTCCTCGATCGCAATCGCTATCCGCTGCCGGAGATCGAATCGGCCACGCTGCGGACGAGAAAAATCGGACTTGGGATCATGGGCTTCGCCGATTTGCTGATCGCGCTGGGCATTCCCTATGATACGGAGGAGGCGCTGCGCACCGCCTCGCAATTGATGGCCTTCATCCAATCCCACGCTCATGACGCTTCCCGACGGCTCGCCGAGGACCGTGGGCCGTTTCCAGGTTACCAGGGCAGCAGGTTCTCCCAGCGGCGCGATCCACGACGGCATGCCACTGTCACGACGATTGCCCCGACCGGAACTATCAGCATCATCGCGGGATGTTCTCCCGGCATTGAGCCGCTCTATGCCGTCCAAACCGTTCGAACCGTCATGGATGGGACTCGCCTGGTCACGCTCCATCCGGCCTTCCGAAGTCTGGCTCGAGCGGCCGGCCTCGATATGGACCGTTTGCTGCCGCACCTGAGTGAGGCACCTTCGATCGGGCATCTCTCCCTGATTCCGTCACATCTACGTCGTTTGTTCGTCACGGCCCACGACGTGGATCCGGCTCATCACGTGAGAATGCAAGCAATTTTCCAACACTACAGCGACAGCGGGGTGTCGAAAACCATCAATCTTCCGGCCGTCGCCACCACGGCCCAGGTCGCTGATGCCTTTCTGCTCGCCTATCGATTGGGATGCAAGGGTCTGACCGTCTTTCGGACGGGCAGTCGTGGGCAACAGGTATTATCCTGCACGGTGACCCAGACCTGCTGAAGCGCTGGTTCACCGAAGGGGAAATCGCCGCACAAATTGACAGGGTTCGAGGTTGGTGATAAGTATTTCCCCACGCATTCGACCGAATTCGATCGTTCAGCCTGGAGGTGTTTGGATGGCCTCGCTCGCAGGGAACCTGACCGCCGTCGGGAGTTCTCTTGATCGTTCACTCTTCTTCGCCCGCCAACCGGAACCGGATCTGGAGTTCACGGAAGAAGAGCTGGATCAAACCGCCGCCACCAAATCAGCGACTCCTACGAAACAGCCCAAGAAGAGCGGAGGGGGACGGCCGCTCCTGTGGGTGCTGCTCCTTCTCTTGATCGGGGGAATCGGCTACATCGCCATGGAACCGGAGCAATTGACCGAATGGCTCGCTCCGTTGCTCGGCGACGGCACTCCCAAACAGAATATGCCTCCCGTCGCGACTGCTCCTCGTTCGCAACAAGAGGATCTTCCCGGCGGGCTTCCGACATCCCCGCCGACGGCCCCCGCGCCTCCCGACATGACCCCGGCTTCTCCGGCGGACCAGGCATCCATGCCGCCTGCATCCTCCACTCCGTCTCCGACAGCGCCACACACGGCTTCGCCGATGGATGCACCGGCTTCAATCACGCCGGGACAGACCGCCGCGTCTCCGCTCTTCGGGGAAGGACAGCGCGTCACCGTCATGGGCAATCCGACCGCCCCTGGAGAAATGGTCCAGTTGACTCTGGACCCGGTCGGAACCAAACCCGGTCCGTCGGTTCGTCCTGGAGCCACCCTCAGCATTCTCGACGGAGACCTTCAACCGAGCGGCTGGGTCTATTCCGTCCGCTCGGACGACGGTGTGAAGGGATGGGTCTCGGAGAAGCGGCTCCGGATGAAATTCTAGCCAGCCTCGCGTCGCTGAGCCGAGCTTCCGACAGAGAAGCCGACCTTCTTTCCGACCGCGCTATGCTATAATCCCTCCGCGTCAACCCCGCTTTTCCGGCACTACGGCCTTATTCATGACTCAGCTTCGTGCCCTCATTTTCGATTTCGACGGCGTGATCGCCGATACCGAACCCCTGCACTTTTCCGGTTTGCAGAAGACGCTCCGCGAGGTCGGGATTGACCTGACCGAACCCGACTATTTCGCCAATTATTTGGGTTACGACGATCGCGGGTGTTTCCTCGCAGCCCTGACGGCCCACGGAAGACCGATCGATCCCGTAACGCTCCGACAGCTGATGGAGCGAAAGGCCGCGGCTTACTTGGAATCCGTCAAGGACCATTCCGTCATTTTCCCTGGAGTCGCCGAACTCGTCCGGGAAGCCGCGGCGCGCCATCCGTTGGCGATCGCCTCGGGCGCCCTTCGTCATGAGATCGAATACATCCTGGAGCAAGCCGGACTTCGAAAGGAGTTCAGCCACATCACCAGCGCGGAGGATGTGACCAGAGGCAAACCGGACCCGCAACCGTTTCTATTGGCGATGGAGGCCCTGCGCCGATCGCACGATCCCACGTTGGCCGCAGACTCCTGCCTGGTGATCGAAGATTCCCTGCCGGGGATCCGAGGCGCCAAGGCCGCGGGCATGAAGGTCCTGGCCGTCGCGAATACCCATAGCCTTCAAGATTTACACGAAGCCGATGCCACGGCTCCGCATCTCAAACAGGTACGATTGTCGGAGCTTCAGGCCCGTTTGTGGCCTTCACGATGAAGACGGCCGCAGCATGAGAATCTGCTCGCTGGTCCCCGGAGCAACGGAAGTCGTCGCCGCACTGGGCCAGGCGAGCCAGCTTGTCGGTATCAGTCATGAATGCGACTTCCCTCTCTCTATCCGTCACGCTCCCGTGTTGGTCGAACCTTGCGTCGAAACCGCCAACGCGTGCAGCGCGACCATCGATCGCGAGGTCAGGGCGTTAGTGTCGTCGGGCCGGCCTCTCTATCGCCTAAACGAGCCCGCATTTGTCGCTTCGAAGCCGGAGGTGATCCTGACTCAAGACCTCTGTCATGTCTGCGCGGTCACGCCCGATCAATTGACTCGGGCCGTCGACGCCCTGCCGACCCCACCGACCTGGGTGACGCTCAATCCAACGACGCTCGAAGAGGTCATCTCCGACGTCGAGCGGATCGGCGTGGCCATCGACCGGGCATCGGAGGGCAAGCAGCTTGCTACATCGCTTCGCACGCGCCTTGCCTCCGTCCGGAACGGCCACCGAGCCGAAAAACCCCGAGTCGCCTGCTTGGAATGGCTGTCCCCATTGTATATAGGAGGCCACTGGGTTCCGGAAATGGTCGAACTGGCCGGCGGCCTGGACGTGCTCGGCCAAGCCCATCACCCCTCACGGCCGGTGACGTGGGAACAGGTCGAGTCGGCTCGACCGGACATCGTGATCCTGATGCCCTGCGGCTTTTCCGTCGAGCGGGCCTGGAGCGAACTCGCCGCGTTGCAGCGCACAGACCGGCGATGGTCCTCCGCGCTCGCCTCCTGGCCGCTGATCTTCGTCGTGGATGCCGCTTCCTATTTCAGCCGCCCCGGTCCCCGCCTGGTGGATGGAGTGGAGCTGCTCGCGGCCATTTTCGCGAACGGGTCCGCTGCAAAACTGGACGATAGGATGGTCCGAGCCGTGCCGTGCGCCTCACCGCTCTCGGCCTCACCCTTATGACGATGACGGTCAAAGAAGCTCAGGCGTACTGTACCGATCTGACGAAGAAGAGCGGGAGCAACTTCTATTACTCTTTCCTCTTCCTCCCCAAGGCCCGGCGCAACGCCATGTATACGATTTACGCGTTCTGTAAAGGCGTCGACAGCGCAGTCGACGAGCCTCCGGCGGGCAGCGATCCCAAGGAGGAACTGCGTCGATGGCGGGCCGAACTCGACGCCGCCTACGAGGGAACTCCGACCTGGCCGCTGATGATCAGCCTCGCGCATCATGTCAGGCAGCTGTCGATTCCCAAGGTATACTTCGAAGAACTCATCAAGGGCGTCGAGATGGATCTGAGCACGTCGCGCTATGCAACCTTCGACGAACTGTCCCTCTATTGTTATCGGGTCGCCTCGGTGGTCGGCTTGATGTGCCTGCACGTGTTCGGACCGACCTCGCCGCATGCCCAGGACTATGCGGTCGATCTCGGCATGGCATTTCAGCTCACCAATATCTTGCGCGATCTGGGTGCGGACGCGGAGCAAGGCCGGATCTACCTGCCGCAGGAAGACCTCGCCCGTTTCGGTTATACGGAATCCGACGTCCTGGCGCGCACGCCCAACGCGAAATTCCGCGATCTCATAGACTACGAAGCAGCCCGCGCGCGCAGCTATTACGCGAAAGCGCAGGCGTCGCTGGACGGTTTACCGTCCTCGGATCGCCGCGCATTGACGGTCGCGGAAATCATGCGCGCCATTTATTCAGAGATTCTCCGCCGCATCGAGCAAGGGGACCATGCCGTCTTCGGTCCCCGAGTCAGACTCACCACGTCGGAGCGCCTGCGGTTGGCGGCGGGAGTTTGGCTCCGAAGCCGATTCTCGTGACCGGTACGGACGCTCAGACCGTCCTCGTCCTCGGCGGCGGGCCGGCCGGGCTCTCGGCGGCGTACTATCTCGCGCAACAGGGTTTGCGCGTCACCCTGATTGACCGGGCCGCGAGTCCGGGCGGCGGATTCGTCGACGAGCGGCAACCGCCGCCGACTCTCCTCGGATGCCACCACGCCTCCTGGAGGCTGTTGACGGCGCTGGGGGCTACCCCGCGATCACCGGAGTTTCAGCAAACCGGTCTCGAGTTCCGACTGCCCGGCGGGCGCATCGTCCGGTATCCCCTCAGCCGGTTCCCCACTCCGCTGCACAGCCTGTTCACCATCGGCCGCTTCGCCGGACTCTCCTGGTCCGCCCGCTGGCGACTGCTCGCGTGGCTGGAGGAACTCTGGGAAGGGTCGTCCGAGCTGGGAACGGACCTCGAACACCGGACCGCGCAGGAATGGCTGACCTCGCTCGGCCACGATGTCTCGCTTCAACAAGCCATTTGGAACCCGCTCGCCCAATGGCTTACCGGTAGCGACCTGCGGATGCTGTCCGCCGATGCACTGGCTGGTGCCTTGGCACCGGTATTTCTGCGGCGATCGTCCGACAGTCGAATCGTGATTCCGCGCCAATCTCCCAATGTCTTTTTCGTTGAACCGGTCCTCGACCGCCTGCACCGGGCTGGAGCAATCTTGCGCCCGGAGACGCAGGCCACTCAACTACTCTGTCGCCAGGAACACGTGACGGGAATTCGACTTCGTGACGGAACGGTACTGGAGGCCGACTGGTACGTGTCGGCCGTCTCCTACCGTCACCTCACCGCCCTCCTGCCCGAACGCTGGCTGACGCGCTTCGCCTATTTCCAACAGCTCGGCGAACTGATTCCTGTTTCCCGGGGCATCGTCCGCCTTACGGCTCGGCAGACCGCTCACGCTTCGCGGTTGATGTTGTTGAGTGAAGGACCGTTCCAACGGGTACAGACTCATTTCAAGGAGGATGGACACAGTCACTTCATTCTCGTCAAAACCGATGGTCAGAGCCGGCATGCGGACACGGGAGAACAGGCCTCGCATCTCCTCCGAACCGCGGGATTGCTCCAGCCGTCCACCGCCGTCTCGATAATCGGGGACGACGAAGTCGGCGATTCGGCATTGTCGCTTGCACCGGGAACCAAAGTGCGCCGCCCCATCCAAACCAGCCCCATCGCGAATCTGCTGGTCGCGGGAGCCTGGACCGATACGGGCTGGCCGGCGAACCTTGAGAGCGCGATCGTCAGCGGAGAACGCTGTGCCGCCATCATTTCCGGCAAGCCACTCCAGGCTTATTGACAATCGGCCTGCCGCCTCATAGTATGCTTTTGCTTTTCTTTTCCAGCTGAGAAGCATGACACTGCCCGAACTCGCCAAATCCCTGCACAATTGCCAGCTGTGCAAGCTTGCAAAGCTCGGCCGCTCGCAGGTGGTCTTCGGCGTCGGGAATCCGCATGCCAGCATCATGTTCGTCGGTGAAGCCCCGGGATTCAACGAGGATCAAAAGGGGGAGCCGTTCGTCGGCGCGGCGGGAAAACTCCTGAACGATCTGCTCCAATCCGCCGGTCTGTCGCGCGACCAGATCTACATCGCCAACGTGATCAAGTGCCGCCCTCCGAACAACCGCGATCCCGAGCCGGACGAAGTCGAGACCTGCAAACCGTTCCTGATGCAGCAGATTCAAATGATCCGTCCGAAGCTCGTCTGCACCCTCGGGAACTGGGCGACACAGACTCTCCTCGAAAGAAAGGTCGGGATCACGAAGGTGAAGGCCCAGGCCTTCTACATGAAGGACTTCGTCATCTTCCCGCTGTTGCATCCCGCTGCAGCGCTGCACCAGGGCAATCTGCTCGAAACCCTGAAAGAAGACTTTAAGAAACTGAAGGAATTCCTCGACCGGCACACGCAACCGGCCCCTGCCGAATCCCCGCAACCAACCGCCCCGACACTCAACATCGAATCGCCACAGCCGGCGCAGATGGATCTATTCGGCTAGCAGGCCGCTGAAAAAGGCCGCCAGCTTTGTTCTCGCATCGCTTAGAGGCTCAACGTACGGCCCAATGTACGCCTCGCCTCTTCGCTCGCTGCGGCCTCGCTGGACGGCCATTTTGATCAGCCTGGATCCAAACTGGAGTTCCTGCAATGGGTGGTTCTTGCAGCGATGGTGTCCATACTGCTCCGGCGCTCGGCTCGATCACACTAAGTCTCTCATCTCGCTCATGGACTTATGGTCAACCTCAAACTCTCGACCAAATGATACGCATGAATATACGGAAGTTGTGGAATAAGAAATTTCACGCCCATTATTGGTTATTCTTTCTTCTGTGCGGCTGCTTTCCTGCTCATGAAAACTATTGGGAGCCACATGCAGCAGGAGGAGCGACGACCAAACGACACTGCCATCAAACGGTGGGACCGAGTAATCTAATTGTATGGGAGCGCGAAGGGATACGTGCGACCGTATTTATTCGCGAAAAACAAGTGAAAGGTCCGACACTAGAATTGACCTTACAAATTCCACCCGATATGCTTGTAACAGTCCATTCTGATCACCTCATTTTAAGAAACCTCAACCAAGCGACGGATTTGTCTGTCGATCCATTTGAGGTACTGTACTCTGATGCTCCAGAGCACCAGTTGAAGCCTGTTGAAGACCGGAGTGTACTAACAGGGAAGAAATCTCGATGGCATTTTTTCCGGTTCGCCTTGCCTCAAGACCTTGACAATAACTTCTCGGTTGATCTCCCTACAATGGATGTAAAGCATGGTGCCATGTTGTGGCCGTAAATTACTTTTGTGCGGGCGTCCGGATGGTACATCTATCCCTTGAATTGTTGACGTTTCTCGCACCTCCACAAAATCGATGTGCACACAAATCTTAGTGGATCTTCTGA
>DAOLIU010000012.1:0-42103 GCA_035328385.1 Nitrospira sp. | reverse complement strand
CGCTGGTGAGGGAATACCGGGACTGGATGCGGGCTCTGGCGGCGGTCCCCAAGGCAACCGGGAAGCCGCGTCCCGGTCGATCAAGTTGATGACGGCGCAGGCCAGCGCCTCCGGCGCGGTTGTATCGCTGTTTCAACGACAACCAGAACTCCGGATCCTCTCCTCAGACTACAGGCCAGGGCATCGTTCAGAATAGAACGACCTGACGCCGTGGACGACTTCTTCTTGTTGAGCGACAGTCAATTCAGAATAAGTGGGAGCAAGTGATGGCAGCAGCACCAACGGACTAGAGCAGTTGGAAATCTTCCAGCTTGCCTGCAGCTTGATCGAAGGTGACAGTCTCATCGCATCCGCTGAACCGATTGGTGGTTCCCAGTAGACAATCGGTGAAGTCTGCCTTCCCTTTTTGATACGTGCGAAAAGCGGTCCACGCAGACTGCGTATCCTCAATTTTCAGCTGGCTGGTCCGCAACAGCTTTTCCAATACGGGTACGATCATGTCTTTTGAGTACCCGTAGGCGCTTTCCAGCACCCATACCAATTCACACAGGACGATACGATTGATAAACCCTGGGTCATCACGCGTACATCGCCTTGCGATCACTTGAGTAGCTTTCCGCGATTGTCCAGGGTCGTCCTGAACTAAGTATCTGACCAGGACATTCGTGTCGAGACCGGTCATCGTCGACCTCCTCGTTTGCGAATCGCGCGGTTCATGTCCTCGACACTTACCGGCCGAGCCGGGGGTTTGAGCATCCCAGCCAACTCTGACACGTCAACGCTTGCCGATAACATCAGCACGCGGCCATTCTCATCAATCACAAATTCCAGACGGTCTCCAGGCCGAAGATTGAGCCGTTTCCGAACATCTTTGGGGATGGTTGTTTGCCCCTTGCTGGTCAGGGTTGAGGTGGACATCCTATCTCCTTACTATAGATTAATTTCCTTACAATATAGTAAGTCGCGGTAGAAAACAAGCCATTGACGTGCATGCGCGAGCGTCCTGCTTCCAGAATTTCTTGAAGTTGTGTTTCGGAGGTAGCAGACAAAAAAGATCACCCAGACGATCCGGATGGACCTCCCTGATCAACTCGCGGGAAGGCTGGGATCTTGGGTCCGAGCGGGTCTCCGGACGGGGTCTAATGTGTCATGGAAATTGTGTGCAGAACCCTGTCAGGCTGCAGCTGGGTCGTTGCTGATCTCGGCATAGAACGCCTGATAGGCATTGATTACGCTGGTGAGGGAATACCGGGACTGGATGCGGGCTCTGGCGGCGGTCCCCAAGGCGACCCGGGAAGCCGCGTCCCGGTCGATCAAATTGATGACGGCGCAAGCCAGCGCCTCCGGATCCCTGGGCGGCACGACCAAGCCCGTATTGTCCACGATCGTTCTGGCGTCACCGACATCCGTGGTGACGCAGGGAACGCCGCATGCCATGGCCTCGCCGAGTACGTTGGAGAACCCCTCGCCGAACGCGGAACTGAGACAGGCCACGTCGGCTCCGGCAAACAGGCGGTCGATGTCGTGCCGCAGTCCGAGAAGATGGATATGTCCTTCCAACCCCGTCCGAGTAACCTCGGGAGCCAGCATGTGCGTGTGTTTGCCGGCCAGTAGGAAGTGCACTTTGGGACGGAGCCGGACGATCCTCTTGGCCGCATCGAGAAAAGTGGCATGGTCCTTCATCGGATCGCACCGTGCGATCAGCGCCACGAGTCTCGCGTCCTTCTGCACACCCAATTCGTCGCGCAGCTTGCGAGCCGCCACCGGATCGGGACGGAACCGGTTGGTATCGAATCCATTCGGGATATAGGCCCACCGACGCGGCCGGTAGCCGAACATCTCGTGGATCCGTTTGCCGGCTTCGCTGTTCGTCACGATGGCCACCGGAATGCGGGAACACCAGCAGAGCATTTGCCGCACGCAGCGGGTCTGGAACGGATAGTACTTGAGCTGCATGTCCGAACAGCGAATGTTCCACACAAGCCTGGTCGATTTGACGAAGCGGGCGGCAAGAAGACTGATCAAATCGGCATGGTACAGCCAGCTCTGTACGATGGTGGGCTGCGCCTCCCGCAGCGACCGGATCAACCTGGGCAGCGAGGCCATGTCGGGACGGCCGCGCTTCATTCCCAACGAATGCACCGGAATCCCGGACGATTCGATCCGATCCGCCAACTGCCCTCGGTCCGTCAGGGAGATGACAGTGTTGTGGAACCGACCCCGGTCCATCCCGGTGACCAGCTGGGCGAGCATCATCTCGGCCCCGCCGACTTCGAGATTGGAAATGATATGGACAATTCGGATCATGCGAAATTTACGATAGCGGTTGCGTGGGAAAGGCATCACTGGGGGGACCCCTTGATTCGCCTGGTTTTCATCCGAGCGTTAAGATTCGCTGCATCCTCCGGAGGGGCGTGAGGATTGTGCATTTTGCACGATGGCCTAGGAGAACCCCTCGTAAGGGATCTCCGCAGGGAGGCAACGGTCACTGTCCGGGATCTGGCACAGAGAGGGACGGGCCCCGCTTACTTGAACGAGCCGGCGAGCGTGAGGGCGCTGAACGAGGAGTCGACCAAACGGTCCAATCCGAAGTGGCGGACGATCCGATCCCGAGCTCCGTCGCCCAAGTTCGCGCGTTCCGACCGGCTGAGGGACAAGAATCTTCGCCATGCGGCAACGAGTTCGTCGCTCCGGTCCGGCGGGACGACGAAGCCCGTCTCCCCGACGATTCGCCTCGCGTCTCCCACGTCGGTCACGACGCACGAACGCCCGCAAGCCATGGCCTCGGCAACCGCGTTGGAAAATCCTTCCCCATAGGACGAACAAGACGTCAGGAGATCCAAGCCGTTGTAGACTTCCTCGATCGGGTCATGCTCGTCGATCCAACTCACCAGGCCGGCGATTCCAAGCCGGTCCGCCTGCGCGCGCAGTTCCTTCTTCAATCGTCCCTCCCCGTCCCCGACGCAGATGAAGCGGGCGTTCTCTCCGGCGGCGACCAACGAAGCGGCGGCACCGAGGAACGTGCGATGGCCTTTCATCGGATCGATGCGCCCGATCAAACCGATCACGGGAACATCATCCCCGATGCGCTGCCTGAGGCGGAAACGGCGGCCGGCTTCGGCGTCCGGCTTGAACCGCTCCGTATCGATGCCGTTCGGAATCCACAGCATCTTCTCCGCGGGAAAGCCCTGCGCCACGGCATGCTCCAGCCCGCGCTCGGAATTCACGATGATGAGGTCGCAGAACCGGGAAAGCTGCGACTCGAGACGATAGAGCGCACGATCCAGCCATCCATAGCGCTGCAAGTCCATGTTGCTGGCGCGGATCCCCCATACGACCGTCACGGAAGGCACCGCCATTTTGGCCAGCACCGCCAAAATGTTGGCTGTGCCCAGATATCCGTGGAGCACCACGGGACGCGTCCGGCGTACGAGCTTCACCAAACGGGCAAGGCACCGCACCAGATCCCACCGCGTCTGCTTTGCAAGCGAAAACACGGGCGTGGCGGTTCGCTGGAGCTCGGCGCACATGGAACCGCCGTCATAGAGCGTCGCCACCGCGACAGGGGCGTTCCGTTTCGCCAGGCTCCGCACCAACTCGACAAGCTGCCGCTGGCTGCCGCCACAATTGAGGGACCTGGTCAGAAAGAGCCATTGCACCGGCCGCTCGACGGCCTGTGCCGGCATGGTCGGCCCGGATCGGCGGCCGGCAAACGTTAGACGGCCGACAGGGCCCGATCTCGACTCTTGCGAAGCCATAATTCCAGAATGAGGAGCGGCCAAACCCGATAGATGGAAAAACAGCCGGGAAACCGTTGCCGTTCGACCAGTCGGCGCAAGGCCGCCCGATCCGTATGTTGGCTGAGTTGACCCGATGATGAAAGGATGAGGTCGCCGGCCAGGCTCAACAGTTCATCCCGGGACCAGGCGCTCGCGGGCAAGCCGAATCCCATCTTTTTTCTCATGACCCATTGTTCAGGGATATAGCGTGCGGCCAGCCGCTTCAGAATCCGCTTGGTATCCTGTGGCGCGCGCCAGCAATCGGCGGCCGACAGGGATTGGGCAAACTGGGCCACATGGCGGTCGAGCAACGGGCAACGCACCTCCAGCGATACCTGCATGCTCATCCGATCGACTTTCCCCAAGACCGCACCGGGCAAATAGGTCGCCACGTCGAGATTGCGCATCCGATGGATCAGGGGCCGCCCCGAGTCATTCAGCTGGTCCCGCCAGGCTTGGATCTGCCGCCCGAGCACCGGCGAGAGTCCGCCGAGCAGGTCCGCCACCTCTTCGGGTTGGAACATCAGCCAGCGGGGGGACAGATAGGCATCGGCCGGTCTGCTCCAGCGGCGCGCCCGGACGCTCCACCGGAGGCGGCCGAGCCAGTCCGCGGCATCCAACAACGTGTCGCGATACCGTCCGTAGCCGCCGAACATTTCGTCGCCTCCGTCCCCGGACACGGCGACCGTGACGAACTGCCTCGTGTAGCGGCACAAGAGGTAGGTCGGCAGACAACTCGTATCGCCGTTCGGCTCGTCCAGCATGGAGGCAACCTCGTCCACCAACGCGACCGCGTCGGGACTCACGAGCTGCTCGTGATGATCGGTCTCAAGATGAGCGGCAATCTGCCTGGCAAAGAGATGCTCCGTTTCCTCGGTGCCTTCGAAGCCGATGGAAAAGGTCCGGATCGGGCGGCCGAGCTCCCGGGTGATCATCGCAACGACCAACGAAGAATCGACGCCTCCGGACAGGAACGCTCCCAGCGGCACATCGCTGATCAAGCGCTTTTCCACCGCGTCCAGCACCAGTCTCCGCAAGACAGCCTCGCGGTCTTCGATCGATCCGGGCAGCGAGGCCGGGGCTTCGTGTGCGTCGAACGTCGCATACCGCTGCACGAGAGGTTCGGGGACGGAACGGCCGGAAAAATCCGCCGACAGATAGGAACCGGGCGGCAATTTCCTGACGGTCCGGAAGATGGTCCAGGGTGCGGGGATATACTGTAAGAGCAGGTACAGGGCCAGTGCATCCTCATCGACGGTGTCGTCGAATCCCGGCACGCAGCGTAACGCCTGCAGTTCGGACGCGAACGCGAACCAACCTGCCCCCGTCGCATAATACAGCGGCTTCTTTCCGAACGGATCCCGGGCCAATAAGAGCCGGCGCTGCGTGCGGTGCCAGCAGCCGAAGGCGAACATCCCGTCCAGCTCGGCAAGCCGCCGCGGATCCAGCCCGTCGAACAGATGGGGCAGCACCTCCGTGTCGGTCCTGGAATGAAACCGGCGTCCCTGCCGCTCCAGCGACGTTCGGATGGATTGAAAGTTATAGATTTCTCCGTTGAACGTGACGACCACCGAACCGTCCGGATCGGTCATCGGCTGCCGGCCTTCCTCGGTCAGGTCCAGGATCGAAAGCCGCCGGTGCGCCAGCGCGCAGGATCCGTCCGTCTCGATCCACAGGCCGGCGTCGTCCGGCCCCCGGTGCACCATGGTATCCCGCATCGCGGTGACGATCTCGCGCAGCCGATGCGTTCCGAATCCGGCTCCGTGATCGATCAAACCGGCTATGCCGCACATGAAGGTTCTCCATCCGCCATACACGTTCGATCCATCGGGATCATGACGGCCTGTGCCGGCCAAAGAGCGCGCGCCAACACCGCACGGCCAACCGCAGGAGCCTCGGGTAGCGCCCCAGACGCATGGCCACGCGATACTCAAGACTCTGTTGGATCGCCGTCATGACCTTTCCCTGCTCGGTGATCCGCCGTTGGTACTCGGCCGTCTCCTGACCATGTCGCGAGATCGCCTGTTCCTGTTCCTGCACCATCGCGCTCGACCGGGCCAACATCCCCTCCAGCACGCGCACCGACGCCTCGCTTTGTCGGACCAGCTCTTGGCAATCGGCGACCGTCTGTCCCTGTTCCAGCAAGCGGCGATCTTTTTCCACCATCAATTGCTGTGCCGCGTGGGATGCTTTCAGCGCCTGCCGGAGCGCGACGTCACTGAACAGACCCTGGAGTGAGAGGTCTTCGACGCGCCGCTCCTTTTCGACCAGCAGGGCCTCCACCGCCTCGTCGGACCAGGGCCGCGGCGAGGAGTCGCGGCGGACCAGATAGATGTTCGCCAGTTCCGTCGAATGGACGTCGTAGATCGGCGCGGGAGAATTCGCGAACCGCAGCGGCTCGAAGCTCGGACGGACGACGTCGTGAAAACGATAGCCGTGTTTCCAGAATTCGCGCACCCAGCTTTCGATCGGCAACGCGTCGTCTCCCGCAACCCCCGCTTCGCCCGGCGGAGTCGAACAGAACAGGACCGTGTCGCTGCAGGCCACGCAGGATGCGACCAAGTCCCGATAGGAGGTCCCGCGGAGGTCGTGCTCGTCCGTGACGACGAGGCACAGCTCCACGCGGGCGTCGGGACGATAGACCGATCGGTAGTCGAACGCCTGCCAACGAAGCGGTCCGGCAGTCGGTTGAATCGTCGGAGTTTCCCGGCCGACGCTGATCAGCTCCTCGACTCCCCAGCGGCCGAACTGCGCCAGCAGCTCCCCATGGTCCGAGCCGAGACAGAGGACACTGGCCGGCCGGCAGAGGTTATAGACGACGGCGGCGAGTTGTTCCGCGAATCCCGGCTGCCCGAATAGGCCGGAATCGGCCGGTTGCACGGCTGCCGCGGGGACGGATCGACTCGAACGATCGCGTGCCTGTTCGATCACGCCGATCGCCTCGTAGAGGTCCGCATAGCGTCCGTGCCGGAAGGTCAAGCCCGGCGTCTCGGCCAGGAACTGATAGACGGCCCGCCGCACGTTCGACCCCCAGCAGCCGATCACATCGTGCAGGACGATCCGGCCGCCGGAACGCAGATGGGGCCCCGCGAGACGCAGGTCTTCGAGGACGGCGTCGCTGTAGTGAAGGCCGTCGATGAAGATGAGGTCGAACGGACCGTGCGACCGGCAGACTTCCGGTCCGACGACCGGCGTCGTGTGTGCCGGATCGGTTTTCGTCGAGGCGAAGGTCGCCGGCGTGGAGAACCCTCCGGCGTGAAACACGATCTTGTTCGCCAATCCCAGCCGTTCGGCCGCTTGGCGCGCGAGCGTTTGGGAGCGCACCGTCAGATCGGCTTCCCGACTTTGCGTCCGCATCGCCTCAAGCTCGACCTGGAGGGGAAAGTTGGGATCCACGGTGTGGATCACGGCGCCCTCCCCGACCTTGGACGCCATGGCCAGCGTCGACAACCCCACGAACGTGCCCACCTCGAGAAGACGCTGCGGAGCCGCTTCCTCGATCTCCGTCAGGAGTTGCCGGAGATCGCGGCCCGGAAGCGCCCAATGGCTGACCAGCTCCCGCTGGTAGCCCAGGTCGGCATAGGTCGCCAGCAGCTGTTCGTACAGCTCGCCGAGTTCGATGGGTGTCCGCAGCTGGTTCATCAGGTCCATCGCGAGAGAGTGCTTTCCAACGTCCGCCGCTCCACGGGCGCCCATTTCGCACGGGCGTCCTTCGAATCGTACCAACCGGGTGCCATCTAACGATGAGACACGGCCCGCCAAAGACGTGCGCCCAATCGAAGGAGTTTTGGATATCTTCCAAGGCGAAGGGCTACACGGTACTCGAGGCTTTGCTCGATCCTGGCTATCGCATGATCGCGTTTTTCGATTTCTTGCGCTGAGTTGAGGATGACTCGTTCTTGTTGTCGAAGGCTCTCATCCTTCTCCCTGATGGTATCCTCATGCCGCTTCATGCTGTCTTCGAACTGACAAATGAGAGCTTCTTGCTCGGTGATGACCCGATCAGCTTTCGCCTGACCCTTGTCTTTGGCCGCGAGCAACTCCCGAGACGACTTGAGCTCAATCAACGCGTGCCGGAGTGCGATATCGCCGGACAGCCCTTGAAGAATGAGGTCCTCGATACGCCGCTCTTTCTCAACGAGTATCCCTTCCACGTCGTGACGTGCTTTTCCCACCTCTTCCGACTCGCGTCGAACCAGATACAGGTTGGATAACTCTGATGAATTGGCGGCGAAAATAGACCCGGCGAACTTCAGCGGTTCGAAATGGGGGCGGACCTGATCGTAGAAGCGATAGCCGTGCTTCCAAAATTCACGGACCCATTTTTCGATCGGAAATGATCGCACGCCTGAAATTCCCGCTTCGCCCGGCGGGGTCGAGCCGAAGAGAACGGTGTCGCTGCACTCGACGCAGGAGGCGACAAGATCAGAGAGAGAACACTCTGCAAGATCATGATCCGGCAGGCAGATACAGAGATCGAATCGCTGCTTGGGCTTGTACGTGGAACAAAAGTCAAAGTGCTCCGTGACCGCCGAAGCTTCCGTCTCCAGAGAACCGCCGTCATGCACTTGTCTCACTTGTCCGACGCCGAATTTGCTCAGCTGCCGCAACAGCCCCCCCCGGTCATGGCCGAGATAGATCGCACTCTGTGGAGTACAAAGCTTGTAGACAACAGCGGCAAGGTTCTCCGTGAACTCTGAATGTCCGAGAACGCCGTTATCGAGGGACCGACCCTGCTTTTCCCAAACCTTTGAGGAAGAGCCCGGGAGAGTTTCCAGCACGCCGATGGATTCGTGGATATCGGCATACCGCCCGTGCTGAAAGAAGAATTCCGGTGCCTCGACCAGGAATTGGAATGTCGCTCGCCGGACGCTGGTGCCCCACGTGCCGATCACGCCGTGGACCACCATACGACCCCGCGGGCTCAAGTACCGTGAGGCGAGGCGGAGATCGCTCAAGACCGCGTCGCTATCGCGGGTGCTATTGACAAAAATAAGGTCGAACGGCCCATGCTTTTGGCAGACCTCCGGACCGATCACGGGAGCGGTTGCGCTCGTGTCATGTTTCGTAGACGCGCGCGCGGCGGCCGGAGATGAAAACCGGCCGGCGTGAAAGACGATCTTGTCTGCCAACCCTAATCGCTGCGCAATTGCCGAAGCCAGTTCCTGGCGGCGCATCGTCACGTCGACGCCGCAGGCAGGGGGATTCATGGCCTCCAATTCGACAGCCAACGGCACATTGGGATCGATAGTGTGAATGACGGCACCGTGATGAAGTTTGGCGGCCATCATGATGGTGGACAGGCCGACAAACGTGCCGATTTCAAGGACTTTGTCCGGTTGCTGCTCTTCGATCAACTCAACAAGCTTCCGGCCGTCACGAGATGGAAGCGCCCAGGTCGTGATGAGTTCGACGGGATACCCATGATCGGCATAGGCGCTGAAGATCGAGTGGAGAATTGGATCCTCTGAAAACGGCTTGATGGTAAAGAACCGGCCGCCGAGGATCCGAAGGGCTTCCGGCGGCATCATTTTGTATTTTGTTTGGAGCCGAGGCTGCAATGCGGCGAGGTACTGCTCGTCCGCGAACAAGTTGGCTTCAAATTGGACGATTCGAAAACCGGCTGCTTTGAACATGACTTCAAATTCCGTCGAGCGAATTCCATTGCCGAAAGACCACGCCGTCTTCTTGAGCTGCACCTCCGAGTACTGTTGGGATGCCGTCAAATATTCAAGGGGATGTTCAAAATTTCGATGATCCCGAAAGTCAATTTGGTGAAATCCCAACCCGCCGGGACGGGTGACACGGGCCAACTCATGTATCGCCCGGGCCGGATCGCTGAGATGCTCGAAGGTCGCGTTGGAATACGTGACGTCAACGGACGAATCGGGCACTTCATGAATGTTTTCCATTCCAACCTTCATCGCGGCTAAATTCGGAATGGCGTGTGCGTCCTTCTTGATCACTTGATCCAACGGGTCTGTCTCGAGCGATGGAAAGACGTCGGCGATTTCCCGGCGCAGGCTCCTGTAGTACAAGGGATGGAAATCCGGGTCCCATTGGCACAGATACCGATCGACCAAGATCATGCTGGCGCCGAATCCCATGAGAATGAGCGGAATCCCCAGATCTTGTCCGGGACCGACCTCTAGCACCGTCTTGTTGCGGAGATAGGCGCTTCCTCCCGGGAGCCAGGAGATCAAACTTTTTGCGCTTTCGATGGCAAATTTGACGGCCTGGTCAACCTTTCTCTCCAAAGGATTCGCGTTTGACCACGTCGGTTGCATTTCGAAGAATTCCTCCTTGACCGACCTATTCGACGCCGGCCGTTCTCCTGGATCGACGGTCCTGATGCGCGTCCGGTTCGGCTTTCCTGGACCGAACGAACAGCCGTCCTCCAACGACGCGCAGGTCTTCCGGCGACATGGACGCATACCGCGGCAACAAACTCGGACGGATTTCCTGCACGTATGCTTCGTCGGCAAAACAGTTCGGCTCGAATCGGGTCAATTCAAATCCGGCCTTCTCAAATTCAGCGATGAGATCGGCAGGCCGGACTCGGTTTCCTCCTCCGCCATGGCCATCGGCAAAAATGGCTGCATACTTCGAATCCGGGATCCTCAAAAAATCAAGCGGTCGCTCATTGTTGGAATGATCGCGGAAATCGACTTGGTGAACACCAATGCCGCCCGACCGGGTTATGCGTCCCAACTCACCGCACAGGCTCGGAACGTCAGGCACGTGCTCCAGCGTGGCATTGGATACGACGGCGTCGAAAGAGGCGTTCTCGAAGTCGATGCCGTCGGGCACGAAGTCTCCGCGCCTCATTCGGATCAATTCCGCTGAATGGCACCGTTCGGAGATGACAGCATCCAGAACGGCGAGATCTAGACAGGGGTACGTTCTTTTCAGTCCCTCTCGTAACAAGGCGTAGAAACGAGGATGATAGTCCGAATTCCAATCCACGAGATATTTGTCGAAGACGGCCACGTTTGCGCCCGCCATGGCGCAGAACAGGATCGCTCCGAAATTGATTCCCGGCCCCAATTCCAAGATCGACAGTGAGGACAAGTCAGGGATCGGCTCCACTCGCCGTCGCAGCTCCTTGGCGACATGATTGGCGTACTCGGCTCCGCAGGCCATGGCAAATTCCACTTCGTCGCGCAGCCGCTCATCGCTGTCCTGGCGCTTGGCGTAGTACACATGATAATCCTGCGTACGTTTCGTTCCCGTGAGCCGACGATATATTCGCCGCAGGATCACTTGGCAGTTGGTTTTCACGTCAAAGGGTGTCGTCATCGCAATTGTCTTGCAAAAGGCTTCAGATCGGATCGGTTTCGCACATGCGTCTCGATCATCCTGGCCCAGATGGCGTTCGCGACTTCATTGGGGTGCCCCTCCCATCTGCTGACGGTCAGGTTTTGGTCGCTGAACGAGCGGTAGTATGGTTCCGTGTCAATCACGTCCATGCCGGCACGCGCAAGGTGGCGTTCCGCGACCTTTGTGATCTCGTAAGGACGTGGATCCACCGCCGGGTATTTCTGATCCAGTACGATGGCGACGATCGGGGGAAGTCCCTGAGAAAGAACATAGGCATTCATGCCGGCCACGTCCTGGGCGAATCGCCCTTGATAATTTCGGAAATCTTTCAAGATATCGTCGTAAAAGTCCGCCCGTAGCCCAACCCGTAGAAGAAACGCGCCATACCCGTCTCCGGTCAGCCTGAGTATTCGGCTTCGCGCCATGAGGTCCCGTTTGACCCGTTCGGGAATGGGAATCGAGAACTTATCCGTCATCGCGTACTGCCCGACCCCGGAGGGCAGAAAATCGTTGTGACAGACCCCATAAATCACGAGATTGGGCCGCAGGCGCGGTACAAACTCATAAATCCTCTTTTTGATGTCCTCGCTTTGCATTCCATCTGATCCGAGATTGAGAAATTCGATGGCGTAGTCTTCCTCCATGAGCCGTTGCAGGACGGCGGGATATGTGAACCGTTCTTCGATCCCATCACCATATGTAAGGCTGTCCCCTACGACCATGACACGGAACGTATCCGAGCGCTTGGCTTCAAAATCAGACGTCCGCCTTATCCCGTTCGCATCATAGACGTGCAGAACGCCATGCCACTGCGACGCTCGAGCGGCGCCTTCGACCGTTGCCGATCGTCTTTCCCATTCTTGAGGCATGGTCAGTAACGACTGTCTCCATGCGACCTGAGCGAGCACCTCCGATGGAACGGAAACGGAGAATGACGTGAGGAGGGTACGAAGTCGCGAATTTGCGATCTCATGAGACGGCACCGGCGCTTCATGACCGCGAACGTCCGGACTCATGCCGCCCTTTTCATGCCAAGCCAAGACCGCTTCAGTCGCCATCAGGGTCAGCCCGATCGACACGGCGGCCAGCGTCAACTCCCCGACCCGTACTCCATGGCTTCTTGTCTCGGTGACGTCCTGTCCGATCTCACGCAATGCATGAAGAACCCATATCGCCGCCACGACGGCACTGCACAACATGGCCCACAACACGACGCCGTCGGCCTTCATGGCCCCCCAGCCGGACAAGATCGCAATGGCCAACGTGAGAATGAAGCGAATGCCGTCGTGTATCGCCCGGCTTCTGTCCGTTTTCCTGCACCAATCGCTGTAGACACGTTTCACAAGCCACAGCAAAGCCGATAGTCCAAGCACAAGAGAGAGAGAGGGGGCCAAAAACACGCGCAACCTGGCCGTATACCGGCGCCCGTTCGTTCTGGGGTCGCTGTTGTCGGAAGCGGAAAAGTACAACTCCCGGCTCCAGTGAGAAAACTTGCCGCGTCCTTCTTTCCGGATGTCGGCGTGCATTTGGTGCGGAGGTCCAAGAGGCTTGCCGTCTTCGAACAACTCGGTGAGAGCCTCATCCGGGGCATCCACGCTGTCCGACCCGATCACCAGCGGCCAGGACGATGCCACCGCCCCCACATAGGCATGACCACCGTCGTGGCGAAGATCCGCGTTTCCCAATGGACGCATGACAGGCACTCCGAAGAACGTCCCGAATCCCGCCAGTGCCGTAAGAAGCAAGAGCAGCAACAGGGCAATTCGAATATTCGGGATCGCCAAGCCCGGACGAGCCGCCTGGGTCATGGATAGCCCGCGTTCCATAGGCGATGAGCTCGAACCCTCCCTCACGGCGTCATCCTGCCTTTTTCCCGAGCATGTGGTACGCGCACTTGTGCGGCTCGTCCCGATTGAGCATCAGGACGTCCGTGAACCCCTCGGCCCGATACCATCCCCGGATCACGTCCTCTTCGATGGTCCAATTGAAAAAGGTATTGAGCATGTCGAACAGATTGATCGCATTCTCCGGCCGATCGGCGATCTCGTAGGCGTACCGCAGCCGCTCTTCCATGGTCGCGAGCTGCCGGTGATAGTGCCGGCGGCTTTCGAGCACGAACGGAGAGTTATGGTAGGTCGGCGCATAGACCATCGCGTAGAGCTCTCCGCCGGGCCGGACGGTCCGCGCCACGTTCGTGAACGCCAGCTTGGGATCGTGCGTGCACATCATGACGCCCCAGCAGAGCGTGAAGTCGAACGCGCCGTGCAGGTCCGGCCGGCGCTCCAGGATGTCGAACAGGTTCAGCGACTCGACGTCGTCGTTGAAGCGGCGCGTCGACCGAATGGCGTGCCGGGACACGTCCGCGGATTTCACCTTGGCACCGAGGGCCATCAGCGCGCGGGTCCAGCGTCCGGCGCCGCAGCCGACGTCCAAGCAACGTTTGCCTTGAAAATGGTCGACCGCGAACTTGGGGTGCAGCTGCAGGCGCCCGCCGATCGCGCGCTGCTGCTCATCCCGCCGCATCCGGCCGAGCCGGCGCACCATTGGAAGCCACAGGCCGTACCGGCGCCGGGCCAGCAGGTCCTTGGCTCCGGTCAATTCGAAGATCCGGTCGTCGACGTAGAGGTCGCTCGTCTCCACGCCCGTGTGACGGCAGAATCCGATGCGCCGCTCCAGGAACAGCCGCCACTGGTCGTCGAACTGGTCGCCGTATTCGACCGGGTGGTACTGGCCGCTGTATTCGTCGCGCCAGACGATTCGATCGTGATCGAAATGCGGATTGGCCGGCCGGATCTGCTCCGCGGAAACCGTCGTCATGCGACCCCCTATGCGACCCCTTGGCGGGAAGGAGACGGGAGCAGTTGCTGCCCCTCCAGAAACCGAAAGACCTCCTCCGCCATTCTCCTGCTGCCCTGTTCGTTGAAATGACAATTGTCGAAGGTATCCTCCCGGGCGAACGTGCCGGGCTCCGTCAGAAGCCGCAGGAACGGCGCCCGAAATTCCTCCGCAACCTCACGGTTGACCTCGTTGTGCTCCCGCACGCCCCGCGAAAACACGTCGTCGCCCTCCTGTACCGCAATGAAATGCTGCGGCAGCACGACCACGCGCCGTTTCTCCCCCTGCAGCAGATGGATGAGGTTGCGCAGGTGCCCCCGGTAGATGTCCGGATGATTACGATCCAAGGCCGCGGACCATTCGGAAGGCGACGGTCTGGGCGGGCTCACCACGCCGCCGATGCCGGTCCGGCGGACATGCACGATGTGCCGCGTGAGGAAGTAATAGCGATAGGGAGACAGCGGCGCCAGGACCGGATTCGGACGCGGCAGCACGGACCCCTCGCTCCGCCACGGAATGCGGTAGTTCGAATAGTCCGGCGTCAGCACGCCGAACAAGCGGGCATCGACGTCGTTGATCCCTTCATAGAGCAGGACCAGATCCGGCTGCAGGTCGCTGAGCAGGACGAGGTAGTGCAGGGAATTTTCCAGCACGGTGTAGCCCCCGACTCCGCCGTTGATGACCTCGCAGGTCTCCCCGCAACGGGACCGCACCCGCTGCTCGAGTTGATACACCCAGGTGTCCTGTTCCCTCCGGATACGCTCGCCGAAGGTCGTGCTTCCCCCCAGCACCAGCGCCCGCCACCGCACCATGCCGCGGGAACGGATCGGCTCACCGCGGCGGATCCGGTAGGCGGCGTTGAATTGCTTCGCGTCCCCGTAGGGCATGTGGGGATTCAAGGCATAGTTCAAATATTGATGTTCGGAAAAATTGACCGACTCTCCCGGCGCAAAGTCGATGGCGGCGCCTTCATGGAACACGTAGCGGAACCACTCGGCGGTTTTCCGACCCTGCTCCGCGAGCGCCCGTTCCGTCAGCACCCAGAACAGGACCTGAATCAGCAACACCATGGCGGCTGAGAGCGCCAATACCCGTACGCCGGCCTGCAGCCGCGGTCTCCGGTCAAACAGGCGGCCGCCCACCCGGTCGATCGCGAATGCGACCACGAGAAAATCCAGCAGCAACAGCGCGACGTAGAAGAGAACCGGCAGCGTCGCGCCGTAGCGCAGGACATAGGTCCTGCCGTTCACGTTGGGATCGCTGTTGTCCGAGGTTGAAAAGTACAGCCGATCGCCCCAATGGGAGAATCCTCCGGCTCCCTGGGTGCGGATGACGTCGTGTCCCGTGTGGGGGATCCCCAGTTTCGCGCCCTGTTCGTAGAGCTCCACGCGCGAGTCCTCCCCCCCCACACCGTCGGAGGGCAACCTCACCGGCATGTCGGCCACGAATGCGTGACCCGAATCGTGGAGATACGGCCCGGACAGTCGGACCTCGCGCGACACCATCCGGTCCGGCGGCCAATAGAGCCACAGCACGACGTTGACCACCGCGAGCCAGACCAGCAGGACCGCGGCCCACTGCCGGGATCCGGACGTCTCAGTCGCCATCATGCACCTGATACGGTGAGACGAACGGGGCGTCCTTCTCCTTGCGCAAGGCGACCACATACATCATGTTCGCCGGCAATTCGGACCCGGCCAGCAGCTCATGCATCGGCTTCGCCATGCCGGTCGGCTCGCCGGCCCGGCGCGTGATGAACACCTGCGGACGGGACGGTCCGTCCGGGAATACGTCTTTGAGCGCGTAATAGCCCTCCGCCAGCAGCTCGTAGTGATTGGCTTCGATCATCGAGTGAAACAGCAGGGGATTGAAGTTGAAGAACCCGTGCTCGTACCAGGTCAGCGGAGCCATGTGGATGAGCGTGCCGCCGGTTCTCGTCAGCCGGTGCAGGTTTTCCATCGCCTGCCTGACGTCGAACACGTGCTCCAGGGTTCCTCCGTTGAGGACGGTGCCGAAACGTCCGACGAGATCGGCCGGCACGGGGCGATTGAGGTCCAGCGACAGGCTGGCGCGGCCGTTGAGATCGCAGTCCCGATAGTCGCGGATGTTGTATCGGTCGCGGAAAAAGGCCCGCACGGAGCCTTCCTTTTCCAACGAGTCGTATCCGTACAAGCGCGCGAACCGTCCGATCTGTTCGGCCGGCTCCCTGATCGTCAGCGAACCGAGTCCGAGCACGGGGTTCTGTATGCCCCCCAACTCGGCGCACAGATCGAGAAACTCGGCTTGAGCGAAATCAATTCCCATGGCCACCTCATCGGACACTGTACGACGCCGGCAGCATCTCCACGGAGACATTGAGGTTGACGAGGGAATTCGTATAGGCGAGGCCGTCTCCCGTCACCTCGAACTGCAGGCCGTCGTAGAGAAGATCATATTGTTTGCCGTCCGACCGCGCGGCGCTGGCGGTCAGAAAATAGGTGCCCGAAGCCAGCCACATCGACAGGCGAAACACCACCTGAACCGCGTCCCCCGTCTTGACGGCCTCGACCGGCACTTCACGGAGCAGCGTGTCCGTCCCGTAGAGATCCACTCCCCGCCGGTCGCGGATCAGCATTCCGGCGACCAGATCGTCCAGATCCTCGCGCGCGACGATCGCAAAGCGGACCGTGCAGTCCGATCCGGACTCCACCGTCCGCGCCGGCCGGCCTTCCCGATCGCAGATCGCGAGGCCCGTGATTTCGGCCCTGCCGTTGCCGTAGCGCATGCAACCGGGAACGGGAGCGCGGGCCGGATCCGGCTCCGAGGCGACCTGTGCCACACCGGACGGCGCCGGCGCTGCGTCCGGCTCGTCTCCCCCGAACAGCATTCGGTGATAGTACTTGGTCACGTACGACGGCTCGCCGTCGGCCGCCACCGTTCCGTTCTCGAGCAGGATCGCCCGGTCGCACATCGACGTGATCGCATCGGCGTTATGCGACACCAGGAGAATGGTCTTTCCCGCTTCGCGAAACGATCGGAACTTGTCGCAGCATTTCTTCTGAAACCGGGCGTCCCCGACCGACAGGGCCTCGTCGACGATCAGAATGTCGGGATCGGCGCTCACGACCGTGCTGAACGTCAGCCGGGCCTGCATGCCGGTCGAATAGGTCTTGAACGGCTGATCGATGACCTCGCCCAGTTCGCTGAACGCGACGATGCCGTCGATCCGGGCGTCGATCTCGTCGTTGGTGAGGCCCAGACAGAGTCCTCCCATGTAGACGTTTTCGCGGCCCGTATACTCGGGGTGAAAGCCGGTGCCCAGCTCCAGGATCGACGTCACCTTGCCGTGCACCGTGACGTCGCCGCCGGTCCGCTCGAGCGTTCCGGTCAGGATTTTCAGAAGCGTGCTCTTTCCCGCGCCGTTGCGTCCCATGACGCCCACCACCTCGCCGCGCCGCAGCTCGAAGCTCACGTCGCGGAGCGCCCAACGCACCTCGTGCCTCGGCCGCCTGGTGATCAATTCGCGGAGCAGATCAGCCGGCCGCCGATAGATTTCGAACCGCTTCGACAGCTGCCGTACCCGAATCGCGGGCACCTCGGCCTCGACGGTCATAGCACCTCGCCGAACATGAGTTTGAGCTTCCGAAACACCCGATGGCCGAGAAACAGCACGGCCGGGCTCACGACGAGCAGCAGGAGCCAGGAGGCAGGATGAACCAGCCGGCCGTAGTACAGGGCATCCTGGTAACACCAGACCAAGTGGCTGAACGGATTCAGCGCCAGCAACGCGGCAAACCCGGGAATCGTTCGCTCGACCGCCTCCTCGGAGTACAGAATGGGCGCGAGAAAGATGCCGGCGCTCACAAAGACCTGAACGACCTCGCGTAAGTCCCGGATATAGGCCCCGACGGAGGACAGCACGTAGACCATGCCGGCCATCACCATGAGCTGAAGGAGAAAGAGCAGCGGCAGCGACGCCGCAAGAAGGGGCACGTGGCGGTCGACGGCCGCCATATAGAGGAGAAGGACCAGCGTCGCGATTCCTTGCGGAAGGCCGGCGGCCAGCACCGACTTGATCGGGAGGATCTCGACGGGAAAGACCACTTGCTTGACCAGTCCCGCCTCATTCACCACCACCCCGCTTCCGCGCGACAGGGCATCCGCAACGGTCAACCACGGAATCAAGCCGGCCAGAATGTACGTCACGGCGCCGCCCCGGCCGCCGCCGAAGGGCATGCGGGACGGAAACACGAAGGTGAACAGGAACAGGTAGAGTCCCATCAGAAGGATGGGATGCGCGACGGCCCACAACGTGCCCAGCGCCTGTCCGGCATAGCGGTCGCGCACTTCCCGCTTCGCCATCTGCCAGACCAGACGGCGGCGGCCCGCGAGCGTCCCGATCAGGCCGCCGATCCCTCGCAGCTCATGCCGAGCGGTCCCCGCGCGCGGCGAGCCGATCGACAACGGCACACTCGTTTGCGTCATTCAGTCAGCCCCCCGGCGCTCGGACGGGTCGTGAACGGGAAGACGCGCGATCACCGCCGCTCCGGCTCCGAACCCACGTGGGCGGCATAGACCTGCCGGTCTCCGCCTTCGTCCGACCGCTTCAACCGATACGCGCGCCCGTTTTCCTTCGGATCGGAATCGTCCGAGGCGCTGAAATACAGCTGTGAGCCCCAGATGGAATACCGTCCGTGCCCGTGCTTCCGAATGTCGTCGTGGAGGGACGCCTTGGGTCCGAGCCTGATATCGTCCTCCCAGAGCTCGTACTGTTCGTCGCCGATGCCGGGCGGCAAACCCACGATGGCGCAGCGGCCGATTTCCCTGTGAATGAACTTCAGCGGCACCTCGTGGCGAAGCTCCTCGTCCTCACGATGCGCGACGGGAGGCGGCGCCGGCGATTCCCGGCGCTTCTTCAAGCGGTAGACTCGCCCGTTTCGTCGGGCGTCCGAATTGTCCGACGTGCTGAAGTACAGGTTGCGGCGCTCGATGCAGTAAGATCCGCCGCCATATTCCCTCACGTCGTCGTGCAACACTCTGTTCGGTCCGAGCAGCGTTTCGTCTTCCCATAGCTCGTAGTCTTCCGAGCCGACACCCGGAGGCAGGATGGCGAGATGGCAATGGCCCGCCTCCCGCTGGATGAGTTCGATCTTGACGGCATGGTGATCCGGCCAAACGAGCGTCTCATGCGCCTCCACCTGCACGCCCGTGCCATGGGACGCCCGGCGATGGTCGTAGACCCCCGGCGCATGGAAGCGGATGCAGCCTTCGCAATTGGGCAACGGCAGCAGTCCCGAGGCGTCGCGCCGGAGCGACGCGCGGATGCTGGCGTAGTTGTGGCTGAACCATGCATCGGCAAAATCCTTCACCGACGTGGCATACCCCAACACGACGTCCTGAGCCCGGCAACAGGCGCTCAATTGGCCGTCGAGGCCGATCTCGACGTAATGGTTCGGCGACACGCAGATGCGGAGCGGATCGGCCCGATACGCGTCGGGGCTGCGCGGAAACATCATCCGATGCTGCCCGATCGCGAGCAGCCGCTTGAGATTCCAATGCAAGCGGGTCCTCGCCTTCTCCATCCAGACGCCGCCGATGTTCAGAGGGTTGCCGTCGAGGCTGACCTTGATGAAGTTTCCCTTGCGTTCCAGCCAGTCCCGGATTTCACCGGCCGTCGCGTCCAGTTCTTCTTGGCTCGGCGCCTCCTCGAACGAATTCTGGATGGGACTGTACCGGTGAAACGCCACCTCTTCGATGCCGTGATTCACCGACCACTGCACGACGTGCAACGCATCGGCAACCGTCCGTCGAGTCAGGGTCGGATAGACGCCGACCCGAAGCCGCCCCCGGTCGCGCCGGCGCAGGAACTTCACGAGCTGCGGCTCCGCTTTGGCCCATTCGCCGCCGCGCCGCACCTCGTCGAACCGCGGCCCGACGGCGTCCAACGACAGCATGACCTTGCCGCGCTGGCGCAGCAGCACGTCGATGACCCGATCCGTGAAGAGGGTGCCGTTGGTCTGCACCTTCACGTCGCAGCCGTAGACCCCGATCGTCCCCAAGACCGCCTCGATCTGCGGATGCAGCAGAGGATCGCCCTGGCTGTTCAATTCGACTTCCACCATGAACGGGAACAGCGTTTCGGCCACGGAATAGAACACGTCCAGCGGCATGTGGCTGCGGATCACGCCGGTCTCGTCGAGATACTTTTGGCTTCCGCAGATTTCACAGCGGAGATTGCACTTGTTCGTCAGGGCGAGATTGCAGAAGACCGGCGGAGGGACGGCATGGCCGCCTCGGGCGAGGAAGTAGGCGGACGCCGGATGGCGCCGCCAGAGCAGCGCCGCCAGCTTGTCGCTGTAGCCCTTCGTGATGAGCCGGTTCAACAGAACTTCGGTCGCATCGTCAACCCTCTTGGAGAAACTCATGACTCGGAGCCGCTCCCCGCGTCGAGATAGACCGAATACCGGCGCCCGTTCGTGTTGGGATCGCTCCGGTCGGTCGTCGAGAAGATGAGATGGTCGCCCCAATGGGAGTACCGGCTTCCGCCGTAGGCCTCGATCTGGACGTGCGGTGCATGGGCGAAGCCGAGGGGCAATCCGTCCTCGCAGAGCATCAGCCGCGACCGCCTGG
Source organism: Nitrospira sp. (assembly GCA_035328385.1). Lineage (GTDB taxonomy): Bacteria > Nitrospirota > Nitrospiria > Nitrospirales > Nitrospiraceae > Nitrospira_C. The sequence goes on along the minus strand of DAOLIU010000012.1, from coordinate 21,560 downwards.
GCTCCTCGACCGTGTCGGCCTCCGACAGGTATCGCGGCACGCGAGCCACCCAGGCATAGCCTCGTTGATGGACGAACGGAGCCTCCAGCGTCACCTCCGTGCGGCGGCCGGCGACGCGGTCCCAATAGTTCGTCGAGCCTTTCTTCCGAAAGAGATACTCGCTGTTCGCTTCACCCGCCGTGATGTTCAAGAGCTCCAAGCCGAGCCGATCCGCGCAGAACGCTTTCGTTTCCGCGATGCCCGCGAATTCCATCGGCCAGCCGCCCAGCCAATCCTTCACGTCCGTCCAATAGGACATGCCGCGCGACCGCCCATATTCCCGGATATACGCGAACGGATTTCGCCCGGCCCGCAACTCGGGAAGAATGGTCGCCCGCAGCGCATAACGCCATTCCATGCAACGACGAGCCAGCGCTCCCGCGCGGTTGTATCGTTGTTTCAACGTCAGCCAATACTCCGGCGTGGGATCGATGAAGATGTCGGTCGTATAGAGCGCGATACAGAACACCGAGTCCGGCTTCATCAGCGACGAGGCGTTCGTGACCGCCTCCCACATGCTCCCCGTATGATGCAGGACGCCCCAACTGTAGACGATGTCGGCCCGCTCCAGCTTGTCGAGGAAGGAGCGGTCGAGGACCGAGCCCTGCAAAATTTCCCAGTTGTCCGGCGATCCGGCCTGCTCGCGGACCATTCGGCTGGTCCGCACCGAATCGGGATCATAGTCGAACCCGATGATACGGCTCGCGCCGGCGCGATAGGCCGCCAGCGAATGGATTCCGCTTCCACACCCGATATCCAGGAACGTCCTGCCCCGCAGATCGTCGAGCTTCAGGAAGTCGAGCAGGCATCGGCGGGCGGTCTCGATCCGCTCGTCCGTCACGTGCCGCCGCGCGAACTCCGACCAGTTTTTTCCAAATTCGTAGCGCATCTCGCGAACACCCTTGCGTGTCTTTCACGTTCACACAACGATCACGATCGATGTACTAGGGGCACCCCTAGCTCCGCACGGTGAAGACTTCTTGCTACAAAATTTATCGAGCGGTGCATTGCAGCCGCCGTTCGACGATCACCTCCATCGACGGATCACTATGGGCACCTATGCAGCGTGGGTGGCGGCGCAAGCGGGAGCGCCGCCGGTTCCTCGGCTGAAACGCCTCGCCTGGACGCTTCAACGCCGCGCACCCTGGCTGCACGGATTCGCCCGCCGCTGGCACTATGACTCCATCGAACCGTCGGTTCCCGCACAGATGGCGGCGTTCCTTCGGAACGTCCGGCCGAACGAACCTTCCCCGCCCGACCTCGGCAAGCTGCGCGTCCTGCACTGCATCGGAGGGTTGATTCCCGGAGGGGCCGAACGGCAGCTCTGCAACTTCGTCGTCGGGGCAAGCCGGCGGGGTCTTGCACTTCGGGTGCTGACGTTGCGTGAATCCGTCGATGACGACGCGCACTATGCCGACCTGCTCCAACGGGCCGGTATCCCGCCCTTCGTCGCGGGCGCCGACTTCAACGCCGATTTCGTCCGGAAGCTCCGGGCCAGGCCCGGGACGCTCGAATTGCTCAACCGGCTTCCGGCGTTCTTCCTGCCCTATACGGTCGACATTCTGGGCGAATTGCTGATCGATCCGCCCGACCTCGTCCATGCCTGGCTCGACCACAACAACGTCTGGGCCGGTCTCGCCGCGCTGCTCGCAGGCATTCCGCATATCGTGTTGTCCACGCGCAACGTGAATCCGAATCATTTTCCGTATCTGGCCCATCCCCTCTTCAAGCCCTGGTACCAGCTCCTGGCGTCCTTCCCGCACGTGCGATTCATCAACAATTCGCACCCGGGCGCCGAAGATTATGCGACGTGGTTGGGCGTAGGGGTCGATCGCTTCCGAGTCGTGCACAACGGCGTGGACTTCGACACCGTGGTCCGCCCGAATCCCGACGCCGTGCAAGCGTTCCGGGAAGAGATCCGCCTGCCGTCCGGCGCGCCGCTCGTCGCCGGCGTGTTCCGGTTGAGCGAAGAGAAGCAGCCGATGGTCTTTTTCGAAGTCGTGCGGCGCGCAATGAACCGCGTCCGCAATCTGCACGCCGTGGTGGCGGGCGTAGGCCCTTGCGAGGGCGAATTGCGGGAGGCCGTCGCGCGGCACGGCCTCTCCGCCCGATTCCGGTTGCTGGGCAGAAGAAAAGACGTGGACGTCGTCATGGCCGCCGCCGAGGCCCTCCTCCTGACGTCGCGGCAGGAAGGCACCCCCAACGTCTTACTGGAAGCGCAATGGCTCGGCTGTCCCGTCGTCGCCACGAAGGCCGGCGGCGCGGCGGACGCCGTCAGCCACGACCGAACCGGCTTGTTGTTGGAGGTGGGCGATATCGACGGCTTGACCGAAGCCCTGCTGTCGCTCTTGCTCGACCCGAACAGACGCGCACGTCTGAGCGAGGCGGCGCCGGCCTTCATCGCCGACCGCTTCGGGCTCGATCGTATGGTGGAAGAAACACTGGCGGTCTATCGTCAGACCCTGCAGTTTTGATGTCGCATCGGCGTCAAGACGCTAAGCTATCCGGCTAGCCGATACCCTGGAACCCGGCTCACGATCACTCCATCCACTGTCAATGCCTGAAACGATTTGTATGGACAGGTACTTGCCTTGCAATGGTCAATCCTTGGCGGCGTACTCAGTACAAGAGTTAACCCGGAGTTGCCCACCCAGCAAAATGGGAGAGGTCGATTATGACGATGGTAATGGCCGCACTCTTGTTGCTCCTTGTCGTAGCTGCGCTGTACGCTTTCGGAGTCTTCGGCACGCCGTATCTCAACGCGTTCAGATTCATCTTTTATATGACCCTCGTCATGCTGGCCATGGTGGTCATCATGTGGATGGGAGGCCACCAAGGATACGACCCTACGCCGGCGAATCCATGAGTGAGCGGCGGCTGTGAAGGCAGACCCCCGGCGGCGGCGCACTCTGTCCGGCAGATTGTCTGCACACCATGTCCGATGTGCGAACAATCTGTCCGGGTCATTGCGTTCTTCTTATGACTCGGAAAGCCCGAGGTTTCGAATTTCGGATTTCGAATTTTGATATGTGGGCTTTGCGTTTGGCACTTGCCGGGAAAGTGGGACAGGCACCGTCGCGGACGACGGAGCCTGTCCCCACATCACTTACGATAGAAGCTGCCGATGGCTTCGACGACCTCGGCCTGCTGTTCGGCGGTGAGTTCCGGGTAGATTGGAATCGCGATCGTTTCCTTCGCGGCGCGCTCCGATTCGGGGAAGTCGCCTTCTTTGTAGCCCAGACACCGGAAACATTCCTGCAGGTGGAACGGCACCGGATAGTAAATCTCCGCGCCGACGCCCTTTTGTTTCAGATGGGCGATCAGATCGTCGCGGCGTTCGACTCGCAGCACGAACTGATTGTAGATGTGGTAATGGGGCTTTCCCGACGTCTGATAGACGGCCTCGGGCAGCTTGACGGCGCCGCGCCCCAGGAGGTCCGTTTGCCGGAACAGCGTCTCATAGCGTCGCGCGTTCTCCTGCCGGCGTTTGGTCCATCCGTCGAGGTAGTTGAGCTTGACGTTCAGCACGGCGGCTTGAATGGTATCGATGCGGAAGTTTCCCCCGATCAGCTTGTGATAATACTTGGGCTTGCTGCCGTGGACCCGTAGGACCCGGATCCGCTCGGCGAGGTCCGCATCGTTCGTCACGACCATGCCCGCGTCGCCGAGGCAGCCGAGATTCTTGCTCGGGAAAAACGACAGGCAGCCGACCGTCCCGATGCTGCCGGCGCGGCGGCCGTCTCGATACTCCGTCCCGATCGCCTGCGCCGCGTCTTCGATCACCGCCAGCTTGCGTCTCCCCGCCAGGTCCATGATGGGGGCCATATCGGCCGATTGTCCATAGAGATGCACGGGAATGAGCGCCTTGGTCTTGGCGGTCACCGCCCGTTCGATCTTGTCGGGATGAATATTGAACGAGCGGGGTTCGATGTCGACGAACACCGGCTTCGCGCCGAGCCGCACGACGGCTCCGGCCGTGGCGAAAAAGGAATAGGGCGTGGTCACCACCTCGTCGCCCGGACCGACGCCGAGCGCCATCAGGGAAATGAGGAGCGCGTCGGTGCCCGACGATACGCCGACCGCGGCCTTGGCCTGGCAGTAGGACGCGACCCGTTCTTCCAGCTTGGCCACTTCCGGCCCCAGGATGAACGCTTGGCTGCGGACGACCTGCTCCAGCACCGCCATGATCTCCTTGTGCAGCGGCGCATGATGCGCCGCAAGATCGAGTAATGGAACGCCCATATGCCTTCCTTCCTGTTCAGTGAGCCTGCAATCCTTTCGTCCCCTTCGTCCCCTTGCTGAACGTCTTCCCGCAGGTCCGGCAGACGCCCTTGGAGCCTTTGAGCGCGAGCTTGACGCCGCAGGAACACATCCACCCTGTGACTCTGGCCGGGTTTCCCCTCACCAGCGCATGGTCTGGCACGTCCTTGGTGACGACCGCGCCGGCCCCGATGAGCGCGTAGCGCCCGATCGTGATGCCGCACAGAATGGTCGCATTGGCCCCGATCGTGGCGCCCCGCTTGACCAGCGTGGGCCGCAGCTCGTCCATGCGGGGAATTTCGCTGCGCGGATTGAAGACGTTCGTGAAGACCATCGAGGGGCCGCAGAACACGAAATCTTCCAGGGTCACCCCTTCATAGACCGAGACGTTGTTCTGGATCTTCACGCCGTTGCCGACAATCACTTTGGGTCCTACGACCACGTTCTGGCCGATCTTGCAGTTCTTGCCGATCTTGGATCCCTTGAGAACGTGGGAAAAATGCCAGATGCTCGTCCCCTCGCCGATGTCCGTCCCTTCGTCGATGCAGGCCGACTCGTGCGCAAAGAACGGCTGCTTCCGCTCAGGAACCGCGGCCGGCTCTGGTTTGGCCCCGCGATGCGCCTCCTTTTCGAGGGCGTCCTGGCAGCGCTGCAGCACCGACAGGACACGCAGTCCCTCTTCTCCGTCGGTCCTCGGTTGACGCCTGGTGGCGATGCAATCGAGAAAGTGCTCGCATTCCGTCCGCAACGGCTCGCTCGTCTCCAGTTCGACCGGGCAGGCATCCGCCTTGTTCGCGACCGGGATCTGGTTCTTCCAGTCGATCGAATGGGGATAGAGCAGGAGCTTGTCCTTCTTTTCCATGTCGTCGAAGACGGCCATCTTGCGGTCGCCCACGATGACGAGCTTCTGCTCCTTGAAGGGATGCAGCCAGGACACGAAGATGTGGGCCTTCACGCCGCTGGGGAAGGAGAGCATGCTGATCGTGACGTCGGCGATGTTTTGATGGAGATAGTTGCCTCCTTGCGCCCGGACGGTGTCGGGCATCTCGCCCAGCAACCCGAGGATCACGGAGAGGTCGTGAGGCGCGAAGGACCAGAGGATGTTCTCCTCGCGGCGGATCTTCCCGAGGTTCAGCCGGTTCGAATACACGTACTGGATCCGGCCCAGCTCGCCGGCCCGGATCAATTCTTTCAATTTCAGCACCGCCGGATGGTACCAGAGCAAATGGCCGACCATGAGGATGCGCTGCTTCGCCTTCGCCAGCTCGACCAATTCCCGTCCGGTGCGGACGTCGAGGCACAGCGGCTTCTCGACGAACACGTCCTTCCCGGCCGACAGCGCCTCGCGCACGAGGTCCGCGTGGGTCTCGGCCGGCGTGGCGATCGCAACCGCGCCGATGCTCCGGTCGCCGAGGATCTCCGAATAGGCGGTCACAACCTTCCGCGGCGCATAATCGCGGTTCAGCGTCTCCAGCAACTCCCGGTTGCTGTCGCAGATCGCGTCCAGCGCGCCGACGGCGTGGAAATTCCTCACGAGGTTTTTGCCCCAATAGCCGGCCCCCACGACGGCGACGGCGGCTTCTCGCTTCGCTGCAGAATCAGTCATGCTGGTTTCTCCGACCGAAGGCGGTGGACAGAGTGATGGATGTCATGGCAACGGGGCGATGTCATCGACGTCGATTTCCACGGCCGCGGCCTGCTGGATCAAACGGATGCCCAGGATCAGGCGATGCCGCTTTTCCTTCCTCAGTAGGATTCCGCGCACCCCCTGGAGCGGGCCGCGGATCACCTCGACCGTCATGCCCTCGTACAGATAGGGATGCGGATCGTAGGGCAACACGCTGGCCATCAAGGTTTGCAGCGCGAGGATCTCCTCGTCGGGAATCGGCTCCGGCTGGAACCCACCGCCCACGATGTCCACGACGCCGACCGTCTTGAGCACCGGAAGTTTTTGCCGGGACGCGAACCGCACGAAACAGTACCCCGAGAACAGCGGCACTTCGACTTCCTTCTTCCGGTCCTTCCACTGGCTCAGGCGGCGGACCGTCGGCAGCAACGGCTCGATGCCCTGCCCGTTGAGCTGATCGCGTACGAGCTTCTCATGGCGCGACCTGGTGCGCAACGCATACCAGCGGGACTGGTCCGCCTCGCAGTCCATCGTTCCGCTAGGCATGCGCGACATCCGCCGGCGCCTTTCTCTGCGACGTCAAGACCAGTCTCATGACTTTCTCGGGCGATACGCCGCATCCGATCAATCTCGCCTCATGAGCGGAAGCGTGATCGAGGTCCGCGATCAGGACCTTGTCGAACTCCCAACGGCCGATCGCTTCCGGAACGCACACCGGATAGGAGAGAAACGACTCCCGCCGTTCGTCGTCGAGAAACCCCACGCAGGTCCCGTCCATTTCACGCAACGACAGGTAGGCCAGCTCGGCCAGCTCACCGGTGCCGAAAATGACGAATCGACGGCCCTTGAGCCGCCCGACGGTCGCCAACATCTCCTTGAGCCTGATGCGAATGTCCCGATAGTAGGCCAACGAATAATCCATGTACTCATACGTCAGGCGCGCCTTCTCCGCCGCGCCCTGCGGGGTAAGCTGGTATCGGACTCGATTGGGGGGAACCGTTTCGATCTCGATGTAGCCCTTGCGGGCCAGACGTTTGATGTACAGGTTGGTCAGGCCGAGCGCCACCCCGAGACGACTCGAGAGTGAGCGCTGGGTCAAGTGCGCGTTGCGTTCGACTTCCGATAGGAGAAGAAGGTCCCGCTGACCCTGGACGTCCATCCCACCTCCGTGTTCACTTTATGAACGCACTCGACCTCCGAGTCAAGGGGTTTTTGGCCCGACCGAGCGGCAGGAGGCGGGAACGAGGCTTTCGGCGGCCCGCCGTTCCTTTCCGACGGAGAGAGTCCGCAGCAGAGGCCAGAGGCCGTTCGCCACGCACCGGTGCCCGGCAACCGTGAGATGCAGGTCGGTCTCGAAGTAGAGCGGCTCCGCCAGCGTCGCGTCACGGAAGGCCGGCAGCAAATCGACGGTCGCGACCCCGTTGGCCTGGCCCCATTGTCTCAACCTGCGCTGCGGCAGCTCGAAATCGAAACGGGTCGGCGCTTCGGTGCGCGCGGCCAGGAATTCCTCGCGGAGCTGCCGGTCCACCTGGACATGGTCCGGCACCAAGACCACTATCAATTTCCCTCCCCGTTCTTCGGCAGCCTGCTTGAATCCGGCGAGGGTCTGCCGGGTTTTGTCCCATTGCAGCCGGATCTCATCCGGCTCGTCGACCAGATAGATATCCGTCCGTTCATCCAGCTCTTGGAGATAGCCTTGCCTCGTGCGGAGCGTGATCCCGTGATCCGACTCCTGCACCGAGGCCCGGCGCCAGCGATTGAACGACAGGGTTCCGATCCGAATCACGTAATTCACGTGGTGATAGAGAAACCATCGGTCCGGGCTGAGCAGGTCGTGCATTCGATTGCCCGTCGCATGGACATAGTAGCTCTGGCCCGCCACGACGATGGGCTGCTCCCAATAGGCGCCGCGGCGCCTGATGATGTCGTTGCCCACGTAGAAGTTCATGAGGACGACGTCGGGTTGGAATTGCATTCCATAGACTTTGAGGAGATGCAGTTCCTCCGGAGGCTCCCATCCCGGCACGCCGAGGTTCAGCACTTCCGCGGTCGGCTCCGTCTCCCGGAGCCGTGACTCCAGCAACGCGGCAAAGGTTTCATCGTAGGTCACGCCCGCTCCGTACGTTTGCGAATCGCCGATCGCGAGCGCGCGGAAGCGGACCGGTCCCCGCTCGATCGTCCGCTCGCGGTCCCGGAATCCCTGGCTGTTGGATCGGCCGATCGACCCAAGCACGGCCATGTGCGGTTTCAGATGGGCCGGCGTCTGTTTGCCGCCGAAGAACCCTTGACTGGCGAGAATCGAATCCATCGCCCGGAGCGTAAGCTCGCCGACGACGAGGAACAGGAGCGCATTGATCAGGAGGATTCGCCCGGCGGCGCCGAACCGGTTGCGCTTGACAGAGGACAATATTTGCGGCCGCGTCAGCGCGAGCAGACTCCAAAGCAGGAGCGCGCCGGAAGCGAGCAGCGCCTTTTCCGTATGGTGGGCGTGGGGAGGAAGCGGATAGTAGACCAGGAGCACGTAGGCCGCCGGCACCCCCCACAGCAACTGCGTGGCAAGGGTCGATCCTGCCACCAACCGCCGTTGAGGCGAGCCGGGCTTCAGTACGAGGAGCGCAAGGCATGCAGCCATCACGGCTGCCGCCGACAAGAGCAGACCGAGCCAGAACAGCTTCTGAACCCGCGGAGGATCCGCCAATGCGGTCGCGGGCCTGGCTCCCGCGGCATACCACAAGAGATCCGCCGCAGCGGCCGCCCCGTACAGCGCGGCAGCCGCGATGAGGACGACCCCGGACCAGACCACGAAGGGGGATCTGAGCGGCTCGCCGGTCATCCGAACGTTCCGTAACGTGATCGGGTCCGATACAGAGTTCCCGCCCTCCGGCGAATGCCTCATCGCGCTATCGCGCGCAGCCGGCCGATCGCCGACAGCACCTCTTCGATTCCAATCAGCTTCATGCAGTTCTCTTCGCCCCGTTCGCAGGTCGGATGGAAGCAGATCCGGCAATCCAATCCCTTGTACAATACGGCTGCGGCGCCGCCGCGCGGCCCCCATTCCTTCGGGTCGGACGGCCCGAAGAGGGCGACGACCGGCGTCCCGACCGCCGCCGCCACATGCATGGCGCCGCTGTCGTTTCCGACGAACAACGAGGCCCGCTTGAGCACCGCCGCGTAGATCCGCATGTCCGCCCGTCCGGCCAAATTGATCGGACGGCTCGCGGCGGCACCGCAGATCCGCTCGGCAAGGTCGAACTCCTGCCGGCTTCCCCCGATCAAAACCTGATACCCGTGCTGCTCGGCAAGCCGATCGGCCAGCGCGGCAAACCGTTCCCACGGCCAAGCCTTGAACCAGTAGCGCGCGCCCGGCTGCAGCATGGCCAGCGGACTCCGCCCTTCCACGCCCTCGCGGGACAACAGGTCCGCGGCACGCCGCTCCTCCTCCGGGGTGAGCCAAAGGCGGGGGGAATTCCCGGCGGCCACGATGTCCAACGGCGCCAGCGAAGCGAGGTCCCGTTCGACACGGTGCGCCCCCGGTTCACCGCGCACGACTTCGGTATAGCAGCGCCCGCGAATGCGGCCTTCGTCGTTGAATCCGATGCGGACCGGCGCTCCGGTCATCCGAGTGAGCCAGGCAGACCGGTCCGCATCGGTCAAATCGATGACCCAGTCGAACCGCCTGGTTCTCAGTCCCACGAGAAACCGCCATTGGGAGAGGATCGATCCCCGCTCGAGCGGCAGGACTTCGTCCACATGGGGATTGCCGGCCAACATGGCCTCGGTTCCCCGATTGACCACGACGGTGAGCCTGGCCACTGGATGGGCGGCTTTCAACGCCTCCAAGGTGGGCGTCGCCAGCAGCACGTCTCCCAGATAGCGCAGTTTGATGACGAGGATGTCGCGCGGCGTCATAGTCACGGTCAAGAGACTCGTTCCCGACAGAGTCGCCGATACAAGTCCAGCGTCTTGGCCGCGGCAGACCGCCAGGAAAACTGCTTCACCCGCTCGAATCCCTTGGCCGTCAACGACGCCCGCAGCGACGCGTCTTCCAGCAGGGAGACCATCGCCTCCCCCAGCGAGCGGGCGTCCTCCGGATCGACCAGCAGCGCGGCGTCACCCGCCGCCTCGGCGACGCCGGTCGTTCCGGACGTAATCACCGGAGCCCCGCAGGCCATCGCTTCGAGCACCGGCATGCCGAATCCTTCGTAGAGCGAGGGAAAAACGAACTGATCCGCATAGGTATAGAGGAGCTGCAAGTCCGCCCGGCCCAACCGGCCGGGACAACAGACTTGAGCCGTGAGTCCGTATTCTTTCGCCGACCCGTGATAAGAGCCGAAGGCGTGATCGGTCGAACCGACCAGCAGCAGGCTGTGTCCCTGCAACGGCCGGCGCATCAGGCTTGCCGCTTCGAGGAAACGCCGGTGGTTCTTCCGGGGATCCGCCCCTCCGATGAAAAGCAGATAGGGTTTGTCCGGAAGCCGGATTCTCGCCCGCAGTTCGGCCATCGCCCGATCGTCCCGGCGCGCCGCAAAATCGTCGGCCACCCCGTTCGGGATCACCGCAAGCCGCTCACGCGGCACCGAATAGAGCTCGTTCAACTCGCGCGCCGAAAATTCCGACACCGTGACCACCGTCCCGGCGCGCCGCGCCGTGCGTCTGGCTTTCATCGAGGCCAGCCGCTGGCCCAGCACCTTGGTCGAATATTGCGGGAACCGTTCCAGCCAGAGATCGTGGATCGTCACGACGCCGCCGTACCGCCCGACGGTGTGGAGCTTGAAATTGGTGCCATGGTACAGGTCCAGCCGGTCCGCCCGTCCCCGCCACCGCATCGCCCACTTCGCCGACTCGACCCACGTGATCCGTCCGCCGGTCCGCCAAGACCGCACGTCTTCCGGCAACACCGAGCCGGGCCGCAGGTATCCGATAAACTCGACGTCGCGCGGGCCGGCCAGCATGGCCTCCAGCAAATAATAGGTGTGCCAGCCCACGCCTCCGCGGTCGCCCACGATGGGGCTCGCATCAATGCCGATCCGCATCCCCGCCTTGTCCCCGTTCGGCCGCTTCACGGTACAGCTGCTCGAGATCCGCAACCGTTCTGGCCAGATCGAAACGTTCCCGCGCGCGAGCGAGGCCTTTGGCGCCCATCTCCGCGCGCCGCGGCGCATCCCCCAACAATTCGACGACCGCCGCCCGCAGCCGCTCCGAATCGCCCGGCGCGACCAGGAGTCCCGTCTCTCCATGTTCGACCACTTCCGGCACGCCGCCGGTTCTCGTCGCCACCACGGCCTTGCCGGCCGCCATCGCCTCGACCAGCGCAATGCCGAATCCTTCCATGAGAGCCGGATGCACATAGAGGTCGAGCGCGTCGAGGAAGGGGCGAATCGGATCCTGAAACCCGACCATGTGGACCCGCTCCGCGATCCTCAGCTCCGCGGCCAATGTGCGCAGCGAGGCGGCATAGTCCGGCTCCGCCGTTCCCGCCAACAGATAATGCACGTCGGGATGAACCGCAAGGATCCCCGGGAGCGCCCGTATCATCACATCGTACCCTTTGCGCGGGAACAGATTGGCCGCCGTGCCGAGGAGCAAGGCGGAGCCCGGGACGCCCAGCCGGCGGCGGACCTCCGTCACCTCGGATCGTCCATTTCCCCGTGGCGTCTCGACCGGGCGGGAGAAATCGATCCCGCTGTAGACCGTGCGCAGCTTCCCGGCCTTCACCCCGCCGGCTTTCAACGATTCCGCCACCTGTTCGGAGATGGCGATGACCCGATCGATCCGGCCGAGCTCATAGCGGCGCACTTTGTCCGGCTCGATCTCCTGGCGCACGTGGGCGACGACCGGTGGAGACACGATCGCTCCGCGGAGCGCGCCGAGCGTGTGCGGCACCCACCAGATGTCGTTGACGTGCACGAGGGCCGGGCGCAGGCGATCCACCGCGCCGCGCAGCCGGCCCACGCTCCGCCACCGCACGAAGGGGGAAAACCATTTTCTCCACGGGATCAGCGCGAGAGGATGGACGGCGAGGCCTGCCCGTTCCAGCAAAGTCCGGAACGGTCCGTCAGCCGGGCAGACCACATGAGGCTCCCAGGCGCTCCGGTCAAGCCGCGCCAAAATCGCCAGCAGGTCATGCTCCGCGCCGCCGACGGCGCCCACGCCGTGGATGTACAGGATTCGCCGGGACACTAGGCGGGGCCCCGAGAAGCCGCGGGCGTTCTCGTCGCATCCCACAGCTTCGCGTACTTGACGAAGGTGTACATGCTGGCGAAGAGGCACACGATCAACCCGCGGACTCCGTCCCGATAGCCCCGCTTGAGCAGATAGGTCTTGAGGAAGACGACCAGCGGCCGCGCCAGGAGGTCGCGGCGGTGCACGGTCGAGACCGTCTTGCCCTTTTCACGCGCGGCCAGCGTCGTATAGAGGCCGAACTTGCGGAAATGGTCGTCGATGCGGCGTTCGGTCTGGTGCTCGAAGGGCTGGACCAGTTTTCCGACTGTTCCGCGCACGAGCAGATTTTCATGCACCGGCACGTCGTTGTAGGCCGCCGTTCCGTTGCGGACCAGGCGGATCTGATAGTCGGGATACAGACCGGCGTGGCGAACCCAGGCGCCGTAGTAGAAATTCATCCGGGGGATCTCGTAGGCGACCGGATCACCCTCCGTCCACCGGCCCAGGACCGCGCGGATCTCCTCCGCGAGCGGACCGGGTACCCGCTCGTCCGCATCGACGATGAGGATCCAGTCGGAAGCGGCCCGTTCCATGCCGAAGTTCTTCTGGGGCCCGAAGCCGGGCCAGGGCCGGACTACCACGTCGGCGCCGGCGGCGCGTGCCAACTCGACCGTGCGGTCCGTACTCTCCGCATCGATGACGAGACGTTCCGCCGCCCAACGGACGGACGCGAGGCAGTCGGTGATGTTGGCTTCCTCGTTCTTGGTGATGATCAGCGCGGTGACGGTCGGCAAGGGCTGCTCCTCTTACACATCACGACAGACGGGACGCAGCCGGCGGAGCCAGTGTGGCGAACTGCCGGCGATACTGCTCGACCACCCGCTGCGGCGGAATCCAGAGCCGCCGCCATGCGCTCAGCCGATCGAGCTCCAGCGCGAGTTTCTTCAGCGGCTTGCCGAGACGCCGGGCGGCGGACTCCCGCAGGCCGGAACGGGCGAAATCCTCCGGCTTGCACCAGAGGTCGGCCTGTTCACGCTGGTCCCATTTCCGATCGATCGACCACCGTTCGTGCGTACAGGCGAAGGGCTCCCGCTTGCTCTTGACGGTCGCGCGGATGAAGTGATGCACGAACGTGGCGCCGAGCACCATGCACCGGCGTACGTCTCCGATGGTGAGCTCCCGCTTGCGCAACGTGTAGTAGAGGTCCCAGTCCGCCGCCTGCACGCGCTCGTCGAGACCGCCGATCTTCTCATAGGCCGACCGGCGGATCATGACGCAGGACCCGACGATGCCCTCGAAGACCGTGTCGGAGAAGGCCCGATGCACTTCCTCGCAATAGCGCCCCCAATCTCCGTACATGACCTGCACCATCGTGCGAAGCCGGTCCAGCGGCTTCCCGCTGGACAGGCGGCCCTGGCCGATGGCGGCCCATCGCCCCTGCATCCAATCGGTCAAGGCCGGAGTCGGCATCATCTCCAACCCCAGCGGCGAGGCCACGTCGAGCCCGAGCCCGTCCATGGCTCCGACCAGCCGGCCGTTCCAGCCGGGGGCGACGTACAAATCGTTGTTGATGTGGCACAGCATGTCGCCGCGCGCGGCGCGCGAGCCCAGGTTCATGGACTCCGGATAACAGAGGTTCCGGTCGTTGCGGATCACACGGCATCCGCCCGCCTCGAAAAACTCGGCGGAGCCGTCCGACGAGTGGTTGTCGATGACGATCACTTCGTAAGGACCGGTCGTGTAGGCCTTCACGCCTTCCAGAAAGAGCTGGTTGTGGCCCAGCTGGTTGTGCACGGCGACGATGATGCTCAGCATGGCGGGCGGCGAATCTCCCTTTGCCCTAGCCGCGAAATCCTCGCGTCAGCACCTCGCGGTAGAACCGCGGGTTGAGCCACCGGCTCCGGCGCTCGGCCCAGCGCGTGGCGCCGCGGATCCGGTCCTGCATCACGGCCGGATGCCGGCCCGAGAATTCCTTGAGGACCGCGTAATCGTCGAATTGGAAGGCGTCCTGCCGGTAGAGACCGGCCTGTTCCGCCGGCGGGCTGTCTCCGTGATGGCGGCTGATCTGATCCTTGACCTTCTCCAGCATCACCTTCGGGTCCTTGACCCAGCCGTAGTGAAAGATCCGGGCGCCGGACCAGGCCAGCCACTCCTTGGGGCCGCTCTGCAAATATTGCTGCGTCGGTATGAAATGAAACCCCACCGCGTCGCCGCAGGACTCGACCTCGCCGTTGTTCCGGATGACCCGCACGGCCTTGTGGTAGAACCAGGGATTCGTGGACCAGTAGTCCGCCACGAAATGCAGATAGCGGAACAACAGTCCTCTGACCGCCGTGTTCCCCAATTCGCGGCGCATGGAATCTTGTAGAATGCCCAAGTCGTCCTCGTGGACGACCTCGTCGGCCTGCATGTAGAGCGCCCAATCGCCCTTGCAGCGGGCGAGCGCGATGTTCGTCTGCTGCGAATAGATCAGCCCGTCCTTGCGCAGCGTCTCGTCCCACACCGACTCGACGATCTTGATCTTGGGATCGCCGATGGAACGGATCAATTCGAGCGTGCCGTCGTCGCAGCGACCGACGTTGACGACGAACTCGTCGCAGATCGGGAGCACGGAGCGGACGGACTCCACCACCGGGTAGTCGTACTTCACCGCATTGCGGCAGAACGTGAATCCGCTGATTCTCATGACAGGTCCATCTCAACTTTTCTTCGTCAGTTCCCAGAACTTCGCGTATTTCATGACGGTGTAATAGGCATAGAGCCCGGAAAGAATCAACCCCGGCATGCCGTCGAGAAAACCGCGCCGCTGCACGTACATCTTGGCGAAAGCCGCGAGCGGATGCGACACGAGCTGCAGGCTCGAGAAGCGGCGTCCCTGTTCGACCATCCGCTCGGCCATCAGCGTCGAGTATCGGTTCTGTTTCTGGATGTAATGGTCGAGATCCCGGAAGGGATATTGGAGGGCCGGCTGCGTCAGATGCGCGACCGGTCCGTCGCACTCGAAGCTCTCGTGGACCAGTTCCTCGCGGTACCGGAAGCGGCTCTTGCGGAAGAACTGCGGCTGGCGATAGTCGGGATACCAGCCGCAGTGTTTGATCCAGCGGCCGAGAAAATAGTTTTTCCGCGGCACGAAGTAGGCGTCCGCCCCCGGCCCTTGGTCGAGCAGGCGGCGGATTTCCTCGCGCAACTCCGGCGTCATCCGCTCGTCGCTGTCCAGACTGAACACCCACTCGTGCGAGCAGCAGGCGACGGCCCGGTTGCGCAGCCGGCCGAACCCGCTGAACTCGACCTGATAGACCTTGTCCGTGAATTCCCGCGCGATGGCCGCCGTGCGGTCGGTGCTGTGGGAATCGACCACGACGAGTTCATCCGCCCACGCGACCGACTCCAGGCAGGCCCGCATATTGGGCTCGTCGTTGTAGGCGATGACGTAGACGGAATAGCCGGCCATCTCAGCCGCCCCGTTCGGACGCCGAACCGCCCGCCAGGCTCCGATAGACCGCTTCCATCCGGTCCAGCATCTTGTCGATGGAGTAGGACTCTTCCACCAACGCCCTGCCGTTCGCGCCCAAACGGGAGCGCAGTCCGGCATCGCCCAGGAGATGCGCGATCCGGTCCCCCAATGCCCGGCCGTCGCGTGGAGGAACGACGTAGCCGGTTTCGCCGTCGATGACGACGTCGGGAATGGAACCGACCGTCGTGGAGACGACGGGGATGCCGAGCGCCAGAGCCTGCATCAAGACTTGCGGGATCGTGTCTCCCTCGACGGAGGGAATCGCGAAGACGTCCAGAGACCGGAACACGTCCAGCAGATCGTCGCGGAAGCCCAACAGCCTGATTCGCGCGGCCCATCCCGACTGCTCGATCCGGCGGCGGATCGACTGCTCTTCCGGTCCCTCGCCGACGATCACGAAGGTGACGTCGTCGCGCTGCGCGGCGATCCGTCCGGCGGCTTCGATGAAGTATTCGTGCCCTTTGTACGTGCGCAGGTAGGAGATGATGCCGACCAGCAGGTGCTCCGGGGGAAGCCCCAACTCCCGCCGGAGGTCGCGGGCGGGGGATGCGGGCCGAAAGTGCGCGACGTCGAGTCCGATCGGAAAGGCGGCGACGCGTCCCGGCTCGAGGCCGTCGCGCTCGACCAGGTCCCGCCTGGTCCGCTCCCCGCCGGTCACCACCACCATGTCGAGCAGGCGGCGATACAGCAGTTGGGTGGTCATGTTCCGGTTCAGCGGCGTGGAGATGTGCCGGATCCGGATGATTTTCGGCCTGGGCTTCAGCAGGCGGACCGCGATGCAGCCGATCCAGCTGTCGCGGGAGCTGTTGACCTGAAGGATGGCCGGACGCTCCCGGTGCATGAGCCGCCGCAGTGCGAGGATCGCCTGGGGATACCGGTTGCGGCGCATGGACAGGAGCGTGACCGGCAGCTGTTTCTCCGCGGCCATGGCGGCGATCGGGCTGCCCGGCTCCAGGATCAGGCGCAGCCGGTGGCCCCGCTTCACCAATCCTTCCGCGTGCAGGAGCACGGCCAGTTCCTGTCCGCCGACCGCCGTGCTGGACTCTGAAATGAAAAGATTCACGAGCCCACGTTATTCATGACGGTTCGTCGCGAAATCACGAAGTCGCCGAGCGAGACGGGCGCGTGGAGCCGCGGGAGAGGGAGGCGTCCTTGAACAGGACGTTGACCGACCGAGGGGCGAGCCCGCCCGCTGGCATGCCAGGAAACCCGCATGCCAGCTTGTCGGAGCGGTGAATCCGTGATTGCAGCAGAAGCGTTCATGAATAATGTGGGCTAGGATTGTGCCGACCGCCGAGGGAGACTTGCCACAACCGAGAAGGCCCGGTCAACCGTAATGTCGGTCAGGCAGGCGAGATGTTTCGGATTCGAGCAGGTCCGGCTGAAGCAGGGACTGCAGGGCACCGGATGCATGAGCACCGCGTGGTCGGCTCCGTAAGGCCCCGTGCGCAGCGGACTGGTCGGCCCGAACATCGCCGCCACGGGGGTGCCGACGGCGGCCGCGACGTGCATCGGCCCGGAGTCGTTCGTGATCAACAGGTCGGCCCGGCCGAGCAGGGCCGGCAGGAGCCCCACCGGCAGCGCCCCGCAGAGATCCAGCGACCGGGCCTTCATCAAGGCCCTGACCTGCGCGACTTCCGCGCGCTCGTTCGGTCCGCCGATGAACAGGACGGAGCCGATTCCACGCTGGACGACCAAATCGGACAGGGCCGCGAACGAGGCGATCGGCCACCGCTTCGTGGGCCAGCGCGCGGACACGTTGACCGCGACAAGCCGTTCCCCCGCCGTCCAGCCCGCCTGCCTGAGAGCCCGATCCACCGTCTCGCGATCCCGGTGAGGAATCCGGAACTTGAATTCGGCCGGCCGCTCGTCCGCTCCCAACGCCTTGGCCACCAGGAGATAGCGGTCCACGGCGTGCATGTTGGGATGCGGCACCGGCACACGCTTGGTGTAGAGCCAGGGGCTGCCTTCGCGCGCGTTGGCGAATCCGATCCGTTCCGGCGCGCCGCTCAACCGTCCCATCGCCGCGCTACGGAACAGACCCTGCAGATCGATCGCGAGATCGAACCGGTCGGCGCGCAACGCCGGGACCAGCGACAACCAGCCCTTCACGCCCGGCTCCACTTCCCACAGGTGATCGACTCCGTCGATCCGCTCGACCAACCCGGCCCATTGGCGCTTGACCAGCCATCCAACCGTGGCGCCCGGATGGGCGCGCCGCACCGCCGCGAGCGTGGGCATCGCATGCACGATGTCGCCGAGGGAGCTGGGCTTGATGAACAAAATGTGCTGATACGCCGTCATGGGCATGTGTCAGACACCGGGATCTCCGATTCGCTCGTCATCCCGCCGACCGTTCGCCGGCCTGGGCCGCAGGGTCCGCGCGCAATTCCGTATCCTTGAGAATCCATTCGGACGCCTCGGTCATGGTCCGCGCAATGAAGTCCGGCAGCGCCCGCTCGGTCCTGAGCTGCTCCTTGACCGCCTCATCGACCGGCCCCGGCACGAGAAGCACCGATTTTGCGCCGACGACGTGCGCCAACTGAACGTCCCGCGCTTGATCGCCGATGAGATAGGATCGGCGCAGATCGACCTGCAGCTCGGCCACGGCCCGATCGACCATACCACGCGCGGGTTTGCGGCAGCGACAGCCGTCGTCCGGGTGATGCGGGCAGAAATAGATCGCGTCCAGCGCCGCGTCGTCCGCTTCCAGCAACCCCTGCAGCCGCGCGTGCACGGCCTCCAGGTCCTTGAGCGTGAAGAACCCGCGGGCGACACCGGATTGATTGGTCACGACCACCAGGCGCGCACCGGCCGCCTTGAGCCGGGCGAGGCCCGGCGCCACACCGGGGAGGAGCTTCAATTCCGCGGCGGATCTCAGATAGCCCGTATCCTCGTTCAGGGTGCCGTCCCGATCGAGGAATACCGTGACGCCGTCGAGGAGAGGGCGCGGACCGGAGGACTTCGCCGCGACCCGGCCGGGCTGCGGAGCCTCCGCCGCCGCAGGCACAACGGCGGGACCGCGGATCAGCTTGGCCGCCGCGTCGTAGACTTGATCGGCCGACACTCCGGTCATGCAGCGATGATCGATGGGACATTCGCGCAGGAGGCAGGGCGCGCACTCGACCGGGTGCCGGATCAACGCATGCCCGGCACCGTACGGTGAGGTCGTCCGCCAGTCGGTCGGACCGAAGACGGCGACGATCGGCACGCCGAAGGCCGAACCGACATGCATCGGCCCCGTGTCGTTGGTCACCAGCACCGCGCAGCGCTTGACCGCCGCCATCAGCTCCCGGATCGTCGTCGCACCGGAGAGGACCATCGACCGGCCGGTCAAGCCGGCGGCGATGCTTCGACCCAGCGCCTCCTCCCCCTTTGCGCCGAGAATCAGCACGGCCGGCGGCTTACCGTGCGACTCCTCCATCCTACGGGCAAGCCGCTCGGCCACTTGCGTGAACCGTTCCGGCAGCCAACGCTTGGCCCCTCCGTACGTGGAACCGGGATTCACGCCGATGACCGGGTCCTGCGCGCCGATCCCCGCTTGCATCAGCCGCGCCGCCATCGATTGCTCTTCCTCCGGCGTGACCCGCAGCTCCGGCCGGGACGGCTCGCCGGACAGGCCGAGCGGCTTCAACAGATTCCAATAATAGTGGACCTGGTGGACCAACGTTCCGGGATCGGGAGGCGCAACCGGCTCCGTGAGCAGGAGACTGCGGCCGTCGGTCGCATAGCCGTACCGCCGGGGAATGCCGGCAAGGAACGCGATGAACGCCGCTTCGAAGGCATTCTGGAAGAGAACGGCGACGTCGAACCGTTCCCGCCGCAGGTCGCCGGCCAGCGTCCACTTTCCCGTCAGTCCCGCGTGGCGGCCCCGGTCCTCGTAGACGACGAGCCGATCGACCTCCGGATGCGCCTGGAAGAGCTGCGCGACCGCCGGCTTGAGCAGCAGAAACAGTTGCGCGCCCGGCCACACGCGCTTCAGGCCCCGCAACGCCGGCTCGCACATGACGGCGTCGCCCAGCCAGTTGGGCCCGCGGACCAGCACTTTTTTGGGTGTCCCGTCAGGCATAGGCCGTCCCCGCCGGCGACGCCTTCGCGATCAATTCCCGAAGCTCCCGCTCGCCCGCGACGATGTCCGTCCCGAGACGGACGGCCCACCAACCGCCGTCGGAGGGAGCGAGCAGCGGGGCAAGCTTGCCCGCATCCTTCTCGGTTGTCACGATCACGTCCGCCTTCGCCGCCGCGGCTTTCGCACGCACGTCGCTCACGTCCTCGCGCGTATAACGATGGTGGTCCCGATAGACCATGTTTTCGACCGGTATCATCCCCAGCCGGACCGCCAGGGCGTGAAACGAGGCGGGATCGGCGATCCCGCTGCACAGCACCGCCGTCTTGCCACGGCACCAGCTGAGCGGCTGCCGCGATCCGCTCGTGACGGAGACCAGCGTTTCCGGACGAAAGACCGCCTGCGCCGTCGGGACGCCGGTGATCGGCCGAAGCAGACCCGCGACCGCCGCCGCCTGCTCCGGACGGTCGGCCTTCGTCACGACGATCATGGACGCGCGCGCCGCCGCATCGATGGGCTCTCGGAGCCGGCCGGCCGGAAACACCGCGCGCAGGCCGTCCATGTCCGTCGCATCGACGAGCAGCAGATCCACGTCGCGCTGCAGGGCGAGATGCTGAAAGCCGTCGTCGAGCAGGACGCAATCGACGGGAAACCGGTCCAGGACCCAGCGGCCAAGCTCGTAGCGGTCAGCGCCGACCGCCACGACCGCTGTGGGACAGCGCCGCGCCATCAGATAGGGCTCGTCCCCCGCCTCTTCCGGAGCCGCCAGCACGTTCGCGCCGTCCGAGACGACGAGCTGCGGCGCCGCGCCGCCCCGCCGGTACCCCCGGCTCAAGATCGCGACCCGCTTGCCTTCTGCCGACAGCCATTCGGCCAATCGGATCACCAGCGGCGTCTTGCCCGTACCGCCAACCGTCAGATTGCCGACGCTCACGACCGGCACGGGCAATTGTCGCCTCGCCAGCCATCCGCGCCGGTACAGCATCGCGCGAATCCGACCGGCCAGGCCGTAAAGCCAACCGGCCCAGAGCAGCCACCACCGCACCTGTGACCCTGGGGTGAACACGACCTGTTATCGCCCGGCCATCAGCGGGAGCGAATCGGGAGCCGGCGTCGGCCTTCGGGTCCCGGAGGCGGCGCGCAGCAACTCGTCCACCGCATCGACCGTGGCCTTCAGCGCTCCCCGATTCTGCTCGACGACGGCGCGGGCGGCGGCACCGATGCGCGCTCCGTCGTCCGGGCGATCGAGCAGCTGCTCGATCCGCTTCGCCAATTCCTCGCCGGTCACCCGCACGCCTCCGCCCGCCTGCAACAACAACCCCGCGATCTCCGCGCAATGGTCGGTATAGGGACCGAAGAGCACCGGCTTGCCCCACAGGGCCGGCTCGAGCAAGTTGTGTCCTCCCACCGGCACGAGCGTCCCGCCGACGAACGCGACCGTGGCTTCCCGGTACAGCGTTGCCAATTCACCGCGAGAATCCAGCAGGAGGACGCGCGGCCCCGACCAAGCCTCGTTCCGATCCGCCTTCATGGCGGTCCGCCGCCGCACGGGCAATCCCCGCGCGCGCACCATCGCCTCCACCTGTTCGGCCCGTTCGATATGTCTGGGAGCCAGGAGCAACAGGACCGAGGGGTGGCGTTCGGCGACGGAGCGATAGGCATCGACGAGCGCTTCCTCTTCGCCCGGATGCGTGCTCCCCGCGACGATCAACTGCTCGCCGTCCCGCAATGCCAAGCTCGACCGGGCCGATCGGGTCTCCGACGGCTCCGGAGCCGGTTGGTCGAACTTGATGTTCCCCGTCCGCTTGACCGCCTTGGCGTCGGCTCCGAGCGCGATGATGCGTTCCGCATCCCGGTCCGACTGCATCAGGCACAGGCTCAGCGTTTCGAGC
>DAOLIU010000011.1:37352-42451 GCA_035328385.1 Nitrospira sp. | reverse complement strand
CGAGGTCCTTCGGGCGACGAAACCCAGGAGGTCTTCGATCATACGGTGGACTACTGGCATCGGTGGCTTTCAAAGTGCACCTACACGGGGCGCTGGCGCGAAATGGTCTATCGCTCCGCGCTGACTCTCAAGCTGATGACCTACGAACCGACGGGAGCGATCGTGGCGGCGCCGACCTGCAGCCTGCCCGAAACGATCGGCGGTGGACGGAACTGGGACTATCGGTACACATGGATCCGCGACGCCGCCTTTACCCTCTATGGATTGCTCCGGATCGGCTTCACCGAGGAGGCCCACGCCTTTATGCGATGGCTGGAGGCCAGGACGCGCGAGGTCGAGGAAGACGGATCGTTCCAAATCGTCTATGGCATCGACGGGCGCCACGACCTCAAGGAAGAAGTCCTGGGCCATCTGGACGGCTATCGGGGTTCGCGGCCGGTCAGGATCGGGAACGGCGCCTATCAGCAGCTGCAGCTGGATATCTACGGCGAGCTGTTCGACGCTCTTTACCTGTATAACAAGTACGTCATGCCGATCGGTTTCGACGCCTGGTTGCGCATTCGTCGGCGCCTCAACTGGCTGTGCGACAACTGGCGGCAACCCGACGAGGGAATTTGGGAAGTCCGCGGCGGCCGGCGGCATTTCGTCTATTCGAAGCTCATGTGCTGGGTGGCGATGGATCGGGGCCTGCGGCTGGCCGGTAAACGGTCGTTTCCGGCGGACCAGGAACGCTGGCTGCAGGTTCGCGACCAGATATACGAAGAAATCATGTCGAAAGGCTGGAGCAGAAAACGCGAGGCCTTCGTCCAGCACTATGACGGCGAGGCTCTCGATGCGTCGAATCTCATCATGCCGCTGGTGTTCTTCATGGCACCCAACGATCCCCGCATGCTCAGCACGTTGAAGGCGATCAATCGTTCTCCGAAAGACGGAGGGCTGGTGTCCGACGGTCTCGTGTACCGATACGACAGCGAGACCGGAACAGACGGACTGCAGGGAGGGGAAGGGACTTTCACCATGTGTTCGTTTTGGCTCGTCGAAGCGCTGACCAGGGCCGGACGGTTCGATCCGTCAAAACTGGTGGAGGCCAGGCAGTTGTTCGAACGGATGCTGGGACATGCGAACCATGTCGGTCTGTACGCCGAAGAAATCGGCGCCAGCGGCGAGGCGCTCGGCAATTTTCCACAGGCCTTCACGCACATCGCCTTGATCAGCGCCGCGTTCAACCTGGACCGGGCATTGGACGGCGGGCGTCCCGGTTGAATCATACGAGGAGCGTGAGTCAGCCCGTCGTGATCGGTAGGGCCGGAATGAGGTGGTCAACCCTGGGTCCGCCCGCTGGGCCGCCGTTCCTCAAAAGCGACGGCTGCCGCTTCGATGGCTTTTCGGAATTCCAGAGGTGCGTGGATGCCGGCGAAGGTTTCTTTCGTGGACCCGGTGCCCGTCACGTAGATCGTGCCGAAATTGAAGAGGCGGCCCCAGAGAGTTTGCTCGACGCCGATGTTTTCGACTTTGGTGAGGAGCGTTTCCAGCGTGTGGCGTCCGACGATGCCGGTCTTGATCAGGACGCGTTTGTCGCTGACGGCAAACTCGGAGCAACGCCAAGTCAGGTAGGCCGACAGCACGGTGCCGGCGGGAATGACCAGGATGAGGAGCGACCAGTAGGGATCGAATCCTTGGTTGACCGCAAATCCGACGAAGGCGAACCCGAGGATGGTCAGCAGGGCGGGACCAATGAAGAGCTTCCAATGCAAATGTGCGCGGTAGTGAACTTGCTCGCCCGGCAGGAGATTGTCGTCGATGTATCCCATGGCGCTCTTCTTAGCAGAGCTGATTTGCGATTGCCAGCGCGGTGCGGCGGGCAACCGCATCGATCGACCGGGACACACGGCATGGGCTAACGGTGGCCTCCGCCGCGACCGCCGCCGCCCGCCCGTCCGAACGAGCGCCCTCCCTGATGGAGATGGTGAGGGATTGTATACGGAGCGCGGAGCACCGGAGGATTGGGTTGCGCCGTATGCCGCGGGTGGATCTGCTGCAGTGTGGGAGGCAAGGGGGACG
This sequence comes from Nitrospira sp., assembly GCA_035328385.1. GTDB lineage: Bacteria > Nitrospirota > Nitrospiria > Nitrospirales > Nitrospiraceae > Nitrospira_C. The sequence continues at coordinate 40,390 of DAOLIU010000011.1, read as the reverse complement.
GCAACGGCGGCAAGGGAGCGAGCGAGGGTCCCCGACGCATTTGAGCGTTGGTCACGGCATTGGAAGAGGCAGGAGGGAGCGCCTGTGTGGGAATCGGAGGTCGCAAGGCGTTCGTGCCGGCCGCCGCTGAGGGGAAGGACGGAGAAATCGGTGCGGATGCGGGCGGGACGAGCAATGAGCCGGAAGAGGGCCCAGGCGGAGGCACAACGGGAGTCGCGGGGGCCGGGACCATGCCGGCCGATGGTGTCGCAATCACGTGCTGCATCGCGGGAAGGTGGCGATTGTGCGGTTGAAGGCGTTGAGCTTGCACGAGCAGTCCGCGGACTTGCTGCAGGCCGATCGACGTAGACGGATAGACTCCCGGCGTCACATACACCCAATCGGTCCAGGCTTGTGACACCAGCGCGTTGGCCTGGAGTTGGTTGAGCAGTTCCTCCCGTTGACGGCTCGCCTGCTGCACTTCTTCGGGTGAGACGGCCGCAGCCAGCGTCTGGTTCGCCGCATCCAGTTGCTGGCGCAACTGGTCCGTTTCCGACCGCAGCGCAAGAAGCTCGGTCTTGGCGCTTTCGTTTTCCCGAAGAGCCATGATGGCTTGCGCGACTTCATCCGGGTCGACTTGAGCGGTCAAATCGGCTCGGACGACGATGGTGTCGCCATCGAGATGCGTGCTGATCTTTTGATCGACCACCATGACGATCCCGGCCGTATAGGTGCGGATCTCGTCCCTGGTGAGCTCCATCCCCGTGACCTCGGTAATGCTTTCCAGATACGTCGCCACCTGTTCAAGCGCCTGTCGCTTGGCCGCCTCGACGGCCAGACGGATCGCGTCACTTTTTGTATCGTGATCGCCCATGCGGTATTCGCCGCTCGCCGTTACCACGCGGACATTCTCAGAAGGAGGCCGTTGCGCGGCCGGTACGACCGGCGGATTCGAGACGGGGCCGAGATCGAGTTGGGTGACCTGGCTCTGGTACTTTCCCGGAATCGAGCTCAGCTCGGTGGTGAAGTTCTGCGTGCCGGAATCGTCGGTATAGGTGTAGATCGTGGTGGCGGCGGGAACAGGGGAATCGACGGTCAGGGCGACGGCGACGATGACAGGACTGAGCCAGAACCGTAATTCAAGTCGGCTACGCCAGGTAAACATCCCGGTCCTCGTATGTTATGCCATCATGACCAGCTTAACACAGAGGGGCGGTCTTCATTCGATCGAGACCGTGCGTGCTCGAGGAGCGTCTGCGTCCGCCATGCGGCCGTGGGCGGGACGTTCCGCGAGTTGACAGACGGGCCGGTGCGTCGTAGCCTGGGGACCCGTCACGGCACCTTCCGCAGCACTTCGAAGCCGGGGGTTGTGAGTGAGCGTGCCCCTCTCTATTTCAAAAGTCCGGTTGTTGACTCCATACGCGGTCGCCTACGGATTGACGGCCGCGGGAATGATGGTCTGGGCGTTGTCGGTCATGTTGGCTGCCGCGCCGGCCGAGGCAGAAGGGACCTTTGCTCCGTCGTCCATCAAGAAGGGCGTCCTCCTGGTAGCCAGTCCCACGCTGGGCGATCCGAACTTTCGCGAGTCGGTGGTGCTCATCGTTGAGCACGGTGCGGAAGGGACGCTCGGAGTCATTCTGAATCGTCCGACCGAGGTTCTGCTGTCCGAAGTCCTGCCCGACATCGCGGTGCTCAAAGGAACGGCCTATCGATTGTTTGCGGGCGGTCCAGTGCAGCCGGCTCAGATGCTCATGTTGTTTCGCCTAAAGGAACCTCAGGCAAATGCGCGGTCGGTGTTCGACGGGGTGTACGTGGGAGGTACGCCCGAGATGCTGGAGCGTGTCATCAGGCAGCCCAAACCGACCGAGACGTTCAAGGCCTTTGCCGGATCCGCCGGATGGGCTCCGGGGCAGTTGGCCTCTGAGATGCATCAAGGAGCATGGGCGATACTGCCCGCCGATTCGTCCGGCATCTTCGACCGGAAACCCTCGACCCTCTGGCAAGATTGTATCGACCGTCTCCAGGCCCCTCGCGCCATCGCCTATTGAGAGGCTTAGCTGACTCTCGCCGTCAGCCGCTGCAACGTTCGGTTCAACCTCGTTTGATACGTCGCCGAGACCGCCTGGAATTCGACACCGATCTGCCGCGCGTGACACCACCTGACCACGGCCTGTTCGATCAAAATCAGGGTGCTGCCCTCCAAAAAGCATAGGAGGAGGTTCACTTTCATTCCAGCGGAGAGTTGCAAAGGGCTTTCAAGACGGCAGCCTGCACGGGAAAGGTCCAATGATTTGGTAATGAGATGCGGATGGTCCTGATAGGAAACCGTTCCGGTAAATGTTACGGGGAATCGAGGTTCTATTCTCAAGGTGTTACACATACCTTTCCGCAGCGCAGCTGCAATAGTGGCCATAAAAGTTTGCGTTTATGATGACGATGTTCGCTGAACCGTCGCCAATGCAGAGCTGATGCCACCGATTAAGGGTAAACCATGCATAAGTTTCCTAATGATTTCTTGTGTTCTGCAGATTGCAGACGTGAAGGACCGGGTCATTCATGCCACAGGGGTGAAGGGAATTGAGAACGGTTGCAGGTCCCAGTCCCCTATGAATTGACGGCTATGCATCGGGATAGACATGACGCCAAAAACGTTTTGCTTTGCGCTGCCGGAAGAGGCCACGGAAGGTCGGAGACAAGGCGCTCAGGAGCGGGCCGAATCCGAGAGGTTGAATCCGAGAGGTTATCGGGTGGACGCGACGGCCTCGCGAATCGGGTTTGTGGCCGGCGGGCCGAGGTATCACGCCGATGATTTCGATCATTTCATGGATTCTTGCCTCGAGGTGGAATGTCTTTGTGATTTCTTGACGCTTATTGATCCTGGGCGTAGGGTTTTTTCATCATGAAACCGCTAGGGGGGCTCTATGGTGTCGCCATTGCGGCCGGGGCGGCGGTCTGGATTCTGCTCGCTTCCTTTTCCGGCAAGCGCGAAGCGTGGGATTCCGACTTGTATTTCTCGGTCGGAATCCCCGTGATTTGTCTGGTGGCCTGCGTTCTTGGAT
>DAOLIU010000011.1:0-37252 GCA_035328385.1 Nitrospira sp. | reverse complement strand
TTGTATTTCTCGGTCGGAATCCCCGTGATTTGTCTGGTGGCCTGCGTTCTTGGATGGCTGCACGGTTCGGGGCGATACTGGCCAGACGGAAACTCGATAGCGTAAGCGGATCACCCTGAGCGGATAGACGTAGGAACCATGAGGACTGAATCTGCGAGCCGTACCCGTGCCGCCGGGGTGCAGGGTTTGCCCGTCAGCCCGGCGGTCCAGGTTTACCGATGAAGACCTTCACGAGGGATTGTCTACTTCCAAGACTGTCAGCGTGACGACCAGCGGTTTACCAGCCAGCGGGTGATTGAAATCCACCACGGCCGCCGACTCCGATACCTGGGTCACGGTGGCCTGGCGTCCCGACTGATCTTCCAGGACGTCGCCTGGTTTCGTTCCCTCCGGCAATTCACTGGCTGAAACGATGGTTTTCTTCCTGGGGTCGTACGGCCCGAACCCCTGATCGGGTGTCAGATCGATTTGCGCCTTGTCGCCCCGCTTCATACCAGCCATGGCCCTTTCCAGCGCCGGCAACATTTGATGCCGCCCCTGAACGAATTGGCTCAGGTCTCGGATTTCAAACTGCTCATTGCCCGGTACGGTGATTTGGTAGAGCAGCGTGACGGTCGATCCATCCCTGATGGGGAGGGACTCGGCGGCTTTCGCCTGAGGCAACCCGGTCAGACTAACCATGACCGCCGATATGGTTGCTATCATCAAATAGAACAACCTGTTCATCATGATGTGTCCTCCTCGGTTCACTCGGTTCAATAGGCTACGCTCGCCAGCGCCATTTCCTCATTGATCCGCAAGTCGTTTGCCAAGGAGGAGAATGACAAAAATGACCGAGGCGGCGAGGAGTTAGCTCGAATGTTTCTTGGCTGACTCAGGGGTGTGAAAAGAAACGAAGGTGGACTTTCCGCGTGGCGGCCGGTAAAAGCTGTTTGTTTGTGCTCTGTTATGCGGTGCGACAATCTGTTCCGCCGTGAAACAGAATGCGCCGCTTCCTACGACCGGCTGGCCGCAGCAGCTGGTCCTGGCAGCATCGAATCGATCACATGGTGCTCGTGGAGGGAGGACAGGGATACTCGTGGCCCACTGCGATCTCGAAGCGCTGGAGAGTCCGGTCCAAACGCTCGCGATGGGGAGAGGAGAGGGATTGAAATTCGAGCCCCATATCGCGGACGCCGCACCACCGGACGACCGCTTGCTCAATAAGGATCGGCGACTCACCTTCCGGAAGCGAGAGCAGGAGATTGACCTTCATGCCGGCATAGGCTTCGAAAGAGCTTTCGAGGCGGCAGCCTTTCCGTGACAGGTCGAAGGACTTGGTAATTTGGTGCAGGCGGTTCTGATATCCCAGCGTGCCGAAAAAGGAAACCGGGAAGCGGGGCTGTTGGCGGGTGACCATAATGATTCCTCTCTGGTGATCGACTGCGAGATTGCAACCACGACCCATTGAGTCATGCATGCAGAGCCGATGCCCGGAGGTCAACGCCGTCTTCCTTGGTTTTTCTACGACTCCGCTTTTTCAGGCCGAGTTGTCCCGTCCATTCGTGGCCACCGGTGAAGGCCATCGAGAACGCTCCCTCGCGCCATGCGATGCGTGGGCGGGACATGCCGACGGCGGCAGTCTTCCGGATCCCATTGTCCGACCCATGCCCGCTGGTTGTTGACACGGGATACTGCACGAAGTAGCCTGCCCGCTCATTCTGTCGGTCGATCGCGCAGACTCCCGTGAAGGTTCATGACGGCTGTGAGTTCAAGCAACAGCTGCGACCATGGGCGAGACGAGATCCGCGCCGGCAACCGTGACGGCTTCCGTCGGAGTCATGGTCAAATCAACCTTCAGCTACATGAGGACGACATATGATGATCACTGTTGCATCACCCGCAGGACGCCCGGCCGCCGGGACGATGATCCGTGCGCTTCTCGCCCTGGCCTTGGCTCTCCCGGCGACCGTGTGTGCGGGAGATCCCACTTCGATGCTCATCCAGCAAAACCTGCCGGATATTCAGGGAAAGGTGGCCACGGTGTTGACCGTGCACTATGCACCAGGAACGGCGTCCGATGCGCATCAACATCCCGGTTCGGTGTTCGGGTACGTCCTGGAAGGGGCGGTGGTGAGCCAATTGGAAGGAGAGAAGCCGGTGACGTACATCGCGGGACAGAGCTGGTATGAGCCTCCGGGGCAGGCCCACCCTGTATTGAGGAATGCCAGCCGGGAGGAGCCGGCCAAGATTCTCTTATTCATTCTTACGCAGGAGGGGGAGCCGCTCAAATCGCCGGTGAAGCTGCGCGACGGCGGGAAATAAGAGGTGTTTCCAAGAGTTGAGCCTTGAACGAACAGCCGGTCGATCATGCCCTGTCGAACGAACGTTCCCGCACGGCGTCGAGTCCGACGGGGTGATCCGACGGGTAGAAGAAACCTGCGCCATGGAAACCGGGCTTCATTGGATTGAGCAGTACGGATACGGAGGCCTGTTCGTCCTGCTGATGCTGGGTGTGCTGGGTCTTCCGGTGTCGGATGAAACGCTCCTGGTATTCGCGGGTTATTTGAGTGCGAAGGGCACATTGCGGATCGAGCCTGCATTCATCGCGGCTTTCCTGGGGAGCGTGGCAGGCATCAGTCTCAGCTACGCGATCGGGCGGTTCATCGGTCTTCCGGCCATCGAAAGATTCGGCCATGTGATCCACATGAAGCCGGAGCATCTGGCCGCGTCTCGTCGATGGGTCGAACGTTGGGGGAAATATTCCCTGCTCGTTGCCTATTTCATTCCCGGCGTCCGTCATCTGGCCGCGCTCCTGCTGGGGGCCTCAATGCTCTCTCCCGGAGTGTTCGCCAGGTTCGCCTATGCGGGGGCATTGGTGTGGTCGGCCAGTTTCATCGGTCTCGGCTACGTCGCGGGGGAGGAGTGGGTCAAGTTCTCCCCGCTGATTCATCGGACACTGACGGTCGTGGTCTTACTGATGCTGCTCTCTCTGTCGATCGCCTTGTCGGTCTACCTGATACGACGGGCGAACCGATAACCTGCCGCTCAGCGGTCTGATGGGAAGACCTGGTAGTCCACCGAGGTCTGACTCATGACGGGAGGAAACGGTCATGAAACGATTCACGGTGCCGGCGTGGGTTCCCTTAATAATGATGACGAGTTGCTCCGCCGTCCATGCGGAAAGCCTGTGCCAGCAATGCCTCGATGCCGCCAAACAGGAATTGAAGAAGTGCATGGAAGCCGCCATCAGTGCGGAAGACAAAATCTCGTGCCACGTGAAACATGACGCCAAGGCAAAGTCCTGTGAAGAGGGCGAATGCAAGCTGGAACAGGCGGCCAAACCGGGCGCCAGGGACAAATCCGTTTCCGAACCGCTTCCGGATGGAAAGTGACCGGTCAAGCACCGGCGCACCGGTGGAGCTCGCGAACGAAGTGCCGTGTCGCGGCCACCAGGCCGAGAGGGTCCTTTTGAATGCGGCTGCCGAGGATGAACACGACGTCCCGGCCGTAGAATGATGTGAACTCGGGGATATCCGACGCGCCGATGCGTCCCGCCGCCGTTGGAGCCATGGGACGGACCCGGCCCCAGGCGGTCCGGCACGTCCGCGCCAGGACCGCACAGTCGTCTTTCGTCATCGCATAGCCGGTACGGTAGCCGGGGTAAATGGACAGGTCGGCGCCCGCGAGGCGGGGGAGTTGGCCGTAGAGAGCTGCGGGGACGATTCCGTGATCAGGATGGATCGTGTAGCTGCCCAGGAGCGCGGGGTGGCTTGCGATCGGCAGCGCAAGCGTCTCATCCTCCGCCAGGGAATGGAGCGCGTCGAATCCGGTGAGTCCCGGTGCCACGAGCAGCCCGCCGGCTCCCTGTTTCTTGGCCAGCGCGGCGCGTGCTCTCATGACGTCGAGAGGGCCGCTGACGTGGGTCAGATAGGGACACGGTCGGCCTCGTTGCGCCGCAGCGGCACGCACCGCGTCGGCGCATCGTGCGATGCGTTCGTTGAACGGACAGAACGGCTGGTCGACCAGACCCTGGTCGTCCTTGATCAGGTCCACGCCGCCCAGCACGAACTCCGTGGCCAGGTCCGCCAGTTCCCGCGGTGAGCGGCCGAGCGGTTTGAGCACGGCGCAGACCAATGAACGGTCTCGAATGCCGGTGAGGTGCCTGAGACCTTCGAGGCCGAATCTGGGGCCGCGCCATTGTGACAGCACGGAATCAGGAAGTTGCCACGCTGCGAGCCGCACGCCGGGACGCAGACTGCTGGTGCCAAACAAGAGGTTGATGAGATCGCTGAGGTAACGGCCGATCAGATTGGCCGCGTAACTGATCCGGGCTTCATAGCCGCCGGACGGCCGGGGCTTGAATTCTTCGAGCCGGCCCACGATGCGGCTTCGCAATTCAGACGACAGGACTTCGTCGCTGGCCTCGACGGTCTGGTCCAGGCAGATCAATTCGGCCTTCGCCCGCGCCTCGGCTTCTGAGCCGCCCACATGGTAGGTGGCGAGGATGCGTGTGTCAGGAGAGAAAGGGTCCGGTTCGACCGAGGGCCGTACACTCATAGCACCGTTGCTCGCGTGATGCCAGGGTACGCGGAAGGAGGAGAAATTGCCAGTCCGTCTTGGAGCGGTGGACCTGCGCGGCGGTTCTCCCGGAACGGCGGGAGCCTGACGCGATGGCCGGGAGCTTGCCTCGACACATCTATCACCTGGCCGAAGCCGCGAACTGGCCGTCGATTCAGAAGCTCGGCCTGCTTCCGGCCGAGGCGTTGATCGACCGTTTAGGGATTGCAGGCCGAGACCGGGCGCGCCTGCTGGGGGAACAGCGGAGGCGGCATGTCGTGCTTTCGGGAGGATGCGAAATCCGGGATCAACGACCCATGCCGGCAGGGGCTCTTTCCACTTGCCTCGTCGGAATGACTCCGGCCGCCTGGTACAGGCTGATCAATTCCTATGTATTCTTCTGGCTGGACCCGGGAAGGATGAACCGGCAGCGCGCGGCTTGCGGCTCCAGACCGCAGGTGATATTGGTCATCGATGCCGCGGCCCTGGTAGGGCAATACGGGAACCGCGCCGCGCTCACACCCATCAACACTGGGCATGCCCGCCGCCGGCCCGCTGCACGGGGGGCGGCAACCTTTGTACCCTATCGAGCATGGCTGGCGAGCGGCTGGACGACCGAAGCCGCCGCATTGGGAACGAAGCTCCGACCATCGTCGCATCCGCCGGCCGAGCTCGCGATAGCCGGATCGATCCCCGACATTGCTCGCTATCTCGTCCGCACTGTGGAGCTGGCGGCCGACATGCCGTTCATCCCGGCATGACGCTGCCGGGCCGGAGTGATGGGACGGAGGAGACGTCAGGGAGTCAGCTTCGGCTGAATTGTGCCTTTGCCTTGGCAACGCGGGCGGAGGCCAGCCGAACTTGGTCTGCAAGGAGTGCGTCGTTCCGTGTTTGCCGAGAGAGCGCTTCGGCGTAGGACAAGACCATCTCGTCTTCCGGCATCAAATTGTTTCCGATACAGAGCATGTCCAGTCCGGCCCGCACCCCCATGCTACAGGCGAGGCCGGTGGGATATTTCTTTTGGAGACCCTGCATTTGAAGATCGTCCGAGATCAACAAGGCGTGCGGCAGACGCTGGCGGATCCTGGCTATGCCGGCCGGAGACATGGAGACGGGAACGCCTTCGTCCCACTGTCCGACGATGCCGTGGCTGACCACGATGCCTTTTCCCGAGACGGTGTCGCCGAGCCCGTAGAAGAGCTCCAACTGCTCGTCGGAAATCGAGTTCGATACGTCGGTAAGCTCGTCATGGCTGTTGACGGTCGCGCCTCCCAGCCCGGGGAAGTGCTTGAGGCACAAGCCGATCCTCGCCGCCCTTGCCGCAGCGTCGAGAATCCGCACGTTGCTTCGAATGTCAGCGGGCTCGGCGGAGTAGGATCGTTCGACCGCTCCGATGTCGGGATTCAGCGGATTCAGGTTCAAATCAATGACGGGCGCCAGATTGTAGTGAAATCCGAGACGAGCCAGTTCGCGGAAGCTGTCGTCAACCAGCCGGCGCTTCTCGTCCGGAGCCAGCAGGTTGAACACCTGCTGGCTGGGGAGCGGAGCGAAGCCCTTCGTGTCCTTCAGGCGGCGTACCCGGCCCCCTTCCTGATCGACGAAGAGCAATGGACGGGACGGCAAGGCGGCAATTTCCGCGCAGAGCTCGCCGAGTTGCTCCGGACTGTGAATGTTATTGTCGTAGGTCTTGGTTTGACAGTTGAAATCAAAGAGGATGACGCCGCCCAATCCATAGATGTCGGCAAACTGCTTGATCCACTGGGGAATTTCGGCGCCTCGGAAACCGAGGAGGAAACATTGGCCGATCTCCGGTCGGCTGAGCTTGGACGGAGGCGCCGGTTGAGTCATCAGTAGGTGGCGCCGCCGAGGTCCGGATCCGGAGCCATTTGTCCCTCGGAAAATTTCAAGGCGGAGGGGCGGTGCTCGAAGAAAATGATGCCGCGGTCCTTCATGCCTTCATACGTGAGAATGATCTCGCTGTCCTCTCCCTGCCAGTTGAATTGCTGGACCGGACCTTTGGAAATTTGACCGGGCGTTCGATCCAACGGTCCGTAGCGCGATTGAAAGTACGACACAATCCGTTCATGCGTCTGTTGCCCGTGATAGCGAATGACGACCCGCGCGAACCGCCCGTCGAAGGTCAGAAACCGCATGGAGTCGACTGTTGCGGGGCCAAGGTCCGGCGGCCCCTGCTTGAGCTCATACCCCTTGATGTGGGGACCGTTCTCGACAAGGAGGAATTCCGACGTCTCGGAAAAAGCCGCTCCCCACGGAATACCTTCAAAGCCTTTCGGGTCGTTTACCATTGGGACGGCAAGGGCGGGGAGAGGGAACGAGGCGGTCGATCCGCAGAGGGCCAGGAACGCGAATAGAAGCCGTGGCGTGACCAACGGCCGGTCGAGACGGAACATTTCCGCTGCGCGGCCTCTCAACCGATGAACAATCGTAGGACCCATCAAATAGACAATCAGCGTTGCGGGCAAACGACCAGCTTGTCCGGAAGAAGAACCGCCGGAAGCCTCAATGGCTCCCGGCGTCACGAGCAATTGCGCTCCAGGCGTTATTTCATTTTTTCCTTCGCCGCGTTCGCCTCACCCTTGGCTCGCTCCATGCTGCCTTTGGCGTTTCCCTTGGCCCGTTCCGCCTCCGCGCTCATCTTGTTGCCTTTGGCATCCTCGACGGCACCCTTCGCTTGTCCCTTGGCCTCCTCTGTCGTCGCCTTGGCTTCGCCTTTCATCTTTTCCATTGTGGCGGAAGTCTCTCCCGCTACTGCGGACGAGGCGAACGTGACCAATCCCAAAACAGCTGCGGCGATTCCCAATCCAGTGTGTCTCATGATTCGGCCTCCTTTGGATTTTGGCGGACGATGGTAATGGCGGGATTCTCTGCTTTGGACGAGCAGCGAGAAGAACATGAGAGAAGAATTGAGGTATTTGCCAAAATAGGGCGAGCAGGGAAGGACCCGCAGGGGAACGTTTGCCCAATCTCTGCAAACCGATCTGAGAAAGTGAGGAATCCCACAGAGAAATCCCCTCTCAGAGTGTGGGTTAAAGTCTAAGACATCGAGCTGATCAAAAGCAAAACCAAAAAAATAGATTCGGGACCGGCGCGCTTTGACAGTGTGTCCGGCTCGTGACACAATTTCGTGCCTGTGGTGGCGACTCCATTCTTGGGACCGGTCCGCCGCTGCGTGAAGGTCGGTTCATGATTTGGACTGCTGAAACCCGCGGACAACATGGTATGTAATAGCGCGATTGACAGGAACATTGGGCGGTTCGTAGGCTGAAATGGGATAGGAGGGGCACTATGCCGATCATCTTGGTATTCTTCCTCATGCTCGCCGCTGTGATTCCGGTGCAGGCACAACCCGGCCCTCAAACGACTGTCAACGACGTCGTGAAGGGAGATGTGCTGTATTGGGAAGGGGAAGAGTTAGTCGTTCGGGAAATGTCCGGGCATGAAGTACGAATGCGCGTCACTGCGGATACGAAGATCGAGGGCGCGGCGGCGCGGCTCAAAACCGGAGACAAGATTGCTGCCCGGCTTGCAGCTGACGGGCACGCCATCACCATTACGCTGCAGATTCCTGACGGAGACGCGTCTCCTGCTCCACGGGTGCGGTAAGTCCTGCAACAAGGCTATATAGCCGGAGACCTCACGAACAAATATGAAAAAGGACGCAGTATGAAAGATCGCGTGGCAATCTACGGCCTCATCGCTGCTTGTGCCTGGGCGACTCTTTATCCGGGAACGGTGCAGGCCGGCGCCGGTTTCGGCGATGTGTCCAAGGGCAAGGTCCTTTTTGACCGCAATTGTGCCGGTTGCCATGGAACCGAAGGAAAGGGAAACGGTTACAAACTGCTCGGACCCGATCCGGCTGATCTCACATCCAGACGGACGGCGGCAAAGTCAGACAGCGAATTGCTCAAGACCATCCACGACGGTAAACCGAACATGCCGGCCTGGAAGAATCTTCTGTCGGAAGAGCAGGCACGGGACGTCCTCGCGTACGTGAGAATCTTGACCAAATAACGCGGCATCTCCCCCCGGTATTCCTCTCAATGCCGTTTTGCCATCGTGATGTCCGCTCGGGCCGTTGAGACCCGACGGGCTGTTCGCTACTTGGGAGGAAAGTTCGACAGCACGTCGCGAAGGACCTTGCGGATCCGTTCGTCCCGCTGTTGGGAACTCAAATTCGGTTCGACCATGCCGGACGCCGTTCCGCGCCACACCAGTTTGTTCGATGAGGCGTCGATGATGTCGAGCAGCAGCGTGCCCGCCGTGTAGGACTGAGCCTCCGGTTCGGTCCTGGGCTTCCCGCTCGGATTTCTGGTGTCGACCGAATGGACGAAGGGCATGCCCGCCATGCCGTCCGAAAAATACTGTTGCGACTGATCCGCGGTCGCTTCCTTCACTTGGACGTAGTAGGCGACGAGGAAATCCGGTCGGCCGGCGGTGGAAGCCGTATAGCCTTTCAGGCTCAGTTGGGCGGCTATCGCCGTGCGAAAGCGGATGTCGGTGCTCGAACTGTCGACGCGGCGGTCGCCGGTCTTCTCCTGTTCATCCAGCATCCATCCGTAGGTTCGATAGGTGTTGAAGTTCGTTGAGCGGTCATAATCGTACCCGATCTTGTGGGATGCGCATCCCGACAGCGACCATATGATCAGGTAGAAGCACAGAATGTTCGTCCGAGCCATGGCGCGTCTCCTGCGGTCACTGGGGTGGGAAGTGTTCGAACATGGCCTTGACGACGCGGGCGATCTGTTCATCCCGCTCCTTGGCCGTCATGCCCGGATCGACTTCGGATGATGCGGTGCCTTGCCAGACCAGCCTCTGCGTGGCTCCGTCGACGATGTCGACCAGGAGCGCTCCATCTTTATAGGGTTGAATGGCGTTGATGGTGGTATAGAGGCCGGTTGCCCGGTCGCCGATATAGCGTTGAGTCGAGGCGCCCTTCATCATGTCCGTCAGGGCTGCCTGATAGGCGACATAAAAATCCGGCCGTCCGCCCGCCGGGCTGGTGTAACCCTTCCGCCGCAGCTGCCCGTCGATGGCCGCGCGAATGCGGGCGTCGACCAGGTCGTTGTCGATCCGTCTGTCTCCCGTCGGGCTTCGCGAATCCGGCATCCATTCGTACGTTCGATAGGCGGTGAAATCGGCGCTGCGATCATAGTCAAAGCCGATCTTCGGAGAGGCGCAGGCGGAAATCAGCAGGGCCAGCAGACCGGCGCACAAGGCCGAATACCGAAGTCCGGCCCGATTCCTGCTCAGCCTGCTCAGATTGCGCTCATGTCCCTCTAATGTCGGAGGGGTAGGATGAGAGATCCGCGGGGATCGTTGTCGGAGCAGCACCATGCCGTATTCGAACATGCGAATATACCTGGCGGCGCTGGCCATGGGCGTGTCTTCACTCATTGCGCGCTTCATGGCGGCGCGAAGCCGTAAAATTCCTCATCACGATGCGGCTTCGTAAGGCCACAAGCCGCGGGATTCCTGTGACGACAGCCGGCTGCGTCGACGTTTGCTCACGGCGGAGAAGGCGGCCTGAGAATCGGATAGATCTCGAGCAGACGTTTGACCAGACAGTCCGGATAGTCATCCGGCAGCAGCCAGACATTATAGGCTGATCCCGGCTTCAGACACCGATGCTGCGCCGGGACCGGATATCGCATCGAAATGGCGACGTCGGAAGACACCCACTCATTGGCGAACCAGTAGCCGTGCCCCTTCATTCCATGCAGTTCGTGGGCGCCTTGCACATCCGTCACGTCGATGACCTCAAAGGTCGAATCGGCGGCAAAGGCATCGAGTTCCTCTTGCGAGAGCTCTTTGACGTTGGGCCGTCCCACTCGGGACGTTCTGGCCAGGAACGCCGAAAAGGCCAGGGCCTCGTCGTTTCGCGAGATGTAGATGATGATCTGGCTCGCCAACGGCCTGATGGAAGGAAACCCGTCGCGGGCGAAGGTTTTCACGTCAAGATCGGATGCCGCGAAGATCACGTTGCCGATGCGGAAGCGTCTCTGCAATTCATCCGGACCGGCGTCCGGATAGCGGGCTCGCAGGCGCACGAGCGCCTCGGCCAGGAGCGGGGAGCCGCAGCTGTAGGCCACCAGATTCAGGCGCACCGCCCGCGTGCGCGTTGCGAGGTCGATCAACCGTTCGATGTGGGGAATGTACTTGAGCGCGCGGGGGCAGTCGGTGAGGTAGTTCCAGAAATGCAAATTGGTCGGCCACTGGAACGACACCGTCGCGGAATGGCCGAGATATCGCGCGAACGACGCCATCAGCACCGAGACCTCGTCGAAGGTGACGCGGTATCCGTGCACATACAGCGTCAGGTCCTGGTTTCTGGTCAACGCCAGGTGGTCGTCGATGGCGGCCACGAACGCCCGTTCGGCGTCGGTCAGTTCGAGCTGCCCGCGCAGGAGCCCGAATTCCCGCACCTGGTGCACGCGCGCCGGACGGGGGTTGTCGATCCGGTCGGTCAGGTCCGATGCGACCAACTGATTCCAATCCCAGCCCGGGTCGCCAAGGACGACGTCGGCGACTCCCAGCGTGACGGCATCGCTTTCGCTGGCGGAGTAATGTCCGGGCAATCCGGCTGATACCGGTTTGCGATTGGTCGCATAGAAAACCGGCAACTGCGGCGAACGAAGGGCCATAGGCACAAGATGTGAGAGTTCGATGCGTGTGTCCTTGAACAGCACCGGCGTGGGCATCATGTGCTGTTCGGCCGATGTACATCCGGCTGTGAGCGCCGCGACTGCAAGAGGCAGTGCGGTCAACAGGCTGGCGAACCGTCCTCCCGCACGGAACCGACTCATAATCAGTCTCTGCCGGAGAAGGATCGTGATATCGGAGCGTTGTGCACGATTGGATGTAGCCCGAATCCGGTCCACTGTCAAGGAGACGGCCTCCACGGTAGTGGGTCAGGTTCCTCTTGCGTCATGCCCGCGAAGGCGGGCATCCACCCCTCGATCAAGACTCAATGCTCAATGCTAAGAAGAAGACCTCGACTGGATTCCGGCTTGCGCGGGAATGACACACTCCAGCGCGTCCGGATGGCACACCGACGCACTACCGCCTCCCTCTCGATCTGTCGCGGTCGAATGCGTACAATGTGTCGCGGGAAAGGGACGGGATGATGCGCACAGGTCATGACCCAAACAGCACGGTCGGCAATGTCCGAAGAGTTTCTGGACTCTCCGCCCTCTTCGCAAGAGTACGACTCCAGGCATGGATAAAGGCGACCGCCCTCCTCCTGTTGGCCGGCTGCTCGACGACGTCGTTCGACATGTCGGACAAACCGGTCGAGGCTCCGGGGCCAGGCTGGGGTATCGTTGTGGGATCGGTGTTGGTGGAAGCGGAGGACGACCCCCCGGATTCTTGGTGGAACCGGACATTCGGCCGCAATGCGGAGGGTTTTACCTATGAATTCCGGATCGTCAAGGTTGAATTGACCGACCCGGGCGGTACGTCCCATCCCTATGCCCAGCAGTATCGGCTGGATGCCAAGCCGAGAGTGGAACGCATGTTTGTCGCCCGGCTCCCGGTCGGGAGCTATCTCATCAAGACGTTCCGGCATGAGGGGCTGTCTGCGATCGGAGGAGATCTCGATGTGAGGTTCTCCGTGGAGGCGGGCCGCACGCAGTATCTGGGCCGGTTGGTCCTCGATGTGCCCCGGCGAGTGAGTTTGGGAGTACCCTACACGTTTCGGATCGTCGATGAGCGGGGCGCCGCGATCGCTGCGCTCCGGCAGCGGCACCCCGCACTGGCAGAAGAGGTCGTGAACCGTCCGATGCAGGTGCGATAGGGGATTGCCGTGTCGCCCACCGGCGGCGGCGGCTCATCGCAAGTGGGTGGCTTCGAACCGCGCCAGCGCGGTGCCGTGGCTGTCGTACAATTCGAGATGTTCGCCGGTCACTTTCCATGCGGCCGTGTTTCCGAGCGCGTCGAGGAACGCCTGTTCCTGTTGCATGCCTTCTGTGCAGGCCATCTTCGTCGAGGCCATGTGAGTGAAGCGAAGCGTCCGGCCTTCCACGACATAACTTCCCATGAACCGGTTGCATCCCCCTGATCCGGCCACGCGATGGTTTTCGCCGTGCAGGACGATGCTCGGTTCCCGCTGGCGTTCGGCGACGATGACGGGGGCGGTGCCGAGCCGGATGAGTCTCCAATAGGTATTCTCGAGCGGATCGGTGGCGAAGCGCGCTCCGCAGGTTTCCCCGGGCCTCAACTCGATGAAGCGCTCTACCACGAGCGCCGGCCGGACGGTGGTTCCCTCCATGGCCTGACGCATGACTACCGAGCCCTCCAGTACGACCAGCAGCTCGTCGTTCGGCTGGCGCCGCTCACTCGAATAGGCCCGTTCGAGGTCGGCATTCCTTCCTTCCTGCGCCACCGGCCACCGGCGGCCGGTCAGGCATTCTTTGAAACTGCCCGCGTCGGCCATGTAGCGGTACATCCCGCGCATCACCGTCCGTGGCTCGATTGGGTCAAGGTGCGATGACCGGACGAGCGTGTAGTTGAGTTGGGAATCGATGTCGCGCCCGTCAAGGCCGCGCAGGCGCAACTGCTGTTCATCGACGACGGTGAATCTGAGGACCTGTTCCCGTCCTCCCGTCAAGGTAAGGACCTTCTGATCATCGGACAGGGTCCAGTTGCCGATGTCATGCACGACCGGATTCGCGTCCGTTCCCAGGTAGGCCGTTGAGAGGAAATAGGCCCGGTCCGGAAACAGATTGAGGTTGTAGCGCAGGCCGGCGCAGTCCGCGCAGGGGAGGTCGCCTGAAAAACTTGCCGGCAGAGGACCCAAGGCGTGGCCGCTGCTTGGCGTCGCTGTCGCAACCGGGAGGTCGGAGGGTCGGGATCCGGTGCATCCGAGAGCAGCCACAGCCACGACTGCGATAAGCCCGATGCGAAATGAAGTCATAGGGCGCCGTTGCAGCTTCGAGCGAATGAGCCTTGTCATTCTACCATTCTATTGATCTCCCGATGATGCCGGAGTATGGTGAGGCCGATTCGGCGGAAGGCAGGCACAGCACTCATTCGGTCGGCCGGTACTCCCCCTGACGATGACTCCTGATTCGTGGCTGTTCAAGTTGCTGGTATTTTACGGAACCCGTCTGCACCATCGTGGACAATGGAGAGTCCATGCAATGCTGCGTAAGTGGTTGCAGCCCAACCTCGATGTCGATCTTGAAGTGATGCGGGACGGACATCGTTGGCTGCTCAATCCATCGGATTTCGTGCAGACGGAGTTTTTCTGGCTGGGAGAACGTGACACGTGGGATATTCTGCTGGCCAAGCGGCTGATTCACCCCACCGCCGTCCTGTTCGATGTCGGCGCCAATTTCGGACATTATGCGATCACGTTGGCCGATGCCCTGGGTCGTGCTTGTGAGGTCCACGCCTTTGAACCATTTCCTGCCAATGCCGAGCGGCTGCGGACCAATATTCGTTTGAACCGGTTGGAACACATTATTCACGTTCATCCGATCGGCCTGTCCGATGCCGCCGGGATCGGCGAGATGATGATTCGAGCCGACAATTCCGGGGCCGCCACTTTGGCTGTTACAGAAGGGGCGCCTGTTGCCGCGCACAACATCGAGCTCATGACGCTGGACGAGTTCTGTGAGCGGAAGGCCATCACCAAGGTCGATTTCATCAAGGTCGATGTCGAAGGATTCGAGGAGAGGATGATTCTGGGAGGCAGGAAGACGATCCAGCGATCCGCTCCGACGATGCTGATCGAGTTTGATCCGCCGAAGCTGGTCCGGGCGGGCTCTTCCGTAGATCGCCTGGCGGCCCTGCTGCGGCAGCTCAGCTACGGTCTCTGGGTGGCAGATCGGGATCGGTTGGTGCCGCTGAAGGAATTGTCGCGGGGGGGAAATTATATCAACGTCTTCTGCTTGCCGGACTCCCGTCGGTCCTCTTTCAATCAGAACTGACTATTGTGAGCCCACCCGGGAACGGTTCGTGCGCTCCCATTCTTCTCCCCTCAGACGTAAGAATTCCGAGCTCTTTATTGCTGAATAGGCCGTTACGAGGTAATTCAAGCGGTAGTGGGCGCCGGATGCGTATTCGAGTGTGCCCCTGTCAAGGGCCTGGGTTGCCGAGATGTATGCGAAAGGCTCGTACATGAGGAAAAACACGGGGTCTCCTAGCCGGTTCGCCTGATCTCCGAAAACAGCCACGGTCGAATCACGCTCCGGGAGGCTCACGCTGGCCGCGGTCCAGCGGGCCTTTGAGATATTCGGATCACCCCGCCGCGGATCCAACGCCGTCTCTGCGTTGCGATGCGCAACCCGGGAATCGAAATCCCGAGACAGCCGAAGGCCGAGCCCGTTGTATGGATCTCCGGTCAGGACGGCGAACTTCACGTGGCCGCCGACGAGGAAGTCGGCGGACCACTGTGCCGCAACTTCTCCGTGTGTCTCGTCCACGGTTACGGTGATGGTTCGCCGTTCATGAAGGATGGGTTCTCCTCCCTTGGCCGTGCCTCGAGCGGTCGGGTCGAGCCATTCGATCACGTCGACGAAGCTCGCATAGGGTAGTCCGCGGTCATCCACGCCGGTCTGTTGCGCTTCGATCCGGACCGAACGTTGGAAGCCCGTATCCTCTCGTTCTTGCCAGTAATTGATGCCGTTGACCATAACGCCGTACATGATTCCGTGGTGATGCAGGTGGTCCGACGGCGCGTCGAGCAGCACGTTGTATCCCGACAGGTCGAAGAGCGCTTTGATATACGGTTTAAATTGTCCGGCGGCATGCGCATAGGTGAGGACGGGGCGGTCTTGATAAGAGATGCTGACCTGACTGGATTGCTGATCGCTCTCAATGCGGAGCTGATCCCGGGATCTCCCCTCGGCATCGGCCCCACCGGCGAGGAAGAGTGCGGTCAACAGGATCAAGGCCCTGACAGATCGATGAGTCTTCATGACGCAACGGGACGACGATGATTCTACCGCAGGCTCCTACGCAGTCGAATCATGAGGGTAGAGTCAATCGTCAAGCCCCGTCAAGGCCGCCGGGTGGATCGACTGCGACGTTGAGAGGCTAGATCAGGGGTTCTCCGGCTTGTTTGAACGTCGGCACGATTGTCGTGTATGCTGCACCCTCCGTAACGGTTCGCGTCATGTTGTGGTGAGGTGCATCCTGCAGTCCACGACGCCCCCTCCCTCATTGTTTTTCATCTGTATTTCAGGGCCCGATCAAGGGAAACGAATCGCCCTTCACGATGGAGATGTCGTGATCGGCCGGTCCAGTCTCTGCGACGTGTTGAGCGACGACCAGGACGTCGCCGAGCGACATGTGACGCTCGTGCTGAAGGAAGGCCGGTTGTCATGCCGCTCGCTGCAAGGCGTCCTGTTCCTCGACGGGCACCGTGTCGTCGACACGGTGGTCGTTCCCAAACAACAGCTGCGGATCGGCCGCTCGTTGTGGCAATTGATGGGGCACGACTCGGTCGCCGGCACCTCGCGCTGGATCGGGGACTTGAGCGATCGGATCAGCTCGGTGGCCGGCGTGGAAAAGCTCCAAGGGTTCGATGCGCGAGACATGTTTTCGGAAGTGTTGCGCTCGCGGACCGATGACGAAATCGAAGAATATTTTACGGTCGGCACGCCTTCGACGACGCCTCCGCTGGAGACGGTGAGCACGGCTTGGCCGAAGCCCTGGGTATTTTTCAAGACCTTCACCTTGTCGGCGATTGCCTATCTGGGATTTGTCTTTGCCTACCATGAATTCCAGAACGTGAATTTGGTGCCGGGATTGATCATGACCGGCACATTCCTGATCCCCGTCTCGCTCCTGATTTTCTTCTACGAAATGAACGTGCTGCGCAACGTGTCGCTGTATCAGGTCGTGAAGCTATTTCTGTTCGGCGGCATTACCTCGCTGATCCTTTCCTTGTTCCTGTTCCGATGGGCCCATCTCGATTCGTGGCTGGGGGCGATGGACGCCGGATTGATCGAAGAGACCGGAAAAGCCGCCGCGTTGTTTCTCGTCGTCAACAAGTTGAAGTACCGCCACACCCTGAACGGGCTGCTGTTCGGGGCAGCCGTGGGAGCTGGATTTTCGGCCTTCGAATCGGCGGGCTATGCGCTCCGGCTGGGTATGCAGAACGGACCGGATGCGATGCTCGACAACATCACCCTGCGGGGAGTGTTGAGCATCGTGGGGGGCCATATCCTCTGGACCGCCATGGTCGGCGCGGCCTTGTGGCGGGTGCGAGGCGATCGACCGTTCAGTATCGAGATGCTCCGCGATCCGCGCTTCCTCCGCATTTTCGGGCTGGCGGTGGTGCTGCATATGCTCTGGAATTCTCCGCTTGCCCTGCCGTTCTACTTCAAACAGCTCGTGCTGGGGTTTGTCTCGTGGGTCGTGAATCTGGCCATGATTCAGGCCGGTCTCCAAGAAGTCCGTGAACGGCAGCAGGCCCAGGCATCCAGGACCTCCGATCCACCACGGGATCCTCGTCTGCGAAGCGTCTGAAGCCCGGCTTCTCCCCTTTTTATTCAACGATCAGGGTTCCGGTCATGTTCGGATGGCCTTTGCGCCGGCAGGAATAGACATACGTCCCCGGCGGCGCCGCGACGAGGAAGCGCAGCGAACGTCCCGCCTTGAGAAGGCCCGGCGCAGACGTGTCGAGCTTCATCCTCTCTCCACCGTTCTCGGTGCTATAGGCCAAGATCGGGCTGACGAATTCGTGGTCCTCGCGACCGGCGTTATAGAGCGCGAGCGTAAAGGGTGATCCGGCTTTCACCCGCAAGACGTCCGGCACGAACCGGTAATCTTCCGCGGTCACCGAAACGGTCTGCGACGGACTATCGCAGGCCGAGCAGCAGAGGAGCACCGCTGCGAAGACCAGTTGCAAGAGACGATCAGTTGTCATGTCCGCATCGTTTCGACGGCGACCTTGGAGTTCGGGCAGGACGGAAGTCGTCAGGCGTAGCCGGTCGGCTCGTTGCCCGGTTTCCACTTGATGCTGCAACCGATGCTGGGTTTTTGAGAGCCGGCAACCGGTTGCCCCGTCAACACCGCCTCGATCGCCGCGCGAAGATCCCGGCCGTCCACCTGCCTGCCGTTGCTTGGCCGGCTCTCGTCGAGCTGCCCCCGATAGACCAGCTTGCGCTCGCGATCGAACAGGTAAAAATCCGGCGTGCAGGCGGCTTTGTAGGCTTTGGCCGTTTCCTGGGTCTCGTCGAAGCAGAACGGAAACGTGAAACCCAACCGATCGGCCATTTCCTTGAGGCGCGGGGGAGCATCGTCGGGATATCGGTTCGAATCATTGCTGCTGACGGCCAAGATGCCGAGACTGCGCTCGCGATAGTCGCGTCCGATACGAGCCAACTCTCCCTCCACATGTTGGACGTAGGGGCAGTGGCGGCAGATGAACATGATCAACAGAGCGTCCTGTCTCTCAAACGATTCCAGCGTCCACCACTGTCCCGATGCGACGTCCCGGAGCCGAAAGACGGGAGCGGGCATCCCCAGCTGCAGCATGACTGATTCAACGGCCATTGAATCCTCCGAAATCTAACAGTCTATTGACAAACTCTGTGATGATCTTGGCAATGGCTTCATCTCCGGGATCACGAGTGCATCTGCATGCCCCGCAGGCTGTTCAGAAAGGCCGTCCAGCAAGGCCGCAGCGAGGTCCGCGGCGCGAAGAATAATGAGCGCCACGCTTGCGGACGGGCGCGAGTCGGTGAGCGCCCAGTGTCTTGAGGCGAATCGTACACTGTTTCCACCCACCCGCCGCCTGTCAGAACAGGCGTTTGCCCAGGCCGTACGTTGAGTCTCTGAGCGACGCGAGAACGCTGCTGGCGGACTTTGTCAACAGCCTGCTAATGAAGATGCCCAACTGGGAGCGCCGGGTCAAGAGGCGGCATGCGGCGGACGTGGCAGGGGGCGAGTCCTATTCAGGTCAGGTGAGTGCGCCGGCATCACGAATGCGGTAGTCCACGGAGAGACGGCTGTGCCGGTCACCCATCAATTCCAGGGTCACCGTACCGTCGGCGGTCTCCCAGGCTGCATGGTAACGGAGATGGCCGATCATCACTGCGACGCCCCAATAATCGGGCAACGGTTGGTACAGGTCGTTGTCCCAGACGACTTGATCGTCAGCCGGGACTCCATAGGTTTCCGTCAGCGTTCGTTTCACCGCCAGATAGTAGCCGATGAATTCGTTGAGGCCGTTGAGCGGGCGCTGCAAGAGCACGTACTGGCCGCGGGCCAACGCGTCCAAGCTGAATTCGTAGCCTTCCAGCACGCCATGATCGCCGATGTTGCGCAGATAGATGAGCTTGCCCTGGTCGTCGTCGCGCACGTCGCCAGCGACGGAGGTTCGCAGTGCTGTTTTGTCCTTGCCCCGATGGGAGCGGACGGTCTGGAGAAAGGTCGCGACCTGCTTGGAAACTTCCGCTTGGAGCTGGGCCTCGTCGACGTCGTCGAAGGGAATGGTGAAGGTCGGCGGCGGCAACGGCTCCTGGACTTGTGCCATCGATGGAGCGGAGCAGCAGACGACGATTGCGGCCGATTTCAGGAGCGTACGCATGGCCCGCACCATATGATGGAAGGAACGCCAGGGTCTAGCCCTACCAAAGTGTTGGCACGGGCGTGTGCGTCAGCTCCTGTCGAATGGCGGATCTGCCGACGTCCGCCGGGAGTGATCGGGACGCATCATCGGCCCGGACGTTTCGTTCTGGCTGTAGGGGCCGCGAGGAGCGGATCTTCCGGCCAATGGTGTTTGGGGTAGCGACCACGGAGATCTTTGCGCACGTCGCGGTAGGTATTGGCCCAGAAGCCGGCCAGATCCTTCGTGACTTGAACCGGTCGTTTGGCCGGCGAGAGCAGATGCAACAGCACCGGGACCTTGCCGTCCGCGACTTTCGGCGTATCCGTGCAGCCGAACATTTCTTGCAGCCGCACCGCCAGCACCGGCCCCTCCGGTTGGTCATAGTCGAGACGCAGCCTCGATCCGCTGGGAACCCCCAGGTGTGTGGGGGCTCGCCGGTCCAATTGCTGTTGTTGATCGCGACTGAGTCTGGCCTGCAGTGCCGGAGCGAGATCCATCCGTTTGACCCGCTCCAATGTCGTGATGCCCGCAAGAAACGGCTCGAGCCATTCGTCCATCGTCTTGAGCAAGGCCTCGTCCGAAAGATCGGGCCAGTGGGAATCCGGGCCGTCGACCGTTTTGAGGAAGCGAATTCGGGCCTGCCACTGCCGCAACTCCGGCGTCCAATTCAGCGTCGACAGCCCGGCCCGGCGAAGACCGATGGACAGGGCGCTGGCGATCATGGCCGGATCGGGGTTCGACAAGGCTTGTTCCGACAGCGTCAACGCCCCGAACCGGCGTCGTCTGACGGCACGGACGCTCCCGGTCCGTTCATCCCAGGCGACATCCTCGACCTCTTCGATCTGATCGGCGAAGAGCGCTTCGATATCGCTCCGGGCGATGGGAGCCGCCAGATCGATTCTGGCCCATTGTGTGCCGGCGTCGAGATCGGCGATCACAAGGTAGGGCTCCGAGGCCAGCGGATCCGGATTGCCGAACAGTGCGCCGCGTCCGTTGGCAAGCAGATAGCGACTCTCGCCGTGCGGTTGTCGTTGGGCGATTCGGTCCGGATAGGCGAGCGCGAGCAACAGACCGGCGGAACCCGGATCAGGTGAGATGCCGCCGCGCCTCTTCGCGGCATTGCCACACCGGCGCCGATAGAGGTCGGCGGTGTGTTTGACCCGCCGGCACGCTGCCTGATCGGCTGTCGCCTCGCCTGTCGAGCCGTCGTGACCCCATAGGATATCGAGCCTGAGCCGCAAGTCGGCTTGGCGCCGTCCGGCCGGCGCACGCACAATGTCGCGCTCACCCAGCAAGGCGGCGATGTCGCAGGCCAGGTCGGTCAACTCGAACAGGTCGGCCTTGATCAACATGTGAGCGAGACGCGGATGCATCGCCAGGCCGGCCATGCTTCGGCCGTGCGCCGTGATGGATCCGGCCCTGTCCAGGGCTTCCAGACGAGTCAGGAGATCCCTGGCTTGAGCGACGGCCGCCGGAGGAGGGGCGGTCAGCCAGCGTAACTCGGACGTGTCGTTCGCGCCCCATTCGGCCAATTCCAGGATCAAGGGCGCCAGATCTGCCTCCAGGATTTCCGGCGGCCTGCGCGCGGCCAGCGTCCCTTGTTCCTTCTCGGCCCAGAGGCGGTAGCAGACCCCCGGTTCGAGCCGGCCCGCCCGGCCCCGGCGTTGATCCGCCGAGTCCTGTGTCACCCGCACCGTGTCGAGTCCGGTCAAGCCCGTGCGCGGATCGAAGCGGGGGATGCGTGACAGGCCCGCGTCGATCACCACCCGCACCCCGTCGATCGTCAGGCTGGTCTCCGCGATGGACGTGGCCAGCACGACCTTTCTCGTGCCCGGTTCGGACGGGGCGATGGCTTCGTCCTGCGCCGCTTGCGGCAGGTCGCCGTGCAGCGGTGCGATGCGAATGCCCGCATCGAGATGGGCGTCCTGCAACAGGCGTTCGACCCGTCGGATTTCGGCCATGCCCGGAAGAAACACCAGCAGGCTGCCCCGGTCCTGCGCCAGCGATCGGCGGATCGTCCGGACGACGGCGGTCTCGAGCCGGCCGGCGAGCGGGAGATCGAGATAGCGGGTTTCCACCGGAAACAGCCGGCCTTCGCAGACCAGGACCGGCGCGCCGCCGAGCAACTCGCTGATCGGTCCGCACTCGAGCGTAGCCGACATGATCAGAAGCCGGAGATCCGGACGGAAGAGCCGCTGGGATTCCAGGCAGAGGGCCAAGCCGGCATCGGCCTGCAGGCTCCGCTCATGAAACTCGTCGAAGATGACGATCCCATAGTCGGCGAGCGACGGATCATGTAAGAGCAACCTGGACAAAATGCCTTCCGTGACGACCTCAATACGGGTCGTCGGGCCGACTTTGGTGTCGAGGCGTGTGCGATAGCCGACGATGCCGCCGACCGGCTGCCCCAGCGACAGGGCCATGCGATGGGCCGCGGCGCGCGCGGCGAGCCGGCGGGGTTCCAGCAGCAGCAGCTTCTTGCCCGTCAGCCACGGAGCAGCGAGCAGAGCCGGCGGCACGCCCGTCGTCTTTCCGGCGCCGGGGGAGGCGGTCAACAGCGCGGTCATGCCGGTCGCGAGGGCATCGCGTAGGGCAGGCAGGACATCTTCTATTGGAAGTCGAGTCATGATAGGGTCAGTCCCCCGTACGGGCGAAACTGTATCAGAAGCGGAGACTATACAGGAGTGGCATGACGCAATATCACTGGAGCAAGGTGAAGCCGACGAAAGCCGGCTGGTACTGGTTTCGAGGACAGATTCACGAGGCCGATCCGTTCATCGTTCTCGTGGATGAAGCGGGACAATTTCAATGGCCGGACGGCGGATATCAGGAAGTCACGCTGGCCAAAGGCGAATGGGCCGGGCCGATTGAAGAACCGAAAGAATAAGATGATGCGGGTCCTGTCATCGACCCAGCCCATGCGTCGTCGCTCCACCCATCCCCCAGTGGGGCCCTTCCGCTACGGGCGACGGGCGTCGGGTCTGTGCCACCCGCAGGAGCGTTTCTCAATCAGCTTTGGGGCAAATGGAAAAGAGAAGAACATGGAAGAAGGTGGGAGGGTTCGAAGGCGACAGGAGAGAATTAGGGGGCTCGATGAACGGCTCAACAGCGACATTATCCAGGAGGCGTGAGAGATGAGACGTGCGGGAGGAGATCCGATACAACGGCTGATGAGTCTGATGTTCAAGGCGCATCCCTGGCACGGGGTTTCCATCGGGGAGCGAGCGCCGGAGGTCGTGACCGCCTATATTGAGATCGTGCCGACGGACACGGTGAAGTATGAGGTGGACAAGGAAAGCGGATTTCTGAAAGTCGACCGCCCGCAGCGGTTCTCCAATTTCTGTCCCGTCTATTACGGGCTCGTCCCGCAAACCTATTGCGGCGACAAGGTGGCCGGGCTCTTCTCGAAGCGGGCGCGGCGGAAGGGCATGGTCGGCGACCGTGATCCGCTCGACATCTGCGTCCTGACGGAGAAGACGATCCCCCACAGCGACATTCTGTTGACGGCGATTCCCATCGGAGGGTTCAGCATGGCGGACGGCGGAGAGGCCGACGACAAGATCATCGCCGTGATGAAGGAGGATGCCGCCTATGGGAGTTTCAAGGATATCGGGGATGTGCCTGTGTCGTTGATCGACCGCCTGCAGCACTATTTTCTCACGTACAAGCAGGCCCCGGGCTCCGTGCAGCATAAAGTGGAAATCACCAGTGTCTATGACCGGGACGAGGCGCTCAAAGTCATCCGGGCGAGCCACGCCGATTATCGTGCAAAGTTTCCCGAGTTGGAGTCGCTCTGGCCGGCCGGAATGGCCGATTGACGACGGTTCCCCTGCGGGGAGAGGCACGGCCGAGGGGCGCCGGGGGAAAAACCGGGAGCGCGAGCGTGTGCCATGTCCAATGGTTATGAACCGGAAAGGCATCGTCAACTCTCATGAAGATTGACCAGACTCATCCTCCCGCGGACCATACGGCCACGGGGTTTTCGCCGGGTTTCGCCGCGCTCGGCCTCGAAGCGTCGCTGTTGGCCACGCTCGAAACCTTGGGGTACGAGGAACCCACGCCGATCCAGCGGGAAGCGATCCCTCCGTTGCTCGCCGGACGAGATCTTCTCGGGCAGGCTGCGACCGGAACGGGCAAGACGGCGGCGTTCACGCTGCCGGTATTGCAACGAATCGCCCACGAGGGCGGGCCCCGGCCGGCCGCACTGGTGCTCGTGCCGACGCGAGAGCTGGCCATCCAGGTCGGCCAGGCGGTGCAGCGGTACGGCCGCGAGCTGCGGACGACAGTACTGCCGGTGTACGGAGGTCAGGCCATCGGGGCCCAGCTTCATGCGCTTAGGCGCGGCGTCGATCTCGTGGTGGCCACTCCGGGACGGATGCTGGATCATCTTCGCCGGCAGCCGAAATTGCTGGGGCACGTCCGGATCGTGGTCTTGGACGAAGCGGACGAAATGCTCGACATGGGTTTCGCCGACGACCTTGAGGCCATCTTCGGACACCTTCCCGAGACCAGGCAGACGGCGCTGTTTTCCGCCACCATGCCGCCACGCATCAAGGCGATCGTACACCGGCATCTCCGGAATCCCGTCGAAATTGCGATTGCGAAGGAGCCGGTCAAGCCGGGGAGCGCCCCGCGCGTCCAGCAGACGGCCTACATCGTGGCCAGACCGCACCGGAATGCGGCGCTCGCGCGGGTGCTCGACGTGACGGGGCCGACCTCAGCCCTGGTCTTCTGCCGGACCAGGCTCGAAGTCGACGAAGTCACGTCGATGTTGAACGGACGGGGCTATCGGGCAGAGGCGATTCATGGCGGGATGAGTCAGGCCCAGCGCGACCGCGTGATGCAGGCGTTTCGGGGAGGTCAAACGGAGCTGCTGGTCGCGACCGACGTGGCTGCGCGCGGGCTGGATATCCCGCACGTCTCCCACGTCATCAACGTTGATCTGCCGTCGTCCGCCGAGGTCTACGTCCACCGCATCGGCCGAACCGGTCGCGCCGGACGCGAAGGCGCGGCCGTCACGATCCTCGATCCCCGCGAACAGCGATTGTTACGGACCATCGAACAGCACACGAAAGGCCAGGTCATCGTCCTGCCGATCCCGACCGCCGCTGCGCTGCGCGCGAAACGGATGGAGCGGGCCAAGGCCGCCGTGCGGGAAGTCCTGCAGGCGGGAGATTTGGACCAGTTCCACGGGGTCGTCGAGGACCTGGCCGCCGCGAGCGATCCGGCGAAGGTGGCGGCCGCCGCCTTGAGATTGGTATTCAGGGCGCAGGGTGGCGAGCGGCCGGAACAGGACATCCCCGCTCCGGTGTTTTCGAATGTGAGAACCCGAGATCGGGAAGGGCGTCCCGGCGGTCGCGCGCATCACGAGTCGCCGCGCGGAGCCGAGCTTCGCAGGGGGCCGAGATCCGGTCCTCCGGTCCGACAGCCGGGCTTGTCCCGGGTATACGTCGGAGCCGGCCGTGAGGCCGGGATCAGACCGGGTGATTTGGTCGGCGCGATCGCCAATGAGGCACGGGTGAATGCCAAGGTGATCGGGGCGATCGAGATCGAGGAGCGCTTTTCGATCGTCGACGTGCCTGAAACGATCGTGCAGGACGTGGTGGAGGCGCTGAGCCGAACGAGAATCAAAGGGCGCAAAGTCTCAGTTCGGTTGTTTCGGGAGTAATTGGGAGCAGGCTATCCTCTGAGAAATCCTTGCCTTTTATTACACGTATTTTTAGAATGGCCCCATGTCGGGCCGGCGACTGTTTCCTCGGCATAGGGCTTTGACCTGGCTCAGCGCCAGCGTTCTGGCGTTGGGTATCATCTCCTTTGTCGTCGGTCTCACCCTCTCCAACGAGAACGTACCGGTATCCTGGACCCAGCCGATGGTGGACGGAGAGGAGGTCGATCCGTCGGAGGACTTCGCCGGTTCGAGTTCGTCGGATCATCAGGTCAGCGATCGTATCGTCCTCGCCGGACCTCGAATAGGGTTCCGGGCTCCGCCTTCGGTCGTTCAGCGTCTCGTGCGCGACATCGTGTCCTTCGACCTCGCCTCCCGTCCGCCTCCCGTCCTGTAATCCTCAGATTGTGTGTGCCGGCTCCATGCGCACGAACCGTGTCGGTGCGCAGAGTTACATTGGAGGCCGGGTCCGTTGCCGTGGGCTCTTAGCGATCAAGGAGCAGGGACGTGGAACAGAAAATTCTCATTGTCGACGACCATGTCGAGACGTGGCAGGTCCTCAGCGCGATATTGCGGTCCGGGGGGTTCCGCCCCGTCTGGGCCGCCGACGCGGTCAATGCGATGAGTGAGGCCCGCAAGCAGCGCCCTCATGCGGTCCTTTTGGACTTGGGCTTGCCGGGAGGGGACGGGTTCATCGTACTGGAACGTCTCAAGGCCAACAGGCTCCTCTCGGATATTCCCGTGATCGTGGTGACGGCGATGGAAGCGAAGGCGACGGAGAGCAAGGCGCTCGAACACGGTGCGGCCGCCTTTCTGCAGAAACCGGTCAAACCGGACGAATTGATCGCCACCATCCACGCGGTCATCAACAAGAAGAACTGATTCGCAACGAAAGGACGGACGATGGCTGGCTTCGGATTGCGAAAGAATCAACGGTTCAAAGACTCGGTGCCGGTGCGGTTTCGCGGCAAAGAGGTGGTGGGGGAAGGCATGTTGAAGGACCTGTCGCTGACGGGGGGCTCCATTTCCGGCGACGTGCATGTTTCGACCGGCATGACGCTCGGACTGCAGTTGTTTTTTCCGGGAGACCGTGAGCCGCTGTTGATCGACCGGGCTGTCGTGCAATGGGTCAAGGGCATGGAATTCGGCGTTGAATTGACGGCAAGTCCCCAGATCGCCGAGCGCCTCACCAGACTCATATCGGAGAAGGTCAAGAAGAAGCACGGACCATCCAAGAGCTAGCACTCTGCGCGGCCTCACCTGAGCTCCTGTCTTTCGACGGACCGTCCCTCCTCCTCGCTCCCCGTCCGAACGTCTTTTGGCCGGCGATGGCCGGATGACGAAGGGTTGACGCCCGCCGTGGGCGGATCGTAGTGTCATACGAAGCCGGGTCGCGAATGGTCCCGGACGGATGTCACGGAGGTCCGCATGGCGGAAAAATCGGTCGAGCCGCATGTCTTTGTGATTCTCGGGGCGACCGGAGACCTGACTCGCCGGAAGCTGATGCCGGCCCTCTTTCATCTGCGTACGTTGGGTGAACTGGACAAGCAGAACACGCTCATCGTCGGCGCCGCCATGCCGGAGATGAGCGAGGACGCCTTCCGCTTGTGGGTCTACGAAGGTCTGCGGAATTCCGGCGCGCCCGACTCGTCGGATTTGCGGCGGTGGTGCGACGACCATCTGCATTATCTGACGGTGCACGGAGGCTCGCTGGAGGACTACGAGGCGTTGGCGGCTCTGCTGACCAGGCTGGAAGGCGCCGGCCGCAAGCCGGCGAACCGCATCTTTTATCTGGCGCTTCCACCCACCACCGTACCATCCACCGTCGAACGGCTGGATCAGGCCGGCCTGCTCAAGAGCGACGGATGGGTGCGCGTCGTGTTCGAGAAGCCCTTCGGCCACGATTTTTCGTCGGCGCAGGCTCTCAACGCGCTGCTGCACCGCCATTTGGGTGAGTCGCAAATCTACCGGATCGACCATTATCTCGGGAAAGAAACGGTCCAAAATCTGCTGGCGTTTCGATTCGCAAACCCGATTTTCGAGACCCTGTGGAATCGGGACATGGTCGAAAGCGTGCAGATCACGGTTGCCGAAGACCTCGGAGTGGAGCACCGCGGAAGCTACTATCAGGAAGCAGGGGCTCTGCGCGACATGGTGCAAAATCATCTGACACAGCTGATGACCGTCGT
This sequence comes from Nitrospira sp., assembly GCA_035328385.1. Taxonomy (GTDB): domain Bacteria; phylum Nitrospirota; class Nitrospiria; order Nitrospirales; family Nitrospiraceae; genus Nitrospira_C. The sequence continues at coordinate 10,278 of DAOLIU010000011.1, read as the reverse complement.
GGCCATGGAAGTGCCGGTCTCTTTCGATGCGGCGGCAATCCAGGTCGAAAAGCTGAAAGTCCTCCAGTCCATCGACCCGATCGATCCGCAGGACGTCGCCTTCGGTCAGTACACCGCGTGGAATGTGGCCGGCCGCGTGATCCCGGGCTATCGGCAGGAACAGGGCGTGTCGCCGGACTCGACGACGGAAACGTTCGTGGCGATCAAGATGGACATCCACAACTGGCGATGGCGGGGTGTGCCGTTCTATCTGCGGACCGGCAAACGGCTGCCCCGCAAACTCACGCAGGTAGCCGTCACCTTCCGTCCCGCGCCCTTTCAGGTCTTCCGAACGCTCGAGCCCGAAAGCCTGGATTCCAACCGGCTGCTGATCACCCTGCAGCCCAACGAGGGATTCGCCCTGTGCTTCTCGGTCAAGACGCCGGCCAGACCGCTGAGTTTCACGTCTCAGTCGCTGCAGTTCGACTACGGCAGGGCGTTCGGGGGCGAATTGCCCGATGCCTATGAAACATTGCTCCGCGACGTCATGATCGGCGATCAGACCCTGTTCGTGAGCGCGGATTTCACGGAAACCGCCTGGCGGCTCTACGATCCGTTGCTGGCCGGCAAACACGATGTGCACTTCTACACCGCCGGCTCCTGGGGGCCGAAGGAAGCCGATGCCGTCGTGGAACGCAACGGACATCGCTGGCAGTTGGGGTGGTAGGAGGTCATGCCGGCCGAACCAGCCGCCCTCACCACCAATATCCCCCAGCGGTTGGACCGTCTTCCGTGGTCGCGCTGGCATTGGCTGGTGGTTACCGCGCTGGGCGTGACCTGGCTCCTTGACGGGCTGGAAGTCTCGATCGTCGCGTCGATCGGTCCGATGTTGACGAGCGCGACGACGTTGCATCTCACCGAATCCCAGGTCGGGTTGACGGCCTCGGCCTATCTCTTCGGCTCCGTGCTCGGGGCGCTCCTCTTCGCGTATCTCACGGACCAGCAGGGGCGAAAAAAATGGTTCATGATCACGCTGATGCTGTATCTGGGCGCCACCGTGCTGACCGCCTTCTCGTGGAACCTGCCGAGTTTCATGGTGTTCCGCTTTCTGACCGGCGCCGCCATCGGCGGGGAGTATGCGGCGATCAATTCGGCCATCGATGAGCTGATTCCGGCGTCACGCCGGGGCCATACGGATCTGGCGATCAACGGCAGCTGGTGGCTGGGATCCGCCGGGGGCGCCCTCTTGACCCTTGTCCTGCTGGATCCGGCTCTGTTCCCCGAATATCTCGGGTGGCGCCTCTGTTTTCTCTTCGGAGGCGTGATCGGGGTGGGGGTGGCGCTGGTCCGCCGGATGATTCCCGAAAGCCCCCGCTGGCTCATGACTCACGGCCGGGTTCCGGAAGCGGAGTCGGTCGTTTCCGACATCGAGAAACAGGTCGCCCAGGAGCAGGGAACACTGCCGGATCCTCAAGGGACGCTCATCGTGCACCCGAGGCCCCATGCCACTCCGATGACCGTGGCGCGGGAGCTGTTCGGGTCCTATCCCAGGCGAACGACGCTCGGGATCGCCCTCATGGTGACCCAATCCTTCATGTACAACGCGGTTTCGTTCACCTACCCGCTCCTTCTCACGAAGCACTACGCCGTGCCGGCCAGCCGGGTCGGCTGGTACGTGCTTCCCTTCGCGCTCGGCAACTTTCTCGGTCCCCTCTTGCTCGGGCGGTTTTTCGACACGATCGGCCGAAAACCCATGATCACCCTGACCTACGCATTGGCCGGCCTGCTCTTGGGCTTGACCGGCTATTTGTTCGAACAAGGAGCCTTCACGCTGTCGACGCACATGCTGATCTGGTCGATGATTTTTTTCTTTGCATCGGCCGGGGCCAGCGCCGCCTACTTGACGGTCAGCGAAATCTTTCCGATGGAAATCCGCGCGATGGCGATCGCCTTTTTCTTCATGATCGCCCAGGGGGCCGGCGTTCTGGCGCCTTGGATGTACGGTAAGATGATCGAATCCTCGGTGACCAGCGTGTATTACGGTTATCTGCTGGGGGCCGGCATGATGCTCGCGGGAGCGGCGGCAGAACTATGGCTGGGAGTACCGGCCGAAGGGCGACCGCTTGAAGAGCTTGCTGCTCCTCTGTCGTCCAGAGCCGCAGCGGAGTGACGCGGCAAAGCGCCTAGAAAAGGCGACGGTATGGCCGCCGCGGTCGTGGGTCAGTTCGCTCGTTAGAGTCGGAAGAGAACGAAGTCAGGGCGATGGGACGCCCCGAAGCCTATGAGGGTTTCAATAAGCCTGCCCGCCGGGCTGATCGGCGGTGGAGCAATTGCTCGCGCACCAGCGAGGCGACGATGAACAGGGGAACCGCCAGAAGAAAGAGATACCATGCTGCCCATACGGTGACGTCGCGCATATGGCCTCCTTTGCCGGGGTGTGACCTACGCAATCGCCGTACCGGAATGGCCCGCATGGGCCGCAAAGTGCTTTTGTGTGAAGTTTCCAGTGGTTCATGCTCTCTATGCTGTCGAGGGATCGCTTGATTGTGTCCAGCGATTGCGGTTGCCAGTCCACGAACGTCGCATAAATACCACGTGTAGTGACCGACAGAGAAGCGAGGCCGTGCGCGGCTTGCCTGAGCGATCCCAGCGGGCGTAGTATCGGGTCCCCATTGTCTTGACAGCGTCCGTTGTCTGCTGCTTTTCAGCAAACCCCGAGGTGAGATGATGCGTCAGACCGGCGGCGATGGATTCAATCGACGGCAACTCCTCCGGATGCTCGGGGCCGCGGGCTCGGCGCTCGTTTTGGGCGGTGCCGGTCGGCTCGCCGACCTGGTTGACGGCGAACCGGCGCAGGCCGGTCCGTCGGAAGGGGACATGCCCATGCGCCAGCTGGGCCGAACCGGCCTCAAGGTCTCCGTGCTGTGCTTCGGAGGGGCCCATCTGGGTCGCGTCGAGGACGATACGGAGGCCATCCGGCTCCTGCATGAGGCGATCGACAGCGGGATCAACTTCCTGGACAATGCCTGGGAGTACCATAGGGGGCGGTCCGAGGAGCTGATGGGCAAAGGGCTCCAAGGACGTAGGCACCGAGTCGTCCTGATGACCAAGGTCTGCTCGCACGGACGGGACAAGCACGTGGCGATGCAGCAGCTGGAGGAGTCCCTGCGCCGCCTCAAGACGGATTATCTCGACCTCTGGCAGATCCACGAAGTCGTGTATGACGACGATCCGGACCGGCATTTTGCCGAGGGAGGCGCCGCCGAAGCCCTGCTCCAGGCCAAGCGGGATGGTAAGGTGCGGTTTATCGGATTCACCGGCCACAAGCACCCTCGCATCCATCTGAAAATGCTGTCGCACGACTTTCCGTTCGACACCTGTCAGCTGCCGTTGAACGTTTTCGACGCAAGCTACCGAAGTTTCGAACAGGAAGTCCTTCCGGTGCTGAATCAACGCGGCATTGCCCCCCTCGGTATGAAAAGCCTGAGCGGAAGCGCCGAACCGATCAAACAAGGCATTCTGTCGCCCGAAGAGGCGCTGCGCTATGTATTGACCCTGCCGATTTCGTCCCTCGTGAGCGGAATGGATTCCAAACAGGTCCTTCGGCAGAACCTGGATATCGCCCGCCGGTTCAGTCCCCTCTCAGCTGCCGAAATGGAGATCTTGCGGACGCGCATGGCCCGGTATGCCATGGACGGCCGGTTCGAATTGTTCAAGTCCACAAATCAATATGACGGCCGGATCGGCCGCGAACAGCACGGGTTGGCGTGACGATCGAGGCATGCCCGCCTTGCCGGCGCCGGTGTGCCGATCCCTAAGGACGGTCGGGACGTTTCGCACATCGGTTCGTCCACTCTGAAGAAGAAAGGGAGGAGAATGGCGCCTCATCGGGTCAGTCCTGCGAAGATCATGGAGATCGGGGTCGGGTTTTGGGCTTCGAAGGCGCTGCTGAGCGCCGTGGAACTGGGACTCTTTACCGAGCTTCGGAGAGGCTCCCTGGAAGGAGAGGCGCTACGAACAAAGCTCGGCCTTCATCAGCGAAGCGCCAGGGATTTTTTCGACGCGCTGGTGGCGCTGGGTTTCCTCAAGCGCTCCGGGACGCGGTATGCCAATACGGCTGAGACCGCGCTCTTTCTCGATCGGACGAAACCGTCATACCTCGGCGGCATTCTGGAAATGGCCAATGCCCGTCTTTACCGGTTCTGGGGCGCCTTGACCGAGGGACTGCGCACCGGCCAACCGCAGAATGAAGCCAAGACGGGGGAGGACTTTTTCGGAACCCTTTATGCCGACCCGCGTCGGCTCGAGAACTTTCTCAAGGCGATGACCGGTCTCAGCCTCGGAACCGCCAAGGTCATCGCGAAAAAGTTTCCCTGGAAGCGGTACCGGACGTTCGTCGACGTCGGCTGTGCGCAGGGCGGCGTGGCCGGAGAAATCGCTCTGGCCCACAAGCATCTCACCGGTGCAGGCATGGATTTGCCGGTCGTGCAGCCGGTGTTCGACGCCTACGTGAAGGGCAAAGGCCTCGATCGGAGGCTGCGGTTCCATGCGGGTGATTTTTTCAAAGATCCGCTGCCTCGGACCGATGTCCTGATCATGGGACATATCCTGCACGACTGGAATCTGGACGAGAAGATGATGCTGTTGCGGAAGGCCTATGAGGCGTTGCCGCCCGGCGGTGCGTTGATCGTGCACGAAGCCCTGATCGACGACGCGAGGAAGACGAACGCCTTCGGCTTGCTGATGAGCTTGAACATGCTGATCGAGACTTCCGGAGGTTTCGACTTCACCGGGGCGGACTGCCGCAAATGGATGAAGGAGGTCGGATTCAAACGGACGAAGGCGGAGCGTCTGGCCGGTCCGGACGGCATGGTCGTCGGCGTGAAGTGAACCATGTTGCGGCTGAAGGGCAAAGTGGCGATCGTCACGGGCAGCAGCAGCGGGATCGGGAAGGCGATCGCGCTGCGGTTTGGCCGCGAGGGGGCCAAGGTGGCGGTGGCGGCGAGGAGAGTGGCACGTTGTGAGGAAACCGTGGCCTCGATCGCTCGATCCGGCGGAGAGGCCTGCGCGATTCAAACCGACGTGTCCGTGGAATCCCAAGTCGAGGCGCTGCTGGCCGAGACGGTCAAGCGGTGGGGCCGTGTCGATCTGCTGGTGAACAATGCGGGGATCGGCGGCGGCGGCCGGCTGGCCGATACGACGACGAAGGCCTTCGACGAGGTCATGAACGTCAACCTGAGGGGAACATTCTTCTGTTGCCGGGCCGGTTTCAACCGGATGAAACAGCAACGCGGGGGGATGATCATCAACATTTCCAGCGTGGCGGGGCTACAGGCCTGGTCGGGCACCGGCGCGTACAGCGCTTCCAAGCACGGCGTCATGGCCCTGACGAAGGCGTTGGCCGATGAGGGCCGTCAGTACGGCATCAAAGTCAGCGCGATCTGTCCGGGCGGGGTCGCGGACGAATTGGTGGACGCGTCCCCCGAGGAGATCCTGCGCAGCGAGAAAATCGATCCGTTCGACGTGGCGGAAACCGCCCTGTATCTGGCCTCGCTGGGGCCGTACGCGGCGGTCCATCAGATCGTCATCGATCGACTTGGAGCCGATTGGTAGAAAGAGGAGAGACCCGATGCCAGGCATGATGCGATTCGGAACCTTCGCCGGAGTCTCTATGGCTCTGGTCCTGTCCGTGCTGTTTTCCGGCTGCGGGGTGATCATGATCGGGCCGCCGGCGGAAAAGATGGACGTGGAATCGGGAAGCAACGAACAAAAGAACCTTGAGGCGATACGGGCCATGCAAGCCGACCAGACGGGCCGCCCCGCGTCGGGCTTTTCCGCCGGTCAGGAATCGCCCCCCTGTGTTCCGGACGGTGGCGCAAAAAATCGGTGTGCAAATCGGTAGGAAGGACCGGGAAGCTTGGACCATGGGTGAAATTCTTCATGTCCGTACCACGACGACGAAAGAGGTCGTGGATCTGACCGAGCGGGTGGCGGCGATTATCCGTCAGGCCAAGATGAAGGAAGGTCTGTGTTGCCTCTTCGTCGGCCATACCACGGCTGCGTTGACGACCGGAGAGATCGGTGAGGGGACGGAAGAAGATTTTCTCCAGATCATCGAGCAATTGATTCCCCGTATTCGTTTTCGCCATGCCCATGACCCGTCGCATGCCTGGTCGCACATGGCGGCATCCATACTCGGGCCGTCGCTGACCGTTCCGGTGTCGTCGGGGGAGCTCGCGCTCGGCACATGGCAATCGCTGATGCTGGTCGAATTGGACGGACCGAGGGAGCGCAGGATCCACTGCACGTTGCATCCAGAGCGTCAGTTGTGACACGCCGGTTGAAGGCCTCCAAGACCAGCGCAGGCATTCTCTTGTACCGGAGATGTGCCGCCGGGGTTCAGGTTTTTCTCGCGCACCCGGGAGGCCCGTTTTGGGCTCGCAAGGACGACGGAGCTTGGTCGATTCCCAAGGGCGAGTACGATCCCGAGGAGGATCCGCTCGCCGCGGGGCGGCGGGAATTCACCGAGGAAACCGGCTTGATGCTCCAAGGTCCGTTTCGGGCCCTGGGTACGTTGAAGCAGCCGGGCGGAAAAGCCGTTACGGCCTACGCGGTGGAGGGAGACGCCGATGCCGCATCGGTCGCGAGCAATACGTTTGAGCTTGAATGGCCTCCGCGGTCCGGCAAGATCCGGCAATTTCCTGAAATCGATCGGGCCGCATGGTTCGAGTTGGAGGACGCCCGCCGCAAATTATTGCCCGGGCAACGGCCGTTTCTTGACCGTCTGCTTGACGTTTGAAGAAAGTCGGTTGTTGATTGTGCCGGGGCGGCAGCGAGGTCAGCTCGATGACACGGAGGAATCGCAGGGTTGGTCATGTTTGCTGCAGAGCGGATGAGTGGTGTCGTGAAGCTCCTTGGCGTAATAGCTGACGATGTCGCATTCGTCCTGCGATAACTCCTGCGTCTGAACCGCAAGGCTGATCAGCCGTTCGCACATCCGCATGAAATCCCGTATTTCGCTCCTCATGAGAAATCACTGTAGGTGACTAGGGTGTCTTCCAGCACTGGGTAAACCCCTGGGCGGCTTGACGCTCGTCGAGTCTCCACGTACCATCTGGTCCGGTCTCTCTCAGGCGGAATCCCCCGATGATGCGAATTGTCTTGCTCACGTTCCTCTGCTTTTTCGACCTCCTCGCGGCTTCCCATGCGCGTGCGGACGCTTCAGCACAGGGAGCAGGGGTCTCGAACGTCTCCCCGCGCCACCTCGTCGTCTATCTGGATGTCGCCTCGAGTACCTGGCGGTCTCGAGGAAGAGTGTCGTTCGGCATCGGACCCGCTCTGAGGATGAAGCTGGCGTCGGCGGGATTCGAAGTGACGCAAGACCCGGGGCATCCGCACGATCTGATTCTGCGGGTGGATTATCGCGAAGAGCGGGGCCGCCCCATCACGATCGATCTGGCCGGAACGGAGATCCGGTGCACGATAATACTCGACCAGCCGTCCCAAGGACCGGTGTGGACTGTCCGCATCCACGAGTCGCCCTCGTATGCGGAGTTGGTGAGCGCTCCCTATGTGGAAGTCGTGGAAAAGTTTCAGACCAATCCGTATGTGTATTTTCTCGGCGACCTCGTGCGCGGATGGACCGATTCCCGTATGGACCGGACGGAAGCGCTGATTCAGGCGCTGGCCAGACAGATCGAACAGAGGCATCGCTCTCGGGTCACGACCGAGTTGGATACGCTCCCGTCTCCCGCCGAAACCTTCCCCGACCTCGATCTGCATTTTTCCGACTCGGCGCAGGAGAACACCGTGGAGGAATTGGGGCGCCTCAAGGACGTGCGGGCCCTCGACGTGCTCGAGCAGCTGCTCTCACACTCCGATCGCCGGACGAGACTCCGCGCGGTTCTGGCCATCGGTGAATTCGACGCGCCTTCGGTCGAATCGACGATGGTTCGGGTTGCACGAGCGGATGTGGATGCGGAAGTACGGGATGCCGCTTCGGCGGTTCTGGCCAAACGGGTCATCCGCTGACATGGTGTCGTGCCAGAACGATGGGGCAAAGCACGCCTGATGGCAAACAAGGAGTCAGGATGTTTTCAACATCCTGCTAGGTGCGGCTGAGCCCGTGGACGGTCTTGGCGAGATCGTCGAGCTTGGCGATGACGTGGCGCCGCTGCTCGGCGGTTGCCAGCCGGTCGATCGTCAGGAGCAGGTCGCCGACGCGTCCTTTGAACTGGCGCAGCATGTCCCGAAACTCCGGATCGGCCGTCTTGTCCTGATTCACCAACCACTCGTTCAAGCGCCCGGGAGTGTCGCCGTTTCGCCTCGCTTCGACCAAGTCGATCAGCTGGCGATTGCGCTCCATTTGGTGTACGTACCAGGACGGCAGGATATCGGGCAAATTCATCGCGGCTCTCGAGATCTCCCGCTCCTGCGACGGCGAAAGACCTCCCAGCCACTCGCGCGTCAACGACAGGATCCGCTCGGTTCGTTTCGTGAGTCTCGTGCCGCGATCATCATGGAGAAGCCCCTCTTCCTTCGAGAGGCGCGCCTGAAGGGATTGCCTGAGGCGCGGGATCTGCGGATCGTTCACCAAGCGAATGAACTCGGCCCCGTCCGCCGAGAATCGACCGAAGAGATCGGCTCTCAGTCGATCATACTCCGTGCCCATCCATTCGACATCGGTCTCCGTCAGCCCCCGCTGCACCCTCATGGCTGCCTCGTGCAACACCGCTTCGTACTGAGGGAGAGCCTCCCGCCGATGGCGGTTCAAGATGCCGTTCAAGCGGGACGAGAGGAACGAACGCTGCGAGCGGCTGAGATCGAAGTAGCCGTCGATCTGACGGGCGATCAGCCAATCCGCATGGTTATAGAGGAGCGACGTAGCGCAGCCGGCAAAGACCGCCGGCGCGAGCAGCACGCCCGCGAGAAAGAGGATTCTGAATCTGTTCATACCGTAAGCCATCCTGTCACGGGGACGTTCAATCAAGCGGTAAGGTTCAATTACCCTAACATAGGCCGTCGGCGACCGCCAGGTCGTGTCCAGTTGGAATACGAACCGCAGCCCGCGCGAGTCTATCTGAGGTCTGCGGAGGTCCCGCTGAGGTCCCGCGATGCGTGCAGTCGGAGTCCGAGTCGTGGCATGGCGCGTTGACAGATCCGGATCAACTGGGTAGCCTGAGACATCCTCCGCGTCGTGATACCGCGGTCCCGATCTATCCAGGAGGTGCTTATGCCCCCGTTCCCGCAAGCTTACGCGCAACAAACCTACGCCCTCATGCGCATCGTGACCGGATTCCTGTTTCTGTGGCACGGGACGCAGAAGCTGTTCAGCTTTCCGATGCCGCCCCCGCAAGTCCCTTCCTTTGTGATCGCCATTGCCGGTCCCATCGAGCTGATCGGCGGTACGCTGGTCATGATCGGACTGTTCACCCGCTGGGCCGCTTTTCTCTGCAGCGGGCTGATGGCTTTTGCCTATTGGATGGTTCACGGCCTCCAGGCACCGTTGCCGATTCAAAATATGGGCGAGTTGGCCGCCCTCTACTGCTTCGTGTTTCTCTACATTTCGGCTCACGGATCCGGCATCTGGAGCGTCGACGCTCGGTCGGCCGCCTGATTCGGACCGGGGGTTTCCTCATCGGGCGCCCGCCGCCGGCGCAGTGGACAGCCGCGTCCCGGGCTGCCACGATCGACCGGAGGCGCGTCGCAGGGGAGCATCGTAACGGATGACAGCCGCGGAATTGCTGGTACGCTGCTTGGAGAATGAAGGGGTGCGGTTCGTCTTCGCGCTTCCCGGAGAGGAAACGTTGGGATTGAACGATGCGCTGCTCGATTCCGGCATTCACGTCGTCCATACCAGGCACGAGCAAGGCGCCGCCTTCATGGCGGACGTGTACGGCCGCCTGTCGGGCAAAGCGGGCGTCTGTCTCTCGACGCTGGGGCCCGGCGCGACGAATCTCATGACGGGAATTGTGGACGCCTATCTGGACCGGGCGCCGCTCGTCGCCATCACCGGTCAGGTCTCGCTCAATCGCCGTCACAAAGAGTCCCATCAATATATCGACGTCATCTCCATGCTGAAGCCGGTTACCAAGTGGAATACGTCGATTCCGAAGAGCGAGGTCATTCCGGAGGCGATTCGCAAAGCGTTCAAGGTCGCGCAGATGGAAAAACCCGGATCGACGCATCTCGAATTGCCGGAGGACGTGGCGGACCAATCGATCGGAGACGCAGAGCGAATATCGGAGCCGCTCTTCGTGCAGGCGCCTGCCGCGCCGGAGCCGTCGCCCTCGCAGGTCG
>DAOLIU010000010.1:0-42467 GCA_035328385.1 Nitrospira sp. | reverse complement strand
GCGCGCCTGCTTTGGGAGCAGGATGTCGGAGGTTCAAATCCTCTCGCCCCGACCATAATGTACAAGTTCAATAGATCGTTGAGAGATTTGAAGCGGCTGAGCGCCGACGTCTAGGAGGAATAGGTCGCTTCTAATTCGTGCGACCGTCAGCGAAGACGCCGGGCCGAAGGCCAAATCCTCTCGCCCCGACCAAACCGCACTTCGTGTGGGCCGCAGGCTCACCATCGCTTTGTCGTAGCTGACGCCTGCGGATAAACACCTCCAGTGTTGATAGGGATGCAACAAAGCTTGCTCGGCCCGGAGCCTAGATATTATGGCGACGGGCTAGACACCTTTTCACAGTTCCGCCAAGGCGTCGGTATAGGTCGCGGCATGCGGAAGATGATAGGCGTCGAACGCGCCCCGTAGGTCAGCCCCGCCCGTTGCGTCGGTGAACATCACGAACAGGCTATTGCCGGTCTTTCGGCTCGTCGGGGAACAGCTGTCGAAATTGTAGGAACGTTTGGGATGGTAGAGCCGCTCCCAAAATTGCGGCGTCAGATATCCTCGCTCGAACAGCGGCCAGAAATAACAATTGCCGACATCGTGACTCTCACTCATCTGATCACATCCCTTGGTATACTCGACGCCTCGAAGACCGGTCGGCCCGAATTGATTGAGTGGAAGATAGCCGGAACTGTAAGCCAGCGCGTCGGCTTGACCTTCGTTGAAGCAGGAATAGTTTCCGCCGAAGAACCCGGAGATTTCGTTAAAGAGTTCGTGCGCGATCTCGTGTGCGATTCGCGGAGTGACGGTCTGAACCAGCCCGCCGAACATATTGAAATACAGGGGATGGGCATAGTTCGCCGTAATCAAGCCGTTGCCGTAGCTGAAATTCCCCTCGCCGTGCTCTGACGTAGCCAACTCGGTGGGCATGACCAATGCCGTGATCGGATCCGATGTGACCCCCGTCAACCTCCGTTCTGCCGACTGAATCGCCAAGGCGTTCGTAAAAATCTCCGTTCCGGCATTGCCAGCTTGAAACGAGGCCTGTCGATAAAACACCGTCCGCAGGCCGGTAGCGGGATCGGTCCGTTGATCGGTCACGAAGTCCACGGGCGTAACGCCGCCCCACACGGGCGGCAGCTCGTACCAGGTCACCGTGACATCGTTCTCGGTGGATAGCACGATGGACGGCGCATAAGGCACGGTCACAAAAGCGCCTGGGCCTTGTGGGTACACCGTGGCAAAGACATCTGCGAATCCGCTGATCAATACCGGAGAGGCCCCGATGATAGGGAACGCAAGGCCGCTGATTCGAATGCCGTCGACCGAGGGGATAATCGTCGTCGCGCGGCACGTTCCGCCGCAGGTCGAGACTACCGTCGGACTTTGGTTGCGACATCCCGCGTCATCGCAGTAGGACAACCAAGGAGGGAGCGGCGTCCGTCCGCCGGCCGGCGGTATAGACGGCGGCGTAGTCGGCGGGGTGGTCGGCGGATTGGGATTCGGATTACCAGGTGGTGGAACGCCTGGTTGGGTCGGCGTCGGCGGCTCCACCACTGTAGTCGCTTGAGGGGGCGTGTCGCCGCCACTGGAGCAGGCAGCCAAGAACAATGTGAAGAATACGACAAGTAGTCTCATAAGCTCAGCCAAGAATACGCGGTTACCCTAGCTCGCGTACCCTTCGGCACCCCCTTCGAATGAGGTAAACAAGTTTTCGACGGACCTAGAGATTCACCTAGCCGCACCGGTTTATCACGATTGTGCCAGGCCTTTCTATAGAGGAGCCTCCTCACGCGTACGAAATCTCTCGTCGAAAAAACTCGCCACTGAAGGTCCTTGCGAGCATCTCCTAGTACCGCTGATTCCGCTTCAAGGATACGCTGACAAAAGAAGGGTGATTGTCGACAGGAGGGATGAGAAAAGACAAACAATCAAGGAGGCCAATTCATGTCGCGAATCGAAGAATCGATCGACGTCAACGTACCAGTTCGGACGGCATACAACCAGTGGACTCAGTTCGAGGAGTTTCCACGTTTCATGGAAGGGGTGCGGCAAGTTTCCCAACTCGATGACCGACGTCTTCATTGGAAAGCGGAGATTGCAGGGAAGGAAAAGGAATGGGATGCCGAAATCACTGAACAGATCCCTGATCACCGCATCGCGTGGACCAGCCGGAGTGGAGTCAGTACGGGGGGTGTCGTGACCTTTCACCGCCTTTCCGATGACAAATCGCGGATTATGCTGCAAATGGAATACGACCCGAAAGGGTTCGTAGAAAACGCCGGCGACGCGGTGGGTATCGTCACGCAGCGCGTTGTCGGCGATCTTCAACGGTTTAAAGCCTACATTGAAACCCGGGGTCGGGAAACCGGGGGATGGAGAGGGTCAATTCAGAATGCTTGAATGCTTTGGTTCGTAGCGGTGACGATGAACGATCATCGCTTCTCTAAATCACTTTAATCAAAGGTGACGCATGCAACGAACTTGGATCGACAGCGGTTGCTGGCTTTTCGGTATGGTGCTGATGTTTGGAATTTCCGTCGTACAAGCGGCAGAAGGGACGGCAAAAGGGGAAACGTCGGATGAAAAGGGTCAGCAGGGTCTCGGCCTGGGATCAAACAGTCAATCGTCGAATGTGATCATGAGCGGGCCGGACATAGTGATCGGAAAGATTACGAGGATTCAGGGTGAACAATTCACCGTCCACGGAGACCGTGGCCAAGATGTCAGTCTCAAGATCACTAAAGACACGAACAAAGTCTGTGTAAAAGGACAAGGCGCAAAATTTTCCAGCGGACAGGAGAGTAGTAAGGAACAGCATGAGATTCCCCCCCACTCCCTTCATGGAACAACAGGCACGCCAGGGGGACCGTGTGGTGTCGGAACAAGAAATGATGCAGCAGCTGCGTGAAAGCGGCACTCAAGAGGAGGTCGGTGCCCTGTCCAAGGACCCGAGTAAATTGAAGGATACAGTGGGGACGACCGATCCCAAAGCCAAGGAGGATACGGCGAAAGGATCCGGATTTGTAGTCGGTGGACAGGACTGCAATTTTAAGGTCGGAGACAAGGTCCGCATCGAAGCCTCTGACATGGGCACCGCCACGACCATAAGGCAGCTGGCCCAAGCAACTGAATAGCCCCTCTCGAAGCCAAGGCTCGCGCCGTTGTCGGTGGGTGAGTATAACTCACCCACCGATACGGCAGAAACGTACCGATACACCTTCACAAATACCGATCGGCTTTAGGATGCCATTGATGTAAAGCGAGTTTTATATTAGTCTCTTAGTAAACCTGGACTTTTCCCATCGATGATTGATTCCCCAAGAGCTACGCCCTGAAGATTGGCTTCTTCATGAGTTCGATAAACCTCATTAGACGAAAAGGAACGAGTCGTATTGGCGTCATGCGGCGCCCACGATATGAAGATGCGGGCTCTCCACTGGTCCGTCTCAGAATGCTGGGACGGGCATGATTCGATTCGATACCCCTTGTAATACACCGAGTTGCTCCCCACGGCATTCCCGCCTGTCCCTGCCTCCGCCCCCCTTTTTTCAGCAAATGCCCATTCACGAGCATGAACCACTAGTAAAAACCCCAGATCCTCCATCAACGCTCAACTGATACCCTCCCAGTACGGAATGTACCGAGGAGGAGGGGGTACATGACCATGACTACGACACCGCGTCCATTCTTATTCATGGAATGCAGCGAGTTACGAGAAATTCTCGGCGAAGCTGCGGAGGACGAAAGAAGATTGGTTGAGTTGATCGAGTCCGTTCCTTTGGATTCGATTTACTTTCACACCCATAGCTATTTTCTGCGACACAGCTATGTTGAACGCGCATATCCCAACGATTTTTCTCAATGGGTCGCCATGGAGGTGCGGGACCATGTGCTCGCAGAACGCCTGGCGGTGGTGGATCCGTTTGAATTCAGAGGGTTGGAAGCGTTTCGCAGCGAGCTCATTTCGATTATCGACGATCATCTGTCCAAAATGCCTATCGTGCCGCGAGTATTCTTCGGCCAGCCGTTCCATTTCAACAAGTCTCGGATCCTGCAAATCCCCACGAGAATGGAAGTCCGGACACTACAGGAGTTTCGGACTGCGCTGAGTGACGTAGAAGTAAGCGCGATCTATTTCCATGTATTCGAAGCTCGCCACCGTCTCAAGCAGGAGGAAAGCGATTTCTCTGCATGGATTGAGCAGAGTCTAGGCATGCCCGAACTCGCGGAGCGGCTGCGCACCATCAATCCATACCTCGGAAGCCTTGAACGGGTGCGTTCCGCTCTGCTGACGGCGTGCGACGAATTCTTGAAGCATTAAGACGTTCCTTAGAAGGAGGGACTGTATTGATGACAGACCCACTGTGGTTTAAGGACGCGGTGTTTTACGAGCTCCACGTCAAAGCCTTCTGTGATGGAAACGACGATGGCATTGGAGATTTCCGCGGGCTGATCGACAAATTGGATTACCTCGAGTGGCTGGGAGTGGACTGTCTCTGGCTGCTCCCATTTTTTCCTTCTCCCTTGCGTGATGACGGCTACGACGTCGCGGATTATCAGCGCATCGCATCCGACTATGGCTCTATGGAAGATTTTAGGGTGTTCCTGGACGACGCGCATCGCCGCGGGATGCGCGTCATTTCCGATCTTGTGCTCAATCACACCTCGGACCAGCATCCGTGGTTCCTGGACGCGAGAAGCTCGCCACATTCATCGAAGCGTGACTACTACGTCTGGAGTCAGACCGACAAGCGATATAGCAAGGCGAGGATAATCTTCATCGACACGGAAAAATCGAATTGGACCTGGGATCCGGCCGCAAACGCGTATTACTGGCATCGCTTCTTCAGTCATCAACCTGATCTCAATTACGACAATCCCGAGTTGCAAAAGGCCATGCTGGACGTCATGTCCTTCTGGCTGGATCAAGGTCTCGATGGATTTCGTTGTGACGCAGTTCCCTATTTGTTTGAGCGAGAGGGCACGATTTGCGAGAACCTTCCTGAAACTCACGCCTATTTGAAAGAAGTGCGAAAACGGATCGACGCGAATTATCAAGGAAGAATCTTGCTGGCGGAAGCCAACCAATGGCCGGCCGACGTGCGTCCCTACTTTGGCAATGGGGATGAGTGCCACATGGCGTTCCATTTTCCGCTCATGCCGCGGCTGTTCATGGGAGTTCGAAGCGAGGATTGGCATCCCATTGTTGACATGTTCACGCATACGCCTCCAATTCCGGAGAATTGCCAATGGTGCCTCTTTCTCCGGAACCATGACGAATTGACGTTGGAAATGTGTGCGGGGGAAGAACGAGATTACATGTACTATGCCTATGCGCGAGATCCACAGATGCGGCGCAATATCGGGATCGCTCGTCGCCTGGCTCCCTTGCTGGATAACGATCGACGCAAGATCGAACTGCTCAACAGTCTCGTCTTTACCCTGCCTGGAAGTCCCATTGTTTATTATGGCGATGAAATTGGCATGGGAGACAATGTCCACCTTGGGGACCGTAATGGCGTTCGGACGCCCATGCAGTGGACGGCTGACCGCAATGGAGGATTTTCAAAGACCGAGCCGTCGAATCTTTACCTGCCTGCCATCACCGACTCCGTGTACGGGTTTCAAGCCATCAACGTAGACTCCCAGCGGCAATCTCCACATTCGCTGTTGCAGTGGATGAAGCGCATGATTGAGGGGCGAAAAAGACACCAGGCATTTGGACGCGGCACCATTGTCTTTCTTCGCCCTCAAACGGATAAGGTCCTTGCGCATCTGCGTGAGTATCGCGGAGAGACGCTCCTGCTGGTGCACAATCTGGCCGGATCGGCTCAAGCTGTGGAGCTGGACCTGGCACGATTCGAAGGCGCGACCCCGATTGAGATACTCGGCGACTCACGATTCCCGACCATTGGGAAGCATTCCTATGTGCTGAGTTTGGCTCCGTATGGCTACTACTGGTTCAAGCTGCAGCGTCCCTTGGTCGACGATCGGTCATACGGGTTCGAAGAGAGCGTCATTTAGCGCGACTTCATAAGCGTGAGGAGAGCGAAATGGCTTCAGGCCTTGACGATTATCGAGATATCGCACCGAAAGGCACGGTCGACTTTCTCTGCAGATTGAGCGACCAGGTCGCAGGACAGAGTTTCCTGCATGTGAGCGCCGGTCGATACGGCGGCGGCATGGCTGAGGTTCTGCGCCGGCTGGTACCCATGATGAACGCGTTGGGAGTCGACGCCCGTTGGGAAGTCATCGCAGGCGACCAGGAATTTTTCCAAGCTACCAAGCGATTGAGCGATGGGCTTCAGGGGCAGGACGATCACCTCACCGAACACATGCAAAGCGTCTATCTCAAGATCAATGAGCGTACGGCGCATACCTTGAATTTGGACGCGGATCTCGTGATGGTCCATGATCCGCCACCGGCTGCGTTGATCGAGTACCGCAAGGGGGGGACATGGTTTTGGCGTTGCTATCTTGACATAGCCAAACCCCGTCAAGAATGCTGGAGCTTCCTGCGTCGCTTCATTGTCGGATATGATGCGGCGATCTTTTCGCTTCCCGGTTTCGCGCATCGGCTCCCGATCCCACAATTTCTGATTGCCCCCTCGATCGACCCATTGAGCGCGAAGAACCGTGAATTGACGCGCCTGGAAATCAACCAGATCCTTCTTCGACTCGGCATCCCGCGCGACAAACCGATCTTGCTGCAGCTGGCGCGTTTCGAATGGTCCAAGGATCCGATCGGCGTGATCAAAGCGTATCGCCTGGTGAAGAAACACCACGATTGCCGTCTGATCCTGGCCGGCTCCGGCATCACGCACGACTCGGAGGGTGAAGCGGTATTGGCGCAAGTATTGGAGACCGCCGGCAGCGATTCGGATATCCACGTGTTGCAACTGCCTCCCGAGGCGGACCTGGAAATCAACGCGCTCCAACGGGCGGCCACGATCGTGCTTCAGAAGTCGATCCGGGAAGGATTCAACGTGGCTGTGGCAGAAGCCATGTGGAAGGGGAAGCCCGTCATAGGAAGCACGGCGGGGGGCATTGCCGCCCAGATAATCGACGGAGTGACGGGGCATACCGTGCATTCCGTTGAAGGCATGGCGTTTAGAACAAGACTTCTTCTCAACAATCCGAGCCTCATGCAGCGCATGGGAGGAGCCGGTCGAGAACACGTGAGAAGGAATTTTCTTGTGACGCGTCATCTGAGCGAGTTTTTGACTCTCATGAGGCTATTCAGCAAGCGTTGAAAGACGAGGCGAAGATCTGTCATGTCCGAAACGGCTTGGGACCAAGTTCGTGAGCAATGCCCACACGTGGACAAGGTCGACCTCCTCGTCGGCCTTCCCACGTTCAACCAAGCGACCACTGCAGAGACGGTCACCAAATCGATCCTCGCAGGACTGAAGGAATCGTTTCCGACCCTCTCTCTCTTGGTCGTCAACGTCGATGTGGGGTCACAGGACGGAACGTCCGAAATCATCAAACGCACCGTAGGAAATCTCGTCCCTTTCGCATTGGTCCAACCTCTCACGGAAGACATGCGTGTGAACCCGTTTGCCGTTAATCGCTTGTCGTACTCCGGCATGCCGGGTCGCGAGGAAGCGTTTCATTCCTTGTTTGCCATTACAGAGCGACTTGAGGCGAAGGCTTGCGTGGTCATCGACGCCAGCGTCCGATCAGTGACCTCGGATTGGATGACGTTGCTCGGTCAAGTAGTGTTGGAGAAGGGCGCGGACTATGTGGCTCCGATTTTTCAGCGTCGACGATATGAAGGCAGTTTGACCAACAGTCTCATCGCTCCACTAACTCGGGCGCTCTATGGGAAGCGTGTCGCCTGTCAGACCGGAGGAGGCTATGGGTTTTCCGGAAAACTGGCGAGTCTGTATCTGCAAAAAGACGTTTGGACAGGGGAAAGCGCTCGTTTTGGAATCGACAGCTGGTTGACGACCGTCGCCGCTGCCGAGGGTTGTCAGATATTTCAAGCGTTCCTGGGAGCCAAGACTCAGGATGGAAAAGCGACCGGAGCCGATGTCGCCGGAGTGCTCGCACAAGCAGTCGGAGCCACATTCCACTACATGGAACGCTATGAAGACGTGTGGGAAAGTGTGTCGGGTTCGACCGGGGTGCCTGAAGTCGGTCAGCGCGCCCAACGCGAGGCCGAATCGCAAGCCATCAACGTCGAACGGATGGTGACGGGGTTTCGCCAGGGGTTAAGGGACTTGCTTCCCATCTGGGAAATCATTCTCGCGCCCGATACGCTAGCCGGGATCCTGCCGCTGGGGTTGAGCCAGGAGGATGATTTTTGTTTTCCACTCCCGCTATGGGTTCAGACCGTTTACGACTTTGCCATAGCGTATCACGAGAGACTGATCCATCGGGAGCACCTGCTCAAGTCATTGACCCCGCTGTATCTCGGACGCACCGCATCACTGGTGTTGGAAACGAAAGACGGCGGGTACGACGAGGTAGAACGGGCGATCGAACAGGGGTGCCAGATCTTTGAGAGCATGAAACCCTATCTGGCGGAGCGATGGAGGTTCCAATGAGCGAAATGTGGCAGGAAGCAATGCTTGAAGCGTTTCGAGAAATGATGAGACGCACCGCGCTCTTCTTCCCCAAACTGATGGCGCTGCTGACATTTCTGATGCTTGGTGCAGTCATCGGATGGCTCGTGAAGCTTCTATTGATCCGCATCGTGAAGGCCTTGCGATTCGACGCGTTGTGCGAGCGAATGAATCTCATCCCCACATTGGGGAAAGCCAGTGTCAGGCAGCCCGCGTCGCACTTGTTGGGTCGAGTCTCGTTTTGGGTCGTGTTTCTGTTTTTTGCCTTTATGGGCGTCGACGCTCTGGACCTCCCGGCCACCGCCAATCTGCTGAAAGCCATACTCGGATTCCTGCCACACGTGGTGGCGGCGGTTCTCGTCGCGCTCGTGGGCATTCTTCTGGGGAATTTCAGCAGCGAAGCGGTGTTGATTGCCGCCGTCAACGCGCAGATTCAGGGAGCCAGCCTGATCGCCAATCTGGTCCGGTGGGGTGTGGTGATCTTCACCACCGCGATGGTCCTGACCCAATTGGGGATTGCAAAAGAGATCGTCGTTGCGGCGTTCTCAATAATATTTGGCGGCATCGTACTGGCCATGGCCATCGCCTTGGGGTTGGGGGGACGCACCATTGCCAAGGAGGCACTGGAGCGACGGCTCCGCCGGAAGAAGACCGACGACGAGTTCACGCATATCTAGAGCAGGCGGAGAATGAAGGGAAGGGACCGAGGAAGGGGAAAGGGCATGACACACGATCAGGGCAGACAACGGGTGGTCATCGAAGGAGTGCGACCAGAAATTGATGGAGGAAGATTTCCCATCAAGCGGACCATCGGGGAGGAAGTCGTCGTTGAAGCGGATGCCTTCGCCGACGGTCACGATGCCCTCATGATCCTGCTCTGCTATCGCTCGGATGCAGCCCGGGAATGGACGGAAGTTCCGATGACGTTCGTGGGAAATGACCGGTGGCGCAGCTCGTTTTTGGTGACCGGGATTGGAAGATGGCGCTACACCATCACGGGTTGGGTCGATCACTTCGCCACGTGGCGCCGGGACCTCGGCAAGAAAGTCGGGGCCGGGCAGGACATACAGGTAGACTTGCTTGTCGGCGCCGCACTCCTTGAAGGAGCAGCGGCTCGAGGGACGACGGAAGATCGCCGCACGCTCACGAGATGGGTGAAAGAACTCCGGTCGAACGATATTTCCGACAAGGACCGCCTCCAGACGGCGCTGAGCGCGGAGGTTGAGGCATTGGCGGCAAAGTATCCGGACCGGCGATTCTCAACGACGTACGAGCGGGAATTGGCGGTCGTCGTGGATCCAGAGAAAGCTCGTTTCAGTGCCTGGTATGAGATGTTTCCGCGTTCATGCGGCCGCACACCAGGTCGGCATGGCACGTTCAAGGAGTGTGAAGCACGTCTGGCCTACGTAGCCTCGATGGGATTCGACGTACTGTATCTCCCTCCGGTTCATCCCATCGGTCGCACTCATCGTAAGGGAAAAAACAATGCAGCCAGCGGCGGACCTGAAGATCCTGGGAGTCCGTGGGCAATCGGCGCGCTGGAAGGAGGGCATCAATCCATTCATCCGGAACTGGGAACGTTGCAGGACTTTCGGAGCCTGATCGAAGAAGCGCGGCGCCGCGGCATCGAGATCGCCCTGGACATCGCGTTTCAATGCTCGCCTGATCATCCGTACGTGAAA
The DNA here is from genome assembly GCA_035328385.1 of Nitrospira sp. Classification (GTDB taxonomy): domain Bacteria; phylum Nitrospirota; class Nitrospiria; order Nitrospirales; family Nitrospiraceae; genus Nitrospira_C. Next base: position 32,227 of record DAOLIU010000010.1, on the reverse strand, counting down.
GAGCATCGTGAGTGGTTCCGCATCAGGCCGGACGGTACGGTGCAGTACGCGGAGAATCCTCCGAAAAAATATCAAGACATCTACCCGCTGGACTTCGAGACGGATCGTTGGCGCGACCTCTGGGAGGAGCTCAATAACGTCGTCATCTATTGGATCAAAGAAGGGGTTCGGATATTTCGCGTGGATAATCCGCATACGAAGCCATTCGCTTTTTGGGAATGGCTCATCGGAGGAGTGAAGCAGACGTATCCCGATGTCATCTTTCTTTCTGAGGCGTTCACCAGGCCAAAGGTCATGGCACGCCTGGCAAAAGTGGGCTTTAGCCAGTCATACAACTATTTCCCTTGGCGGAATACCAAGTCCGAACTCGTCCAGTATTTTACGGAGCTTACACAGACTGAGTTGCGAGAGTTCCTTCGATCCAACCTCTGGCCCAACACACCGGACATTTTGACCGAGCAGCTGCAGCATGGCGGACGCCCGGCCTTCATGTCGCGATTCGTTTTGGCGGCGACGCTGGGAGCAAACTACGGGATTTATGGTCCCGCATTTGAACTCGGGGAGCATGTGCCGCGCGAACCGGGGAGCGAGGAATATTTGAATTCAGAGAAATATGAGATCAAGCAGTGGAACTTGGACAGTCCGGACAGCCTGAGTGAATTTATCGGCATCGTAAATGGCATTCGGCGGGAGAATCCGGCTCTGCAAAACGACTGGAGCCTGCGCTTTCACAAGATCGAGAATGATCAGCTGATCTGCTACAGCAAACGGACCGTCGATGATTCCAACGTCGTTCTCGTCGTGGTCAATCTGAGTCCTCATCATGTGCACTCGGGGTGGCTGGAGCTTGATCTAGAGAGTTTAGCAGTCGACGGTCTGGCGCCGTTTCAGGTACAGGATCTACTTACAAATACCCACTACATCTGGGAGGGACGGCGGAACTACGTGGAAGTGAATCCGCATTCGGTTCCGGCCCATATTTTTCGCATTCGCCGACGCATGCACACGGAAAGAGACTTCGACTATTTCCTCTAAATGGGGTGATGGAGATCAAGGAGCGCGCTCATGCTCACCGCCACGGAAGACTGGCAACAGCTGTTTGAAGGAACCGGCGTGGAGGATCTCGAGGAGGCCCTTCCGGCTCTTCTTCGGACGAGGCGGTGGTTCGGAGGAAAAGCACGGAAAATCACGACAGTTCAGATCATCGATTCCATCCTCATTCCGTCCGACTCGACAGCTAGATTGCTGCTTATTCGTCTGACTTATACGGATGGCGGCACGGAGACCTACACCTTGCCGCTCGCGGCCGCGTTCGGAGAAGAAGCCAATCGAATTCGGCGGGATTTCCCTCAGGCCGTCATTGCTCCGCTCGTCGTTCGGAAACCCCAAAGCGAAGATTCAGGGCTGCTGTACGACGCCCTATGGAACCGTGATCTCGCTTTCACGTTCCTTCGAGGGATTGGCCAAAACTCGCACTTTTCAGGAATCGACGGATCAATAACGGCGAAATCGACAACGGCCTTCGCCGACCTTGTGCCGTCCCTGAGTGAACTGGAGCCGGTGGTGATGGGTGCGGAGCAGAGCAATACCTCGATTGTCTTTGGAGGGTGCGTCATCTTGAAGTTCTATCGGCGACTGGGAGAGGGGATGAACCCGGATGTTGAAATTGGGCGCGCGTTGACCCGCCAACGTTTCCCATATGTTCCATCCATTGCCGGGGAGCTCGAATATCACAATACGCGGGGGCAACGTGGGACGCTCGGAGTGTTGCAGAAATTCGTCGCCAACGATGGCGATGGTTGGAAACAGAGTCTTGGCGTGTTCGAGCGATTCATAGATCGAATCCGGAAAGAACATCTATGGGACGAACGCCCGCCCGCTTTCCCGTCCCATCCGCTTGATTTGGCGCAAGCGGAGTATTCAGCGTCGGCCCGTCATCTGATCGGACCATACTTGGAATCCGCCAGGCGCTTGGGGAACCGGACGGCCCAACTCCATTTGGCGCTCAGCAGGATAGCGGACGATCCCGCGTTCGCGCCTGAAACGCTCACGCCGGAATACCGATGGAGTCGGCACGAATCTATGATAAGGGGCATGACGGAGACGATTGCGCTCGTCAAAGAACGTATCGAGCTGCTTCCAAGCCATGGACGAGCCATGGCTGAAATGCTGATTGAGCTCAAACCGGAACTGCATCGGATCTTCGACGCGTTTAGGAATGTCAAAACGCCGGTTCCCATGATCCGTTGTCATGGGGACTATCATCTTGGACAGGTTCTGTGCACGGGGGATGACTTCATCATCATTGATTTTGAGGGCGAGCCCGCCCATTCATTGGTTGAACGCCGAATGAAACGTCCGCCTTTGGTGGACGTCGCGGGAATGATTCGATCGTTCCACTACGCTCCGTTCGCCTTCTTGAAAAGCAAAGCTGTAGAACGGTGTTCGTGGACTTCATTCTGGTCCGGCTGGACGAGCGCGGCGTTCCTCAAAGGATATCTTGAGCTCGCGATTGGCAAGCCGTTCTGGCCCCAGGACCCGGAAGTTGTCCGTCTTCTATTTGACGTGTATGTAGTGAATAAGGCCCTGTACGAGTTGCGCTACGAACTCAATAACCGACCGGACTGGGTTGAAATTCCGCTTCATGGTCTTGTTGAGCTCTTGCGCCCAGCCGCGCAGGGGGAATGCACAATATAGATCCCGCTGAATAGGGCGCATGCTTGTCTGGCGCCGAGAGGTCCACTATGGCGAAGATTCCCTTCATTCACAAAGCCGGCAACGGCTTGACCCTCATCAGCAAAGACGACGTCTATCTGTTCAATGAAGGAAATCACTTTCATCTGTACGACAAACTGGGCGCCCATCCGATCCAGCATGAAGGAACCACCGGGACGTATTTTGCCGTGTGGGCGCCCAATGCCAAAGAGGTCTCCGTCATCGGTACGTTCAATGATTGGGAGAAAGGCAAGCAGATGCTTGCCCCAGTGAGCGAATCCGGTGTGTGGGAAGGGTTCGTTCCCAATATCGGGAAAGGCACCCTTTATAAGTTCCATATCTCCTCGGGCGTAAGCGACTATGAGGTCGAAAAGACGGACCCATTCTCGATTTTCAACGAGGCTCCGCCCAAAACGGCGTCGATCGTATGGGACTTGGATTATGACTGGCGCGACGAACAGTGGATGGCCGATCGCCGCAAACGTAATGCCTTGGATGCTCCGATCTCAATCTATGAGGTGCATCTCGGCTCGTGGAAACGAGTGCCAGAGGATGGATACCGATCCCTGACGTACCGCGAGCTGGCCGCTACACTGCCAGAATATGTGAATCGCATGGGGTTCACCCATGTGGAATTTCTGCCGATCATGGATCACCCCTTCTTTGGCTCTTGGGGATATCAAACCACCGGCTACTTTGCGCCGACGGGCAGTTATGGAACCCCTCAGGACCTCATGCATCTGATCGACGAACTCCATCGACATGGGATCGGCGTCATACTCGATTGGGTTCCCTCTCATTTTCCAACGGATGGGCATGGCCTGAGTTTTTTCGACGGCACCCATTTGTACGAGCATGCAGACGCCCGCCAAGGCTTCCATCCTGACTGGAATACGTACATCTTCAACTACGGCCGCAACGAGGTGAGGAGTTTCCTGATCAGCAGCGCGCTGTTCTGGCTGTCCAAGTACCATGTCGACGGATTGCGCGTGGATGCCGTCGCGTCGATGCTCTACCTGGATTATTCGCGAAAGGAAGGCCAGTGGATCGCCAATCGGTATGGCGGTCGAGAGAACGTGGAGGCGATCGACTTGTTGCGTCGGTTGAACGAGGAAATCTACCGCAACTATCCCGATGTTCAGACGGTGGCCGAGGAATCAACCGCATGGCCGATCGTGTCCCGTCCGACCTATATCGGAGGGCTCGGATTCGGCTTCAAATGGGACATGGGTTGGATGCATGACACGCTGGAGTATTTCAGGCAAGACCCGCTCTTTAGAAAATACCATCACAACAAACTCACCTTCCGCATGATCTATGCGTTCTACGAAAATTTTGTATTGCCGCTGTCCCATGACGAGGTGGTCTACGGCAAAGGGTCGCTGCTCGGTAAAATGCCCGGGGACGCTTGGCAACAATTCGCCAATCTCCGCCTCCTTTTCGGATATATGTTTGGCCAACCCGCCAAGAAGCTCTTGTTCATGGGCGGCGAATTTGGCCAACGCCGCGAGTGGGCTCACGACGGCAGTCTGGACTGGGAGTTGACTCAACAGGACGAGCATAGAAACCTCCAACGCTGGGTCGCCGATCTCAACCGGTTGTATCGGCGGGAATCTCCACTCCACGAGTATGATCTGAATTCCTTGGGATTTGAGTGGATCGATTGTAACGACAGTGAATCCAGCGTGGTGAGCTTCATTCGGAAAGGAGCGTCATCCGACGACGTCATCCTCGTCGTCTGCAACTTTACACCCATCTCCAGAACGAACTATCGCCTGGGTGTTCCTCGCGGCGGCCCTTGGAAGGAGCTGCTTAACAGCGACGCCACACAGTATGGCGGAAGCGGATGGGGTAATTTCGGCGGAGTGACGGCCGTTCCAGTCCCCCTGCACGGCCGGACGCATTCTGTCACACTAACCTTGCCTCCATTATCCGCCCTATTTTTTAAACACGAGTCCGGGAAATACTGAACGGGCTGGGTTTGGAACTTGGTGGCGTCCTCAGCACGATCCCGGAGAGGACACAGCAACTGCTATGAAGATCATGTGACACAAGTCGAAAAAAGATGTTGAAGCGTTACAGCGGGTCGAAGAAACGGGACTTGACGCACGCCGCCTAAAGGTTCACAACTACTCCTCACAATGTAGGGCTGCAAACGATACGCGCTCCGTCGATGAGCCACAGGAATGCGCCCGTAGCTCAGTTGGATAGAGCATCAGCCTTCTAAGCTGAGGGTCGCTGGTTCGATTCCAGCCGGGCGCACCAAACCGCACTTCGTGTGGGCCGCGGGCTATTCAGGCGCAGCCTCTCCGTTATTGCTTGCCCGCGGATAAATACCTCTGTGATCTTTGAAGGCTTCATTCTGTCCGCCGACTCACCAAGCGAAGCTTCTCTGTATCATTGACAGCGGATAAAAACCTCTATTTGCTCGTGCCGCTGCCTCATCGGCGCCGACCCTCTCCTATTGACGGCAGCGGATAGACACCTCCAGTTATCGTGTGGGGCGCGGGCTATTCAGGCGCAGCCTCTCTTCATTGCGCCGGCAGAGAAATACCTTCAGTGTTCACAGACGGTTATTCTTGCGCGATCCACAGCTCACCAGGCGGAGCCACTCTTCGCCTCGTCGCATCGGCGGATAAACTCCTGTGGACATCGCGAACCGCCCTCTTCTATAGTTTCCCCTTAGATTGACCGTTCAGGGATTTGAGATCTCATGCGCAGGTTCTTTCGACCGATTCCCCTTGCGATTTCAGCGGTCGTCCTGGTCATTGTCTATGCCCTGGTCGGTTTTTTCCTTCTTCCCTACATCATCAAGTCTCGCGTCGTTCCGGCCGTCGCGGAACAGCTCGGCCGGCCGGTTCTCGTCCAGGACGTACAGATCAATCCTTTCGCACTCTCATTTACGATCACTGGTTTCGAGATACGGGAGACCGACCAGACCGCGCTGCTTGGATTCGAGCGCCTCTACGTCAATTTCGAAGCCTCTTCGGTGATACGGCGGGCGTTCCGGTTCGACGAAATTACGCTCGCCGTGCCGTTCGTGGCGGTCCGCATTCTCCCCAGCGGCCAACTCAACCTCCTTGATCTCGCGAAGAACTCCGGGGGCACCGCTGCTCCTCCAGAAAACAACGCCCAACCTCAGGAAGCCAAGAAACCGCTTCCTCCCGTCGAAATCGGGCTGCTGCAGATCGACAGCGGCATCGTCGAGTTTCGGGACGAATCGAAACGAAAGCCCTTTGAAGTGTCGATCGTCCCGATCGAGATCAGGCTGCAGAATTTCACCACGCGCCGGGGGGGAGAAAGCACTTATGCATTCAGTGCGGAAGTCCGGAAGGAGGAGTTGCTCAACTGGGAAGGATACGTATCCCTCGATCCGATCGAATCGGAAGGAAAGTTCTCGCTGACGGGCGTGCGCGGACCGGTGCTCTGGCTCTACGTGAAGGATCGATTCAATTTTGACATCCCCGACGGCATCCTGAATCTCAGCGCGCGTTATCGCTTCGATACAACCGTGGAACCGTTCAACCTCAAGTTGAACGACGGCGAGATCAGCCTGACGAATCTCGTGCTGACCGAATCCGGCAAGGACGAGGCGGTGCTGTCAATTCCATCCTTTCTGGTCCACGGCATCAACGTGGACGTGGCGCAGAAAAACCTGGACATTTCGTCGGTCGAATCCAAAGACGCATTGTTCAAGGGCTGGATGGAGAAGGACAAGACGGTGAACTTTCAGACGCTCTTTTCGCCGCAACCGTCGGATACCGCAGAGGTGCCGCGAAAGGAGGCGGCCTCGACGGAAACGGCGGCCGCGCCGGCCGAGCAGCGACCTTGGTCGGTCGCGCTGAAAGAGATCGCACTGAAGAACTACGGATTGGATTTCGAGGACCGCAGTACACCGACGCCCGCTCACCATCGAATCACGGCCCTGAATACCACTGTAAAGGACCTCCTTGTGCCCTTTAAAGAACCGATCACCGTGGATCTCGGCTTTCAGCTCAACGACACGGGATCGGTGCACGCCAACGGGACCGTCGGACTCAAACCATTCGAGGCCAACATCGGCCTGAGTTTGTCCGCGATCCCGCTCAAGCCGTTCGAGCCATACCTCGAAGGAGTCGCGCTTGTCGCCGTTGATTCCGGGAATCTCGACATGAACGGTGATCTTCATTTGGCCGTGGAGCATCCGAATGCTCCTATGCTGACGTATAACGGGAATTTCGGCGTCCGGAACCTGGCGATCAGCGATCGCAATGGAGTGCCATCCCTCGTCTCATGGAAGCAGTTGCAGTTGAAACAGGTGGCTCTCACGGTCGATCCGACGACGGTGGCCATCGACGAAGTGGGTCTGGATCAACCGGCCGTTCACATGAGGATACAACCGGACGGGCAGTCCAACCTCAGCAACATCCGCCCGCAAACCCAGACGGCGGCGGCGGAGCCCGCCCCTTCCCCGAAGAAAGGCCCGCCCCCCACGGTGTCCATCAAGACGGTCAAGCTCCTGAGGGGCGCGGCCACGTTCGTGGACGAATCGATCCGGCCGACCGTGCGTACGGGAATCCATGATTTGACCGGCACCATCAAGGGGCTCTCTTCCAAGCAATTGGCAAAGGCGGACGTCGAATTGACCGGCAGAATGGACAAGGTGGCCCCGCTGAAAATTTCCGGCGCCATCAATCCGTTGACCGAGAATACGTTCACGGATCTTCTGATCAAATTCGAGAACGTCGACCTCACGACCGCGGCGCCGTACAGCGGAAAATATGCGGGCTATCCGATCAGCAAGGGAAAATTGTTCCTGGATCTGGCCTACAAGGTATCCAAGAAGCAGCTCGAAGCGGAGAACAAAGTCTCGATCGATCAGCTGACGTTTGGCGAAAAGACCGACAGCCCGGACGCCACTTCGCTTCCGGTTCCGCTTGCCGTGGCCCTGCTGAAGGACCGCAACGGCCGCATCGACATCGACTTGCCCATCCGCGGCGACCTGAGCGATCCAGATTTCAAGTATGGGAAAGTCGTCATCTCCACCTTGCTCAATCTGCTGACCAAGATGGTCGCGTCCCCATTCGCGCTCGTCGGCAAATTGATTCCGGGCGGAGGGAGCGGGGAGGATCTGCAGTACTTTGAGTTTTCGGCCGGATCGGCCATCGCTTCGGACGATGATGTGCAAAAGGCCGACGCCCTGGTCAAGGCTCTGTCCGAGAGGCCGGGACTACGGTTGGAGATCACCGGGACCGCAGATCCGGTTCGGGATCGGGAGGCTCTCGGATTCAGGAAACTCTCGACCGAATTGTTGGCCCGGTGGACGCGCGAGCGCGGCAAGCCTGCGGCCGGTGAATCCATGCCGGCGGCCGACGAACAGCGGCTGCTCAAGGCGCTCTACGAGGAACGCCGTGCGGGCGCTGCAGCGGAGCCTGCACGGACCGCGTCAAGTCCTCCTGCCACTCCGCCGGCCGTCGAGGAGATGAGACGCGAATTGGCCGCGGCCATGCCCATCGACGAAGAAGATTTGCGGGCGCTGGCTCGCCAACGGGCGGAGGAGATCCGAAACCAGCTGACTGCGGACGGAAAGTTGGAAGGGGAGCGAGTCTACCTGGTGAACGAAGACATCTCGGCATCAGGTCATGAACGTATTCGCAGCAAACTCGGGATCGCGGCTTCGTAACCGGCCGAGGTGTCGCCACGGGACCGGGCGCCTCACGAGACCCTTGCACTGGTCCTCCGCTCCACAGTATCGTAGGGAACTGCGTGATTGTCGCCAACCTGATCAATCTTATTGGATGGAGGACGTTATGGCTCTGCGATTGGGAGACGAGGCTCCGAACTTTACGGCGGAAACAACCGAGGGAACCATCAACTTCCACGAATGGCTCGGCAACGGGTGGGGCATTTTGTTCTCGCACCCCAAGGATTACACGCCGGTCTGCACGACGGAATTGGGTACCGTCGCCAAGATCACCCCGGAATTCAAGAAGCGCGGCGTGAAGGTCATCGCGATCAGCGTCGACCCTCTGGACTCTCACAAGGGCTGGATCAACGACATCAACGAAACCCAGCACACGACGATGAATTATCCCATCATCGCCGATCCCGACAAGAAGGTATCCACGCTGTACGACATGATTCACCCCAACGCAATTGACAACATGACGGTCAGGTCGGTCTTCATCATCGGTCCGGACAAGAAGATAAAGTTGACCTTGACCTATCCAGCTTCATGTGGTCGGAATTTCGACGAATTGCTCCGCGTCGTCGATTCACTTCAATTGACATCGAAGTACAAGGTCGCCACACCGGCGAACTGGAAGGAAGGGGAGGACTGCATTATCACGCCCGCGGTCAACAATGACGAGGCCAAGACCCTGTTCCCGAAGGGCTTCAAGACCATCAAGCCCTACCTTCGCTACACTCCGCAGCCGAACAAGTAACCAGCGTCACGATACTGGGAGGGGCGGCACTCAGCGTGCCGTCCCTCCAGTCACACCAAGAGCAATCCGGTGTTGCGAACCGTTTCCCACGACGCGCTCGAGAGAAACGATTCGCCCCGCTTGCTCCCCCCGGGAAAACTTGCAATGGCGTCCCGCAGGAGCGGATAGGTCTGCGCCTGTCCCTTATATTCTTTCGGCGTAGCCCGTGCGATGAGGCCTTCGATCCATCCCGCCTCCGCCGAAGGGAGGTCCACCGTCACAGCGGCGCCCTTGCCCGGCAATCGCACCCTTCTTGACTTGCCGGCCGGCCGGCCTGTCGGGATTCCGCCCAACCATACGAGACGGCGCTCCATCGTGGCGTCATCGGGCTCCGGCCGGCTGTGAACCAGCCGGCGGACCCACGTACGCGGCACGGCGGGACGGGGCACCTTCCGATCGAACCAGCCGCCTACGTCCATGGTGAGGCCGCGCCCCTCCAGAAAATTGAGCATCGACCGCCGCAGGCCTTCCCGCACCCAGTCCGGCGTCCAGCCCTTCGGGTCCGTATGGGTCAAATCGTTTTCGGCGAAGCCTTGAAACCGGGGACCCGAAATGCGAATGCCGTGCGAGTCGGGGTCCAGGCCGACGGGACTGTGCGCCGTTGCGGTGAAGCGATGCCAAAACGCCGACTGCATCAGACCCGCGGCAAACAATTGGCGCACACGCTCGAGCGCATCGATCGTCTCTTGTAACGTCTCGGACGGAAACCCGTACATGAGGTAGCCGTGCACCAGGATGCCGGCCCGGTTGAATGCCGAACACACCAGGACGGTTTGATCGACGGTGATCCCTTTCTTCATCTTTTCCAGCAGGCGGTCTGAGGCGGCCTCCAATCCGGCCGTCACGGCAATACAGCCGGAGGCAGCCAGAAGGCGGCAAAGGTCGGGAGAAAAGGCCGCTTCGAACCGGATATTTCCCCACCAACTGATCGTCATGCGTCGTTCCAGCAAGGCCAGGGCAAGCGATTTCAATCCGGCCGGCGGAGCCGCCTCGTCGACGAAATGAAAATTGCGGCGGCCGGTCTCGTCGATCAGATCCGTGATGCGCTCGATCATGCGGTCTGTCGGCGTCGCTTCATAACGGCCGATGTAGTCCAATCCGACGTCGCAAAATGTGCATTGCTTCCAGTAGCATCCGTGCGCAACGGTGAGTTTGTTCCAATGCCCCTCGCTCCATAGCCGATGCATGGGATTGGTGCTGTCGAGAACGGTCACATAGCGATCGAGCGCGAGACCGTCATAGGTCGGGCACCCGACGTCGCTCATGGGAACATCGACCGCCGTGTCTTCGGAGCTGTAACAGACGCGGCCCTTGTCCCGATAAAAGGTCCTGCACAGGCTGGCGCGCGGGCGCGTTCCCGTGAGATGCTCGACGAGGGAAAGCAGGGGGCGCTCTCCGTCGTCCAGCGTGACGAAATCCACATAGTCGAAAATTCGAGGATCGCTGATCCGCCGCAACTCGGTATTCACATAGCCTCCTCCGAGCGCGATGACGGCCTGCGGGTGCTGCTGCCGCACGGTTTGAGCGATGCGGAAGGCGCCATAGACGTTGCCGGGAAAGGGCACGGATAATCCGACAAGATCCGGCCGGATCCGGTCGAGATGCACCGAGAGCGCATCCAGCATGAACCGGTCGGTCAAACTCGGCGTCTCCGCCAAGCCGGCCGCCAACGTGTCGAACGATGAGGCCGCCCGCGCCAGGTGTTCGCCATAGCGGTTCAATGCAAAATGAGGAGAGACCACCGCCTGCACCAGGTCGGCCAAGTCCTCCAGAAACCAGGTCGCCCGCAGCTTCGCCCGATCCTGTACTGGCATCGATCGCGGCAATCTTGCTCGTCCGGCGAACCGAGGCCCCTGGGGCAGAACGCCCGGGGTGGCCAACTCTGCTGCCAGGGCGGGGGCACCGCCCTGAAGAAATCTGATCACCGGCTCGATCCATTTCACGTAAGCCGGCGCCGCTTCGAGCATGGCGCAAGCTTCGTTTGGTAACGGGCTATCGTAGGCGCGGACTTGATCAAAGATCGCACGGACCCCCTCGCGACTGAACAATCGCAGCACCATTTCGATGCCAAGATCCGCCTGATGACAAGAAACGCCCCGCGATCGGAGAAATCCGGTCAGATAAGCGGTGGACGGATAGGGTGTATTGAGCTGGGTCAACGGGGGAACGACCAGGAACACGGAGAACGGCGCCATGGAGCCGGACATAACATAGTCCCGACCATCATTGCCATCCGACCGGGCGCGACGGAATCCGATCGATGCTGCCTATCAAACCCATAGCCGATCGATACTGGACAGTATCACGGAACGTCGGCTAGGGTGGCCTTCCATGGAGCGGAAGGAACAGAAGCGAAGCGCACGTCATCTCAAATCGTTCGCTCTTTACAGCGATTTCAACTGCCCCTTCTGTTATGCCTTGCACGAGCGCCTCCATATCATGCAGTCGCTTGAACTGGTGGATTGGCGGGGAGTTCAACATGCCCCCTACCTGCCACATCCCATGCGGCAATGGGACGGAGCCATGAAGGCCGAGTTGCAGCGTGAAGTGACGGTCGTGAAGCGGCTGGCTCCCGACTTGGCGATTGAGCTGCCGAAGGGCAAACCCAATACCAAACCGGCTATCGGTCGCGCTGCACGGCTGCTGTGCCAGGACGTTTCCAGGGGAATGGAATTCGTCCGGCTTGTCTATGTCGCCTTCTGGCGGGATGGGCTGGATATTTCGGATGAGGCGGTATTGGATCAACTGGCTGTACGATACGACGACGCGCGAATCCTCGGGCGCCCGGCGGACCCATCCGGGTCCATCGTGCGCGAATGGGAAGAGGGTTGGCATGACACGGGACAAGCCGGGGTTCCGATCCTCGTGTCGCCCGACGAGCGGCTGCTCCTCGGTTGCGTGCCGCAGGAGCAGATAGAGAGGTTCTTTGGGTAGACGCGTTTCAGACTCGCAACGCGACAAGATGGTTGCGACCGCCGAGGCCCTCGCAACCGTGCTCGATTCGTCCCTGAAAATTCCCGGCACGCCGTGGTATCTCGGCCTCGACCCCATCATCGGGTTGATTCCCGGCATCGGCGATCTGCTCGCCAATCTGATCGGCATCACCATTCTGGGGCTCGCAGCGCGGCTTCAAGTGCCGCGCATCGTCCTGGCAAGGATGGGCCTTAACTTGCTCATCAACGGCGCGGTCGGCTCGATACCGGTAGCGGGAGATCTCTTCTCAGTGTGGTTCCGCAGCCACGCCAGAAATGCGCGTTTGCTGCGGGAGGCGGCGACCAGGCCGTCGCGGACGACCGGAGGCGACTGGCTCTACGTGGTCTCCATCATCGGAATCACCTGCATGTCGTTGGTGCTCGCCATTGCGTTGACGGTGTGGGCTTTCATGAAGATCTGGCAGGCGGTTGCGGGATGATGGGACGTGGAATGGACTCGCAACCGGCGGTCTGTGAGCCGACGGTTCGGCGGTTCCAATGAGAGAGCCAGCAAGCGTGCGCCGGCCGGTCAAGACGCCACGAACTTGAGCGCAACGCCGTTGACGCAGTAGCGCAAACCGGTGGGCTTGGGGCCGTCTTTGAATACGTGACCCTGATGGCCCTCACAGCGCGCGCAATGGATTTCCGTGCGCGGGAAGACCAGCTTGAAATCGGTCGTGGTTTCGATCACCTTCGGATCGATCGGTTGCCAGAAACTCGGCCAACCGGTGCCGCTGTCGAATTTGTGATCGGAGGAGAACAGGGGAAGGTCGCAGCCGGCGCAGTAGTAGACACCGGCCTGATGGTTCTCATGCAGCGGATTGACGAATGGCCGCTCGGTGTCTTCATGCCGGAGCACCCGATAGGCTTCGGTCGACAGCAGTTTTTTCCACTCCTCATCCGTTTTGACGACCTTGACTATCGGCCCGATTTCGATCTTCGTCGGCATGGTGCGCTCCTTCTCGACAGGTGTGCTTCGGTGTTCTTCGAGGTGTCGCCCGGACGAGATCCTTGCACAACGTCCGGCCCGGGACAAGGGGCGAGCCGGTCGGCTCACTCCCTCGCCCTTGCCGAAGACGGAACGGACTGGTCTGCCAGGGAGTCTCCATGGGAAAACTCGTGGTCAAACGCAGCCGGCAGGACTTCTTCGATCCGCTCGACCGGAATGACGGTCAAGTCATCCCGAACCTCCTGGGGAACCTCTTTCAGATCCTTCTCATTGGCCTTCGGGAGAATGATCCTCTTGATGCCGGCTCGGTGCGCCGCCAGTACCTTTTCCTTGATGCCGCCGACCGGCAATACCAATCCGCTCAGGCTGATTTCCCCGGTCATGGCCGTATCGCTCCGCACCGGTTTGCCCACGTAGGATGAGGCCAGTGCGGTCGCCATCGTGATGCCGGCCGAGGGACCGTCCTTCGGAATGGCTCCCGACGGCACGTGCACGTGCACGCCGTTCCGCTTGAATCGTGAAATGTCAAGCCCCATGCCTTCCGCATGCGACCAGAGATAGCTGCGGGCGGCGCGTGCCGACTCCTGCATCACGTCTCCCAACTGACCGGTCAAGGTCAATTCATGGCTGCCGGGCAACAGGGTTGTTTCGATGTAGAGCACATCGCCGCCCGTCGGCGTCCAGGCCAGACCGGTCGCCACGCCGATCGGGATGTTCTTCCGAGCTTCCTCGGGCATGAACCGTTCCGAACCGAGCCATTCCGGAAGCAAGGACGTCTCGACCGTGACCGGTTCGCGCGGCGCCTCGGACGGCAAATCGGCGAACGTCAGCGCCACCTTGCGGGTGAGCCGTCCGAGCATCTGCTCCAGTTGACGCACTCCGGCTTCCCTCGTATAGCGCGCGATGACGTGATCGAGCACGCTGTCCGGCAGCCGAACTTGCTCGGGGTCGAGCCCGGCTTCCTTGAGCCGCCTCGGCCACAGATAGCGGCGGGCGATTTCCGCCTTCTCGCGCTCGCTGTAGCCCTGGACCCGGATGATCTCCATTCGATCGAGCAACGGCTGGCTGATGGTATCCAGCGTGTTCGCCGTCGTGATGAAGAACACCTGCGACAGATCGAACGGCAAGTCCAAATAGTGATCGCGAAACGTATGGTTCTGAGCGGGATCCAGGATCTCCAAAAGGGCCGCGGCCGGGTCGCCCCGGAAGTCCCGCCCCATCTTGTCGACCTCGTCGAGCATCAGCACCGGATTCTTGACGCTGGCGCGCCGCATCGCCTGGATGATTCGTCCGGGCAGCGCGCCCACGTACGTGCGGCGATGGCCGCGCAGCTCGGCTTCGTCGTGAATGCCGCCCAGGCTGAACCGCTCGAAGGTCCGCCCCATTGCACGCGCGATCGATTGACCCAGGCTCGTCTTGCCTACGCCGGGAGGACCGACCAAACAGAGAATCGGAGCTTTGGCGGTCGGATTCAGTTTCAACACCGCCAGATGCTCGACGATCCGTTCCTTGACCTCCTTGATGCCGTAATGGTCCTCTTCCAGGACCTGCCGGACCTTGGCGAGGTCGAGGCGTTCCTCGGAAACTTTGCTCCATGGCAGTTCCAGCACGAGCTCCAGATAGGTCCGGAGCACCTGATGATCCGGAGACGAGGAGGGGACCTTGGCCAGACGGGCCAGTTCGCGGTCAACCTCCTTTCGCACGTGCTCGGGGAGTTCCGCTTCCTGAATGCGTTTCTTGAGCTCGCTCAATTCACTCTCGTCCCCCTCGCCCTCGCCAAGCTCCTGTTGGATGGCCTTCAGCTGTTCCCGAAGAATGTACTCCCGTTGACTCTTGCCGATCTTCGCCTGTGCGTCGCTCGCGATCTTGTCCCGCAATTGCAGGATTTGGATCTCCTTCGAAAGCGCGGCATACAGCGAGCGGAGCAGCTCGATCGTCGAAGAACTTTCCAACAAGGTCTGTTCTTCCTTGACGGTCAGATTGAGCAGCGAGGCGACGCGATAGGCCAGGGTCGCCGGATTTTCCTCTTTGCGGAAGGCCGCCGCCGCTTCCTCGATTCCCGGAGCTTGAATCACGCGCGGCAGGTCCGTGAGCAATTCTTGAATGGCCCGCTGAATGGCCTGCACCTCACGGTCCTGATCGGTCGTAAGTTCCAGGCGGCGTGCTTGAACGCGCAGGAAGGGAACGGTCTGGTCGGCCTTGAGCAAGGCGACCCGTTCGATGCCCTGGACGAGGGCGTGGATCGTCCCGTCCTCGGCGTGGGCGACTTGTTTCACAATGGCCTTGGTTCCGATCGTATAGAGGTCGTCAAGTCCGGGATTCTCGGTCGACGGGTCCCGTTGGGCGACGACGAGAATCATCTTCTCTTCGGTCTTCAGCGAGGCATTGACCGCTGCAACGGATCGCTCGCGCCCCACTGTCACCGGCATGAGGATTCCGGGAAACAGGACCGTCCGTTTAATCGGGAGAACGGGCAACGTCAGGGTCAATGTCGTGTTCGTCATTGCAGGGCCCTCCGCTTACAGGTGAGCAGACAAGGTTACATGACAGCAGATAGGTCCGTGGAGGGGAAAGTCAACAAGCGGGGCGGACTGAAGCGCGAAAGATCATTAGCAGCGTCTAACGATCGATGAAGAGACCTCCGTCATGCGGGTAGATCACCACCTTGCCGTCGCCCGGCCGCTGATCCGGAGCGGAAATCGCTTCGGACGGCAGCCTATACGTGTCGACGCCGCCCAAATCGAAGAATGCGCTGACGCTCTTTTCGTTGGCCCGCCCGAAGCCGCCGTTGACGCCGTACTGATCGTTGCCTCCTTCGTCGATGAAGAGCCCCCAACCGGAATGGTCCGCGCTCCCGAGGCCGGTCGACCGATCGAACAGGTATTGGTCCCTGCCTTTGTCGCTGTCGATCATCAGACCCACGGCATGGTCCCAGGCTACGCCGCCATTGTAAAACGGTCCGCTCGATCCGTAGTGATCGTCGCCCCGCCGATCGTTGAAGAAACCCACCCCGTAGTGCGCGGACGAGCCTTGTCCGTAGCGTGCGGCATGATATTCGTCATTCCCATCGAGGTCCAATAGAACGCCGGCACCGAAGAAATATCCATGACCCTGTGAGAAATTGGCGCTCTCATAGTGGTCCGACCCCGCGACGTCCACCAGAAGACCCCACCCTCCCGCCGAACCGTAGGCCTGGCGATCCGCTCGCCGGCTCAACACCCTGCCGCCTGATCCGGTTCCCAGTCCGAAGCAGTCGTATTGAAACATCGGATCACCGGGTTTGCCGTTGGGGGCATCTTCCGCGTTGTACGCGGACGGGTATTTCCCTCCGCATTGGTAGCGGTCGTTTCCCTGCACATCGATCACCGCGCCGATGCCCGATGGGCCTCCGAACCCGATCGCAAATCCATGGCTCGTATACCGGTCGTTGCCCCCCATGTCGAGCAACAGCCCCAACCCGTGAATCGCCGCTCCCTGAGTCATTCTGGTTCCGACGTACACATCGTTGCCTGTGGCGTCGAACAGAATGCCTATTCCCCCGAAGCCGGCTCCGCCGGAACCCTGCTCGAGATGATAGGCATCGTCGCCGGTTAGATCGATCAACAATCCCACCCCAAGCCGACCGACGGCCAGCCCGAAGGCACGGCCCTCGTATCGATCGTTCCCCGCAACATCGATCACGACGGCATTGCCATGGTCCCGATCCGCCGATGCGGCGACCATGCCGCCGTAGCGATCGTCGCCGCCAAGATCGATGACCAGGCCGAACCTTGCATCCAATTCATAGGTGTTCGCCCCGGCCCCTCCGACCACAATGAGACCGTAAGAACTCTCCTCGACATAGAGCACGTCGCCCGTTATGCCGGACGGAACCTTTTCCGAAGGCAACGGCTTCGACATGGTCCCGGCGAGTTGATGGAGCCACCGCTCGTTCGCCAGACGCGCCAGCACCTGGGCCGCGGCGATGAGATTGGCATGATCGACGCGTTCCTCGATCAGTTCAGAAAAGCGCGCGTCTTCCTTAAGGGAAGACATGGCCTGCTCGGTCAAATTGGACACTTGGGGCGTGAACCGTTCGACCAGCCGCGCCGCATGGGCGAAGAGAAATCCGCGTTCGTCCTCGGAAAGATCGCTCAACGCCTTGTCACGATGCTGGGAAGCTTCGGCCAAACTGTCCACCATGAACGTCGTCAAGGCCCCGGCCCGGGAGCCGGTCGGCAGCGCGATCGCTTTGTGAAACGTCGACGTCCGGTCCATTCCAGCCTCGAGGACGTCGAGTACGCCGGGAAGGTTCACGGCGCCGCCTTCGGCCAGTTCCGCAGCTAGCAGCCCATGACCTTCCAGATTGGCGAGACCGTCCCATGGCTGTCTCAACGCATCGAGAACCAAGCGCCGTTTGAACCGTGCCGGCACCGTCTCTCCCGATACGGAGGCCGCAGCGCCGTCGCGTTCTATCTGCCGGGGCAATCCCTGGACATCCTGACGGACGGACGGCATGAGACGCTCCACCACCGAATCCCGCGACGGACTCCGGGGTTTCACCGTCGACACGGGAGAAAGCATGGACATTATCCCCTGGATCATGCTGCAGCCGGACAGCACCGGCAGCAGACACACAACCAAGAGGGTCCGCACCTGCTTGCTTTGGCGATGAGCGGACTTACCCATGGAGATTGGCGGACCGTGCGTTCTTTCTCATTGAGCCCTCGACGATCGTGAATTGATACAGCCGGCACTCGAGCGGGCCATTATAGAGGGGGATGCGCCGGGAAGGGAGCAGCCCGATCGACTCTTTCAATCTTGAATCACCCGTAAAGACATGGATCTGCCATCCGGCCCATCGCCGCTTGAGACGGTCTCCGATTCCGGCATACAGGGTATCCGACTTCTCGGAATGTCCGAGCCGGACCCCGTACGGAGGATTGACGACCATGACTCCACGAGGAGCCGGTGGATCGAGCCTGAGGAAGTCCTCCTGCTTCACCTTGACATCGATATCCTGGGTCATCAGGGCGGCATGAAAGAGGCGTCGAGCAATCTGAAGTGCCTGTTCATCTTTGTCGGAAGCATGAATGGGGAGGGGCGCCGCCGCCAGTTGCCGAGCCTTGGCCGCCGCACGGATCTCACTCCATTGGTCAGGAGTGTGAGGCAGAAGCCGTTCGAACGCGAACGTCCGTCGGATGCCGGGGGCAATTCGTCTCGCGATAAGCGCGGCCTCCAAGGGAATCGTCCCGCCTCCGCACATCGGATCCACGAACGGCTGATCCGGCGTCCAGCCACTCAAGAGCACCATGCCCGCCGCCAGGTTCTCCCGTATAGGCGCCTCGATTTGGGCAAGCCTATATCCCCGTTTGAACAGCGGTTCCCCGGAAGTATCGAGGTAGAACGTTACCGACTCCGCATCGAGAAACGCGTCGATCCTGACATCCGGCCGGTGCGTGTCGACGCCAGGCCGGCGGCGACATACGGCCATGAATTTGTCGCACAGGGCATCTTTGATGCGGAGTGTCAGAAAATTCAAACTCGCGAGCGGACAACGGCGGGCGCTGACCTTCACGCGGATAGTCCGTTCCGGCTCGAACCAATCCGGCCAGGTCAACGCATAGGCCGCGCGATAGACATCGGCTTCCGTGCGATAGCGTGCGCGTCCGACTTCCCACAACACGCGGTTGGCGACACGGCTTTCCAGGTTCACGTGGTAGAGTGAGTTCCACGGCCCGGCGAACGACACTCCGCCTTGCGTCGCTTCGGCCCAACGGATTCCGAGCTCGTCGAGCTCCCGCTCCAAGACTCCTTCAAGGCCCCGGGGGCAGGGTGCAAAGAAGCGGTGTTTTGTGCTATCCATCGGTCGCATCCCACATCACTGGTCAGGGCCTTTGCCGGGGATACCGGCGGAGAGCCGGCGGCAACGCGCCTTTGTCTCACCGGGATCGATACCATGAACTTCTGCAGCGCCTGCGGCAACCCCGTCTCTCAAAGAATTCCCGAGGGAGACAACATGCTCAGGTTCGTCTGCGCCTCCTGCACCGTCATCCATTATCATAATCCCAAGGTTGTCGCAGGCTGTATTCCCGAGTGGAATGACCGGATCCTACTGTGCCGCCGGGCGATTGAACCCAAGTCGGGCCTCTGGACCTTTCCCGCCGGCTTTATGGAGATCGGAGAAAGCACGGAGCAGGCGGCCGTCCGAGAAACGGTCGAAGAAGCCCAAACGGAAGTGGACCTTACCGGGCTCCATTCCGTGCTCAGCCTGCCGCACATCGGCCAGGTGTATCTTGTCTTCATCGGGAAAATGCGATCGGAGCGCTTCGGAACAGGAGCGGAAAGTCTCGAAGTGCGGCTGTTTCACCCCTCGGAGATTCCTTGGGACCGGATCGCGTTCACCGTCGTCAAGGAAGCATTGCGGCGCTATGTCGATGATCTGGGGAAAGGCCAGATGGGTCTTCACGTCGCCACGGTTCCCGGAGCCTTGGGAACCAAGCCGACGTAAGAGGACGATCGTTCATAGCGACAGTGAGGATCGGCGTATGATCGCGTGGATGTCGACCAGTTGGTCGGCGCGGTCGAGTGCATAAAAAATCCGCCATTCGTCCACCGCATACTTGCAGAGGCCTGGAAGGTCCGGGGCTGCCGGCTCGTGTCGCAGGTTGTCCACGTTCGACGCGATCCACTTGGTCTTCTCGAACAAGCGCTGGGCCACCGGCATCTCAATCGCCTTGAGATCATCGACGACCGCGGGCTGGAACGACAGGCGGTACCAGGGCATGGTGTCTACCAGCGGAGGCCGAGCTTGTCCGCGACTTCTTCGCCGGACAAACGTTCGGTGTTGGCGAGCGACGCCTTGAGGCGCGTGCGCAGTGCCTCGCCCAATTGCAGGCCGAGGTCCGGGTCGCCGAGCAATTCCCGCAGCCGATCGTCGACGATCCCGCGGACCAATTCCTTCAGCTGTTGCGGCGAAAGCGACCCGACGTCCATGCGCGAGAGGATACGAAGATCGTCGCGGGATTGCAACGAGGAAGGCGCGTCAACGGGGAACGGCACCGGTCTCGAGCTGTTGAATGATGCGGCTCAGGCGGGCTTCGTCCGGCTTGGTGACGACCAGAAACTCCATGCCGATGCCTTGAGACCCGCACCACCGGATGGCGGCGTTTTCGATCGTGATCGGAGCCGCCTCTCCCGGCACGTGGAGGAGCAGTGTGACCTGCATCCCGGTGAAGGGGGTCAACATACTATCGACCCGACAACCCTTTGCCGAAAGGTCGCGGATCGCCCCTTTGTGGCGAAACTGATCCTTATGGACGAGCGTGCTGCTCAATGAAACAGGGTATCGTTTGAACTTACGCGTTACCATGGGCCGTTCTTTCGTTTTGAGACAATTTCCAATTAGACCCCGACGACGATCCAGCCGGATCCGGCTAGGCCCTCATCGGCATTGAGGAAAGGCTAGACGGACCGGACCAGATTGTCAAAAAATTTCACGGTTCGATCTCGGCTATCGACGGAAACGAGGGGAGGAGGGAAAGAAGGTCACTCGCTATTACCAACGCCGTCCCCAATACCCATAGAATCTCGGTCCCCAATGGGGATGGTAGTAGTAGGGCGGCCCGTAAATCCATGGGCGCCCCAGGTAGAGGCCGAGCCCGACCGGCGGGAAGGCATAGGTGTAGGCATAAGGCGTCGGCACCAGCGTGGCGGTTTGCTTCTGTGAGAGCTGTTGCTGGAGATCGGATGTTGCGGCGGCCTGCCGCTCCACTTGACTCTTGAGTCCGGCTACGGCATCGCGCTCGGCTTGCAACTGGGCTTCCAATTTTTGGATCTGTTCCCGTTGCTGTTCGATAAACGCGTTCATACAACGAGCCTGGGCCTGCTCGCTGTAATTTGAGCATTCCCACGGCACCGAGGCATCGGCTGCATAGGATACCGCGGTATTAAAGACTATGCCGAGGAACCATCCGAATAGCCCCAGCCGCGGCACAACGTCGGAAAGGCGGGCCGTCACGGTTCCAGGATCCACGGTTCCTCCTTCCGTCACGCCGTCTTCAACTATCCTGTTACACCTTAACATGAGGAAACGCCTCGGACCAGAGCGTGAAGCCGTTCTCTTGGCAATCCTCCGATTGTCGTTTGATTTTGCAGGAGTGAGGCTCCTACAATGCCGACACTGGAATACGATCCATGACTCTCCGCACGACGCCCGCACGGCCTCGAAAAGCCGTCAATCGAACCCCACGTCTCACCCGCAGTCTCAAGCGGCGATTTCAGCTCAGGCTTTTAAAATGGTACGCGGCGAACGGGAGAGACCTGCCGTGGCGCAACACGGCAGATCCCTATCATATCCTCGTGTCGGAGGTCATGCTGCAACAGACCCAGGTCGATCGGGTAATCCCCAAGTACCATGAATTCCTCGGCCGCTATCCGAGCTTTAAGCATCTTGCCGAAGCGCCGCTAGGGGAAGTCAAGACTACTTGGTATCCCTTGGGATACAACATCAGGCCGGAACGGCTGCACAGCATTGCATGCGAAACGATCGCTCGATACGGCGGCAAACTGCCGAGCGCGGAGGACGACCTGCTCTCCTTCAAAGGGATCGGACGATATACGGCCGGGGCGATCAGATCGTTCGCATTCAACGAGGATGCGCCGATCCTCGATACTAACGTCATGCGTGTTCTTCATCGGGTGTTCATCGCCAAGGGGGACCCCAAGGCGAATAAATCGAAGCTCTGGGCCTTGTCGGAAACGCTGATCCCGAAAGGCAAGGGGTACGACTTCAACCAAGCGTTAATGGACTTTGGCGCCACCTGTTGTACGTCGAGGAATCCGTCCTGCCGGCCGTGCCCGATGAAATCGATTTGTAAGACTTATCCGTTCAGCAGGGACAAGACAAAAACCGTATGAAACTCGTCGAAGTGGCAGCGGGCTTGATTTGCGAGGACGGTCGCTACCTGATCGCCAAGCGCAAAGCCGGGGTCCATCTGGGCGGCCTGTGGGAATTCCCGGGCGGCAAAAGGGAGGAAGGGGAAACCCTGGAGGACTGTCTGAGACGGGAGCTTCTGGAGGAGTTGGGCATTCGCATCGACATTCCCATTCCCTTTCGGATCATCAGGCACGATTACCGTGAAAAGACCGTCGAACTCCATTTTTTCCGATGCGCGATCGAAGCAGGCCGTCCTTCGCCCGTCGATTGCGCAGAGCTCTGCTGGGTCCATCCGTCCGAGCTCAACGAGTACGAGTTTCCTCCGGCCGACCGACCGATCATCGAAGCGCTGCAGTATCAGGCGGCTGGACAGAGCCTATGAAAGTCGTCCTGGACATCGAAACCATACAGGCGCCCCGGGAGGAATGGGAACGGCTGCTCGGCAAACAACCGTCTCAGATTGACCCGGTCCAGGCATCCGAGGAAATGGACCTGTTCAGCGCCGGCGCGGCGGCCGAGCGGCGACGCCTCGAGGACGAGCAGTACGCCAAATCGTCTTTCGACGGGACCTTTAGCGCGATCGTGTGCATAGGATTGCTGGAGTTTTCCGATCAGCTGGAACCGCGGGGGGCCGTGGCATGGTACGGCGGCAATGAGCGGGAATTGCTGCGCCACTTTTGGTCGCGCGTGGCGCAGGCCCGGCCGTCGCTCTTCATCACGCATAACGGCTTGGGATTCGATCTGCCGTTTATCAAGAAGCGATCGATCATCCACCAGGTGAAACCGAGCTTGGACATCAACTTGGCGAAGTTTCGGACCGATCCGATCTACGATACGATGGCCGTTTGGAGCAATTGGGACCAGCGGGGATGGGTCAAACTTGATGTGCTGGCTAGAGCCTTGAACGTCGAAACGAAGTCAGGAAGCGGGGATCAGGTCGCGCAGATGTGGGAAAAGGGACAGGGGCAAGAGCTGGCTCTCTACTGTCTGCAAGATACCTTCGTGACTTATGCCTGCTACTGCCGGATGAATTTTCGCCAGCCCCTGTCCCGTGAGGTCGTTCTCCTGCAACCGGAGCTCGTCGACGTCAGATAAGTCCTCTCAACGTGTCCGATTCGCTTCGGCCCGCTTCTTCGCCGGAGCCGGCTTCGCGGACACCTTGCTCGCCCTGAGCGCCTTGATTTCTTCGGCTTGATCACGCAGCTCGCGTTTCATCCAGTTCGATTCCTTGCGCAGCATGCTGATCTCTGTGTCCTTCTTCGCGAGCGCCTCTTTCGCCTGCTGAAGCTCGTCCATCCCGGACGTCGCGCCTGATTCGATCGCCATTGGCGCTTTGGCCTGCTCGGCGCCCGCCGGCGGAGCGGCGGAGGCCGAGGCTTGGGACCGCGCCTGCGGCTTGGCTGCCGGCAAAGACCCGGCCGGAGCCTTGGCCAAAGCATGGTAATCGATGACCATGGCGATCACGCCGGCCGCCCCTCCAGCCACATAAGCAGGAGCGCTTTCGGCGTGGGCGACGGATTCAGGAGCAAACCCGGTCGCCTTGGCGCCTTTGGCGATCGTGAAGTAGACGGATCCTCTTTGCACATAGAGGCTGCCCGTGGTGGGTTCAATGCCTGACCCTGCCGATGAGGATACGCGGAAGGCGACGATCTGTTCCGGTTTCGCCTTGGACAAGCCTTGTACGAGCAGGGGAGTCAAAAACTCCGCATCCTCATCGCTGAACGTTCTCATCGGCTTGCTGCCACCAGCGGACATTTTCGGAGACCCGTTCTCACTCTCATCGCTGTAGAGACCCTTCACGATTTTCATCATGGTCGCTTGGTCGATGACGGCCGGATGGCTGGCTTCGAACGACCAATCAGCCACTTCTTCCAGGTTCACGCCGCCTTTCGAGCTCTGTGCGATCTTGGAAGTACTCGAACAGCCGTCCGCAATCAAAGCCAGGCCGGCAATTGCCCAAAGCCCGTAGGCCAGCCGTTTCCGGGCGAAGAAACCAATGGAATGGAATCTCATGGACGATCTCCTTTGGTCGAAACGATGTGTCGAACGATCTGGAAGAAGGATGGCCTACCAGATTCCCAGGCCCATCAGAGTCACGCTCAGTGCCAGCCATCCGAAAAGTCCCATCGCGATGACGGTTTCCAGGCTGACTGAAGAATCGGACTTTTGGTCCGGAGCGGGAGCGACCTTGGAATCCATAGCGTTCTCCAACGGCTAGAAGGTGTACATTCTTGACTCGACTCTGCGAGGACCAAGCAAACTTTGTGCCTCTTTGACATCTTTGGGACACTTCCAACCAGAATTTGGAGCCTATCCACCCAAACTTTGCACAATCTTCTCTCTGCCAAATCAATCAGAGCTATTAAGAGTCTGACTCGTATCTTTTAAGTCATTGTTATTATGGGACCTCTATGGTCGTCTACGTGAGCCTACTCAGCTCCGTTGAATAGAAAATCTCTGCACGTTTTCCTTCGGAGAAGGCAAAACTTTGGATGGTGCGATGCGAACGGGGGAGGCTATTCCTACAAAGAACGGCACTTCCGGTACGAAACTGTTCGATTTTGGATCATGGAAACCGGTCGGGAAATTCGAACGGGTCGGTTCTACTTGCCCGATCAGGCGGGGGGAGCGGCGTACAGTGTCGACGCAGAGCAATCGTAAACCGAGAGTTGAATCATCTGGCCTGGATCGGCGGGAACGGACTTTTTGGACCACACCACGGTGATATTTCCATCGCTCTTTCCCTTGCTTTGAAGAGAGGACCGTTTGGCGTCGCCTTCGACCAGGACTGAAAGTGTGGTGCCGAGATAGGCTCTATTGCGTTCATGTGAAATTCTTCGCTGGAGATCGGCCAACGCCGTCACCCGTTCCGACTTGACCGTTTCAGGGATATCATCGGGCCATTTTCTCGCCGCGATCGTATTCTTGCGCTCCGAATACTTGAAGATGAACGCAGCGTGGTATCGGACCTCCTCCAGAAGTCTATAGGTGTCTGAAAATTCTTCGTCGGACTCCGAGCAAAATCCCGCGATTACGTCGGTAGTCAGCACGATATCCGGGCATGACGAACGGATCTGATCCACCAAACCCAGATAGGCGCTTCGGCTGTAGGTTCTGCTCATTAAATTGAGGATCCTGTCGTTTCCTGACTGGACCGGCAGGTGAATGTGTTTGCAGATTCTCGGATGGGACACCACCGCCTCCAGCAGGGCAGCGGGGAAATCCTTCGGATGAGGGGAGGTAAAACGCACTCGCTCGATGCCGGGCACGTCCGCCACCGCCACCAGCAGTCTCGCAAAATCCCAGTCGCCGTGCCGATAGGAATTGACGTTCTGGCCCAGTAACGTGACCTGCTTGAACCCCTTCGCTGCCGCCAGGCGGGCCTCGGCGACGATCCCTTCCGGTTCCCGGGAGCGCTCCCGTCCCCTGGTATAGGGAACCACACAGAAACTGCAAAAATTGTCGCAGCCGCGCATGACGGCGATCCAAGCGTTCACTCCGTCGCGGCGGTCCGGTGCCACGTCGTCGTAGGTTTCATATTCCGAGAGATCGACCGCCATTTGGCGCCGGAGTTCTCCCTGTTCCTGGGATTCCATGGCCTTCGTGATGAGCCCCGGCAGGTGGCGATACGAATCGGGCCCGGCCAGCACGTCCACCAGCGGTTCCTTTTCCGTCAACTCCTCTTTTAGATTCTGGGCCATGCAGCCCAACACCCCGACAACCAACGGGCGCTGCCGTTTGAGCGCCCGAAGATCGGACAGGTGCGTGTAGACCTTATTATGGGCATTCTCTCGGATTGCGCAGGTGTTCATGAGGATGACATCGGCGCGTTCGCGGTCGTCCGTGAAGGCGAAGCCGTCGCGCGTCAGCAACGAACGCACGAGCTCGGAGTCGTACTCGTTCATCTGACATCCGAACGTCTCGAGATGCACCTGAGGAGGTCGTTGCTGATTCATGAGATCGACACCGGGGAAACGGTTGGCAAGGTCTTAGACCCATGTCGGGCAGGCACGACCTGTCCGACGGCCCATCGCTCTGACGCGGCCGAGATGCGGACGGGCCGGACCGTGTTGGTCAGGGAATCGGAAGCGGCCACCGCGACGCGCAGAAAATTCGGCGCCGTGCCCGATGCAAAGCCGCAGGTCTCTCCCGCTTCGAAAAGGACCGGAAGGGTCGATCCGATGTGGCGCTCCGCGAACAATATCCGCTTGGCCCGATCCAGCGCCGCCAGCCTCATCGCCCGCTCCCGGATCAATCCCGGGGTAACGGACCCGCTGAGTCGCATGGCGGCCGTGCCGGGCCTCGCCGAGAACGGGAACACGTGGAGATAGGAGAAGGGGAGGGTTTCCGCCAAACGGACCGTATTGAGAAACGCCTCCTCGGATTCTCCCGGAAACCCCACCATCACATCCGTGCCCAATCCGAGCGACGGGACCGCCCGAACGGCTCGTTCGATCAGCTTCACGAAATCCCGCACGCGATAGGGCCGGTTCATGGCCGTCAGAATGGCGTCGTCCCCGCTCTGCAGCGGCACGTGCAGATACGGACAGAGCTTCGAGGAGGAACCGGCCATTCGCTCGATCAGTCCATCGTCGATGGTCGTCGGTTCGATTGAAGAGATTCTGATCCGCTCCAAGCCGTCGATCCGTTCCAGCGCGTCGATGAGCGCCAACAAGTCCCGGCCGTCTTGCTTGTACCGGCCGATGTTCACCCCGGTAAGCACGATCTCGCGGTATCCTGCCGCCGCGAGCAGGGCCGCCTCCTGAATCGTGTCTTCCAACACGCGGCTTCGCTCATGTCCGCGGGCGAACGGAATGAGGCAGAAGCTGCACATCACGTTGCACCCGTCCTGAATCTTCACGGACGCCCTCGTCGAATCGGGTGTTCCATATTCGGGAAGGATGAAATCATCCCGATCGATCGTCTTGCTGTGAACGATCTCGGGCTTGGGAGACTTTCGGAGATGCTCGGGCGCGGGAAGCATCGCGGGCAGATCCCATTTAAATTGATTGCCGACGATCAGGTCGACGCCAGCCATCGACCGCAGCTCTTGCCCGCCGGTCTGGGCGTAGCATCCCGTCACGGCGACGAACGCCTCGGGCGAATGTTTGAGAGTCTTCCGTACGACGTAACGGCAGGTCCGCTCCGCCTCCTTCGTAACCGAGCAGGTGTTCACCACCAACAAGTCGGTCGGCTGGCCAAAGGCCACGAGTTCGTAGCCTTCCTTGCGCAATCGGGATTCGAGCACGGAAGTCTCCGCCTGATTCAGCCGACAACCCAACGTATGCAGGGAGGCCCGTTTCATATCGGTAGAACATTATAGTGAGCCGCGTCCTCACGGGCAAGGCGGCGAGTCCCACCGCGACTTCGTCGTCATCACGTTGGTTGAAGCCGATCGATCACCATGGTAGCATGCCGACAGTGAGCTTCCGAGCCGGAGTGAGTCGCTGATGATCACTTCCCCGCGCATCCTCTTCATTCTCGTTTGCTTCACGTTGGTGCTTTCCGCCTCCGGTGTGTCCACCAAGGAACTCCTGCCGAACGAGCCTGACCTCAACACCAGGATCGACGAACTGTACGACCATGAAGCCAGAATGTTCCTGATGCTCTATTCCCTGAGCGGAAACGGTCAAGTGGACTATGTCACCGGCCGCATGGTGCAGGAATATGCCCGGAGCAACTACGGCAATCCGGTCTATCAGACGGAAGCCTATCCGTTGTTCTATTGGTGGAACCATACGATGTGGAATGATCCTGAGCAGGACGGGGTCAACGGCAACGAACGGGTCTATCAGGAAAACGTGGAGTTCGACATTTCCCGCTACAAGCCTTGCGCCTTCAACGGCCAACCTTGCTGAGATTATCCAAGCCGTCTGTCCGCTTGCCCTTCATCATCCTCGGATCGTCCGCCGCCGGCTTTCCCGAAATCTCTGCGAGCGGTGAAGGGCTCGATGGTATTTTATTCTGGTCGACCACGGTCGACGCACAATGAGCGCCTTCTCAGTCACACAAGTTCTCGCCAATCGCCGCATCGCCTTCATGCTCCCCCTCGGCTTTGCTTCCGGGCTTCCTTTAGCGCTTACCGGCGGCACGTTACAGGCCTGGCTGACCGTCGTCGGACTTGATTTAAAAACCATCGGGATTTTTACACTCGTCGGGCTGCCGTACACGTTGAAGTTTCTGTGGGCTCCGCTTCTCGATCGCATCACGCCGCCCTGGCTCGGGCGGCGCCGCGGATGGATGCTGCTGACACAGATCGGCGTCACCCTCGGGCTGATTGCCATGGCGATAACGGGCGCAGACGGACGCCCCGAATGGCTTGGTCTGGCGGCGATCCTGGTCGCCTTTCTTTCCGCGTCCCTCGACATCGTCTTCGACGCCTATCGGACGGATCTCCTGCTGCCGGCGGAGCGCGGCTTCGGAGCGGCGGTATGGGTGAACGGTTATCGATTCGCCTTGCTGGTCGCAAGTTCCGGCGCATTGGTCCTGGCCGACCATATCGGCTGGCAATCTACATATTTGGCCCTCGCCGGAATCATGGCGACGGGAATCGTCGCCGTCCTGGCGGCTCCCGAGCCGACGTTCACAGGAACGCCGCCCACGAGTCTCATCGAAGCCGTGGGCGACCCGTTGCGGGAGCTATTCTCCCGCTCCGACATCGTCAAGCTGCTGCTTTTGATCCTGCTGTACAAGCTCGGCGACGCCGTCGCCGCGTCGCTGCAGACGGCGTTCTTCATCGGAGGGCTGGGCTTTTCGACCAGCGACGTGGGATACGTCAAAGGGATCGGCTTGTTCGCGACGTTGGGGGGAGCCTTGGCGGGTGGAGTCGCGATGGCAAGACTGGGATTGGTTCCTTCGCTCGTACTATTCGGACTTTTCCAGGCCCTGTCGAATCTGTGTTTTACGGGGCTGGCTTGGTCGGGAAAAAGTTACGCGGCACTGACGGCCTCCGTCCTCATCGAAAACGTGACGGGCGGAATGGGAACCGCCGCATTCGTGGCGCTGATCATGTCGCTCTGCGACCACCGGTACACGGCCACACAATTCGCGTTGCTCTCGTCCCTCGAAGCAGTGGGACGCGTCTTTTCCGGGCGCCCTTCGGCCGATTTGGTCGGGATTGTGGGATGGGCACAGTTTTTTTTCATTTCCTTTCTTCTGGCGTTGCCGGGGGTCTGGCTTGCTTGGACGCTGCGCGCCAAGCTTCAAGAGCGGCCAAGATCGGAATCCGTCGGGGAGTGCGCCACAACATGAGGCTCTGGCCGCTGATACTGCTCGTGACGACCCTGGCGGCGAGCGTCGCCTTGGCCCTGACCAACCCTTCGCTGGACGACTATGTGGCGTTCGTCGAAACGGAGTTGGGGAAGGCCCTGGACCGGCACGAATCATCGGCTACCCACGCTAGGGAGCGCGAGATGGTCCGCACCATCTTTCGCGCGCACAGTCACGAATTGGTAGAGAGCGTGGTGCGCCCTCATACCATCCAACGTAATTGGGGCCTCTTCAGCCTCTTCGAGACAACCGCGCTCGAAGCTCATATCGAAGTCCTCGCGATCGGCGGCCGTTTTTTGCCGCTCAAGGGCGTCGACGATGCCATCGTGCGTTTGGGCCGTCTCGCGTTCTAGATCTCTGTACCTCTTCTACCTCCATTTTTGACTTCAATGTTTCGGAGGACAGCAACTGAACGCCTCCGGGCACACCCTTGTCCTGTGGATAAGTCGCTGAAAATGGCCTGAAATCCGCTACAGATGAGGCCAGGTAGTTATCCACAGAATATCCTCTCAATCCCCAGGCAACCACAATATTTAGTATTGACAATTTCCGGCAATGGCTATATGTAGTCCCTCACTCTGTTTCAGGCAGACACAAGTTTCCCGTCAGGCGAAGCATCAAAGATGATCTGCTCGTCCATGGCCGTCAGAACGACCTACGCTGCCACTAACCCTGGGAGGGAGAGACCGTGAGAATAGAACGGCGATTCACACGTTCCGGACAAAGTCCTTACGAAGGCCTAAAGTTCGTGAAGCGTTCGTCGGAGATTCGCAACCCTGACGGATCGACCGTCTTCAAATTGGATCAGATCGACATTCCGGAATCATGGTCGCAGTTGGCCATCGATATTCTGGCGCAGAAGTACTTCCGCAAGGCGGGCGTACCCCAACGGGACGAATCGGGAAATCCGATCGTCGGCCAGGACGGCAACCCGGTGCTCGGCGGAGAACGGGACGCGCGCCAAGTGTTTGACCGTCTGGCCGGCTGCTGGACCTATTGGGGAAAATCCTACGGCTACTTCAAGACCGCCGAAGACAGCACGGCGTTCCATGACGAATTGTGCTTCATGTTGGCTTATCAGATGGCGGCACCCAACAGCCCCCAGTGGTTCAATACGGGTTTGCACTATGCCTACGGCCTTTCCGGACCGGCTCAAGGCCACTACTATGTAGACCCCCAGACCCGCGAGGTCGTCAAGGCCACCAATGCCTTCGAACACCCGCAGCCGCACGCCTGCTTCATCCAATCCATCGAGGACGATCTCGTCAATGAGAACGGCATCATGGACCTCTGGGTGCGCGAAGCCCGTCTGTTCAAGTACGGGTCCGGTACCGGGACGAATTTCTCAAAGCTGCGAGGAGACGGAGAATCGCTGTCCGGCGGCGGACGGTCGTCCGGCTTGATGTCGTTCCTGCGGATCGGAGACCGGGCGGCCGGCGCCATCAAGTCCGGCGGCACGACGAGGCGCGCGGCGAAGATGGTCTGCCTGGACCTGGACCATCCGGACATCGAAGAATTCATCGACTGGAAAGTGATCGAGGAGCAGAAGGTCGCCGCCATGGTGACCGGCTCGAAGATCTGTGCGCAGCGGCTCAATGCCGTGCTCAAGGCTTGCCACGTCGTCGAGAACGACGGAACGCCCAAGATCGAGATCGATCCCAAGCGTAACGGCATCCTGAAGGAAGCGGTCATTGCGGCGCGCCGGGACGCGGTGCCCGAAGCCTACATTCAGCGGATGTTTTCCTATGCCCAACAGGGCTTCACTCATTTCGTGTTCCACGAGTACGACACGAACTGGGACGGCAGGGCTTATCAGACCGTTTCCGGGCAAAATTCCAACAACAGCGTCCGCATTCCCAATGAATTCTTCACCGCCCTGGAAAACGACGGCGACTGGCAGCTGAAGCGCCGGGTAGACGGGAAGATTGCCAAAACCATCAAGGCACGGGAACTCTGGGACCGCATCGCATGGGCCGCTTGGATCTGCGCCGATCCGGGAACCCAATACGACACGACGATCAACGAGTGGCACACCTGCCCGGAGGATGGACGCATCAATGCCTCCAATCCCTGTTCCGAATACATGTTCCTGGACGACACGGCCTGCAACCTGGCCTCTTTGAACTTGGCGCAATTTTTCACTGCCGACGGGCAGTTCGAATTGGAGAATTTTCGCCATGCGGTGCGCCTCTGGACCATTGTGCTGGAAATCAGTGTGTTGATGGCCTCGTTTCCGAGCCGCTCGATCGCGGAGAAGAGCTATCAGTTCCGCACGTTGGGCCTCGGCTACGCCAACCTCGGCACCATCCTGATGCGGCAGGGCATCCCCTATGATTCTCCCAAAGCCATGGCGATCTGCGGCGCCCTCACCGCGATCATGACCGGTGAAGCCTACAGCGCTTCCGCGGAGATGGCGGCGGAACTTTGGCCGTTCCCCGGCTATGCGAAGAACCGGGAGGCGATGCTGCGCGTCATCCGCAATCACCGTCGCGCGGCCTATCACGCGCCGGAAGAAGAGTACGAAGGCCTGACCATACGACCGATCGGCATTCAGGCGGAGCACTGCCCCCCTGACTTGTTGATCGCGGCCCGGCGAGCTTGGGACCGCGCCCTGGAGTTGGGAGCTGCCTACGGCTATCGGAACGCCCAAGTCACCGTTATCGCTCCTACGGGGACGATCGGGCTTGTCATGGATTGCGACACTACGGGCATCGAGCCGGACTTCGCGCTGGTCAAGTTCAAGAAATTGGCGGGTGGCGGATATTTCAAGATCATCAACCAGAGCCTGCCGCCGGCGCTGGCCACGTTGGGTTATTCCGAAGCCCAAATCCAGGATATCGTCAGCTATTGCGTCGGCCATCAGACCCTGCAAGGGGCCCCCTTTATCAATCACGAGACGCTGAAACAAAAGGGGTTTGACGACGCGGCGTTGGCTCGTCTG
>DAOLIU010000009.1:0-42623 GCA_035328385.1 Nitrospira sp. | reverse complement strand
GTGCCCCTCGAGCAGGCGCGGGTCGTCCGGGTGCGACGGGCCCTCGAGGCGATGCTCGCGCAGGCGAGGCCGGCCGATCGTTCACCCAGGATTGACAGCGTTGCCAAGAAACGCAAAGGAGGGCGCCGCGCATGACTCATTACCGTTGGGTGCGATCTCTGCTGCTCCTTTTCGTTGTCGTCGGGCTCGGCATCGGGCTGGCAGCATGGAAATATGCCTCCTTTCAGGAGAACGCCGCGGCTTCCGCGAATCAGCCGGAACCGATGGAGTCGGTAACGACGGCGAGGGCGCGGGAGCTCGAGCACCGTCAGACCACGACGTCGATCGGCACGGTCCTCGCCTTGCGCTCGATCAGCTTGCGCAACGAACTCCCCGGCACCGTTCAGGAGGTCAGGCTCATCCCGGGGCAAGTGGTCGAAAAGGGAGCCGTCCTCGTGGCGCTCGACGTGTCGGTCGAAGAGGCCGATCTGAAAGCGCAGCAGGCGCAGGCCGCCCTTGCGAGATCGGTCCTAGAACGCAGGCAGCATCTGCGCCGAGACCTTGCGACCGCGCAGGAGGAAGTGGATCGAGCGCGCGCGGATCTCGACGTCGCGCAGGCGCAGATTGCGCGCACGAAAGCCATCATCGCCCGCAAAACGATCAGAGCCCCGTTCCGCGCGCGCATCGGACTGGCGGACGTGCACCCGGGCCAGTATCTCAACGAAGGCAGTCAGCTCACGACGCTGCAGGGCGTCGACGACGCCGTGCACGTCGACTTCACGGTCGCGCAGCAGGTCGCGTCGGGACTCCGGGAGGGGGACAGCGTCGACGTGTTTGCGACCGGACAGTCGGCCGCCGTCGCGGCCAAGATCGTCGCGCTCGATGCGCGGGTCGATCCCCTGACCCGTAACGCCATGGTGCGGGCGAGGATCGAAGGCGCCGCCGATGCGCCGTCTCCGGGATCGTCAGTGCGGGTCCGGGTGCCGGTCGGCCCTTCGCGCAAGGGTATCGCCGTTCCCGTGAGCGCGCTGCGGAAGGGGCCGGGGGGCGATCACGTGTTCGTGATCACGCCGGACAAGGACGGTCGGCCCCGAGCCTTCACGCGACAGGTGGAGCCCGGCGCCATGCTCGGTGAAGAGGTCGTCCTCCTTTCCGGGCTGCCGGCCGGCGAATTGGTCGCCACATCGGGGTCTTTCAAGTTGCGCGACGCCGTGCTCGTGGCGATCGCCGGAGATGCCGGGCCGAAAAACGGGCAGGATCAAGAACCACATCAGGAAACGGTCGGTTCGCGCTGAAGCGATCGATCGAGACAAGGAAGGGCCGTCCGTGCGGTCTTTTACGGATATTTTCATCAAGCATCCGGTCTTGGCGGCGGTCGTCAACCTCGTCATCGTGCTCGTGGGTTGGCGGGCGCTGACGACCTTGCCGCTGCAGCAATACCCGAAGATCGAGAGCTCATCCGTCATCATCACCACGGTCTACTACGGAGCCGGGGCCGAAACCGTACGGGGCTTTCTCACTACGCCGATCGAACGGGTGGTGTCGTCGATCAGCGGGGTGGACTATCTCGAATCCACCAGCCGGGCCGGCGTCAGCACCGTCACGGTGCACCTCAAATTGAACCACAACAGCACGGCGGCGTTGGCCGAAGTGACGGCGCGGCTGCAACAGGTACGGTCGGAGCTGCCGGCGGAAGCCGAACCGCCCGTGATCGAAGTGCAACGCGCCGATCGACCGTACGCGTCGTTCTATCTCAGCTTCACGTCTCCGGAGCGGTCCGTACCGGCCGTAACGGATTGGCTGGTTCGCACGTTGCAGCCCCAACTGTCGACCTTGCCCGGCGTACAACGCGTCACGATCGAGGGCGGCCGCCAGATCGCCATGCGCGTCTGGATCGACCCCGACCGCCTCGCGATGTTCAACCTCTCGCCCGGAGACGTGCAGGCCGCCCTGCGGCGCAACAACTATCTCGCCGCCGTCGGCCGGACGAAGGGCAATCTGGTCCAGGTCAATCTCCTTGCGAACACCGACTTGCGCTCCGCCGAAGAGTTCGAACATCTGATCGTCGCGGACCGCGGAGGCGCCATCGTGCGTCTGAGCGACGTGGCGCGGGTCGAGCTCGGCGCCGAGGAAGCCGACATGGTGGCAAAGTACGGCGCCGTGGAAGGCGTCTATCTCGGGATCTGGCCGTTGGTCGGCTCGAATGAAATCGAAGTGGCGCACCGGTTGCGCGACGAGATGGAACGCATCCGGCCGACGCTGCCGAAAGACATCGACATGCGCCTCGTCTGGGACGGGACGATGTTCATGGAAAACGCGCTGACCGAGATCACCAAAACGCTCGGCGAGACGATTCTGATCGTCGCCCTCGTCGTCTTCCTGTTCATGGGATCGGTGCGCACCGCGTTGGTGCCGCTCGTCGCCATGCCCGTGTCGCTGATCGGAGCGGCGATTTTCATGTACGCGTTCGGCTTCAGTTTGAACCTCCTGACCATTCTGGCGATCGTGCTATCGGTCGGACTGGTCGTGGACGACGCGATCGTCGTCGTGGAAAACGTCGAGCGCCACGTGCGCCTGGGCAAGTCGCGCATCGACGCGGCGCTGGTCGGCGCGCGCGAGCTGATCGGCCCGATCATCGCCATGACGATCACCCTGGCCGCGGTCTATGCGCCGATCGGGTTCCAGGGCGGCTTGACCGGTTCGTTGTTCCTGGAGTTCGCGATCACGCTTGCCGCCGCGGTGGTCCTGTCCGGCATCGTCGCGGTCACGCTCTCGCCGGTCATGAGCTCGCGTTTCGTGCACCCTCAGGGCAAGGAAGGCCGGCTCACGACGCTGGTGAACCGCGGCTTCGAGTTGGTGCGGCGTCTGTACGCAAAGATGCTCGACGCGGCGCTGGAGATGCGCTGGGCGATCGTGACGGCGTCCCTGCTCATCATGGTCGCGGCGTGGCCGTTGTACATGTTCTCGAGCCAGGAGCTCGCGCCGGTGGAGGACCAGAGTCACATCAGCCTGTTCCTCGAAGCGTCGCCGGACTCGACGCTGGACGCGACCAACCGGGAGACGTTGAAGATCGTCGACGCGTTGTCGTCGTTCCCGGAGGCGCGGTTCATGTGGTCGCTCACGTCGGCCTGGGGCGGTTTCGGCGGCATGGTCGCCAAGGACTGGCACGAGCGCGTCCGCTCGACCGAGGAAATGTTCGGAGAGGTATTCGGCGCGGTATCGCAGGTGCCGGGGCTGCGCGTGTTTCCGCGTCTCGACCCGCCGCTGCCGACGCCCGGCCAATATGACGTCGAGCTGGTGCTGCAGAGCGATGCACCGGTCGGTCATATGCTTGAGACGACGGCGGCGGTGCTCGGCGCAGGCTGGCAAAGCGGCAAATTCCTCTACGTGGACACCGACTTGAAGATCGACCTGCCCGAAGCGCGTGTCGTGTTGGACCGGGAACGGCTTGCCGATCTCGGATTCGACCTGGCCGGCGTCGGCCGGGAGCTGGGCACCTTGCTCGGCGGCGCGTATGTGAACCGCTTCAACTTCTTCGATCGCAGTTACAAGGTCATTCCGCAGATCGGCGACCGCGACCGCGCCACCGTCGGCCCATTGCTCGATCTCAAGATCAAAACGCCGGGGGGGCAGCTCGTGCCGGTGTCGACGTTCACGCACATCGAGTCGAGCACCGCGCCGCGCACGTTGAATCGCTTCCAACAGCGCAATGCCGTCCGGATTTTCGGCGGCGTCAAACCGGGCGTTACGAAGGACGAGGGGTTGCGCGTCCTCGAAGCCGCCGCGGCCGAGGCGGGCGGCCCGCGCGTCGTCCTCGACTATGCGGGGGAGTCTCGGCAGATCCGGCATGAAGGATCCGCGCTCACCGTCACGCTCGGGTTCGCGGTCGTGCTGATCTATCTCGTGCTCGCCGCACAGTTCCAGAGCTTCCGCGACCCGCTGATCGTCCTGCTCGGCTCGGTACCGCTTGCGATCTCCGGCGCGTTGGTATTCAGCTTCCTCGACCTTACGACGATCAACATCTACTCCCAGGTCGGACTGATCACGCTGGTGGGGTTGATCGCCAAGAACGGGATCCTGATCGTGGAATTCGCGAATACGCTGCAAGCCCGTGGTCTTTCGAAGATGGCCGCGCTGCGCGAGGCATCGCTCACGCGCCTGCGGCCCGTGTTGATGACCTCGGCGGCGACCGTGTTCGGACATCTTCCGTTGGTGTTGGTGTCCGGGCCGGGAGCGGCGGCCCGTAACAGCATCGGGATCGTGTTGGTCAGCGGCATGACCGTCGGTACCCTGTTCACCCTGTTCGTCGTGCCCGTGTTCTACTCCTTGATTGCGGCGCGTCACCAACCGGACGACTCGCCTCAGTTGATCGGCGCCGTCGAGGCCCCGGCCGGCCGAAATCTGCAACCTCATTCAGCACCCGCGCTCGCCGAGCTGAACGGGTAATCTTCGCGCACAGACCTGCGGCTCTTGGATCCAAGAGGAGATGGTGTGAACACTCATACTGAAGGAAGGCTGTTACTCGCTGGTTCCCGTCGCCGATCCTCGGTCCGCCGACCCTTCGGCTGGTGCCGAAATATCGGCGATCGCCGCTTCGTCACAGGTCGGCATCCATCGAGGCACCGCAGAAACATGCCGTCGTTTCAACATGTTAGACATTCGTTGTCTTTTGTTTCGCGGGGAACGGCCCTTGCCAAGCTAAGCGGGAGGAACTTCTCAACGAACACAAAGGACCGGCCGATGCTGAAAATCACTGAACAGGTGAAGGACACGGAAACAGTGTCGCTCATCCTCGAGGGGCGCCTGGCAGGCCCCTGGGTACAGGAAGCGGATTCCTATTGGGGTCGGATGGCCGCCGGCCAACGGAGCCGCACCGAGATCGATTTAAGCGGAGTCAGCTTCGTGGATGCGGAAGGCAAGGCGCTTCTGGCCAGAATGTGGCGTGAAGGTGCAACGCTGCGTGCGACGGGATGCTTAATGCGGTGCCTCGTCGAGGAGATCACGCAAGGGGCCTGATCCGGGTCCCGCTTCGAAAGCAATCGAATCACCTGAGCAGGAGGAATGCGTCATGGAATCGATTTCATCTCTCAT
Organism: Nitrospira sp.; assembly: GCA_035328385.1. Lineage (GTDB taxonomy): Bacteria > Nitrospirota > Nitrospiria > Nitrospirales > Nitrospiraceae > Nitrospira_C. The sequence goes on along the minus strand of DAOLIU010000009.1, from coordinate 37,553 downwards.
CGTCACGATCGCGCTCCAGGTATCGATCGTACTCTTGACGGGTCTCTCGTGGGTTTATGCGGCATTCAAATTCACCCATGCGGATGACAGGACCACGCGGGGAAAGTAAGTAAAGGATAAGAAGAGGGAAACATGAGGTCACACAGGGCGACGATTTTTTCCTCCATCCATCGAACCGTAGGCTTGACCACCCTCTTGATCGCGGCCGTTGTTGCGTCGGGATGCAAGCAGGATGCGGATTCGGCTCCCGCCCAGCAGCTGCCGCAAGTCGAGGTGATTACGGTTTCGACCCAAACCGTGCCGGACGAACCGGAATTCATCGGGCAAGCCGAAGCCTCCCGTCCTGTCGAGATCCGCTCGCAGGTGACGGGCATCCTCAAAGCCGTGATGTATTCGGAGGGTCGTGAGGTCAAGAAGGGAGACCGGCTCTATCAGATCGATCCCGTCCCCTTCCAAGCCGCCGTGGCCAGCGCCAAGGCCAAGATCGCGCAGGCAGAAGCCAAGGTCGTACAAGCCAAGCAGGACCTGGCGCGGGTGAAACCGCTGCTGCTCGAGCAGGCCGTGAGCCAAAAGGACGTGGATGACGCGGTCGCGGAAGATCTTTCGGCCAAAGCCGCTCTGCAGGGCGCCAAGGCCGATCTCATCAAGGCCCAGTTCGATATGGATAACACGCTCATCACGGCGCCGATCGACGGCATGATCGAGCGTAGCCGGTACTACGAGGGTCGCCTGGTCTCCGCTCAAACGGATTTATTGACCGTGGTTCACCGCGTCGATCCGATGTATGTGGTCGTGAGCGTGCCGGAAACGTTCTTTCTCAAGCGGACCCATGACATCGAAACGAAGAAGATCCACCATCCCGGCGCGTACGAATTGCGCGGTGCCCTGACCTTCATGGACGGGACCGCCTATCCCTACGAGGGAGTCCTGGATCTCATGGAGCCGGGCATGCGGACGGAGACCGGCTCGCGCATCGAACGCATGACGTTTCCGAATCCGCAGCGAAGCCTGCTGCCGGGGCAATTTGTGAAGGTCAAATTTAAAGGGGACGCCAAGCCGAACGCCGTCCTGATTCCACAACGGTCCGTGTTGCAAGGGCCTCAAGGACCGTTCGTGTATGTCGTGGGATCGGAGGAACGAATCGAAATTCGGCCGGTCGAAGCGTCTATCTGGCAAGGGGACCAGTGGCTGATCGACTCCGGTCTCAAGACCGGCGAGCGGGTCGTCGTCAATGGCCTGATGAAGATCGGGCCCGGCGCCCCGGTCAAGGCCGTGCCGGTCGGAGCCGCGGCGGAGCCGGACGCCGAGCCGGGGCCGGCGAAGCAGGGATAACGCATTATGATGTCGCACGTCTTCATCGACCGGCCGATTCTGGCGTCCGTGGTGTCCATCGTGATCGTGGTGATGGGACTGCTGTCCGTCCAGTTTCTGCCGATCGCCCAATTTCCCGAGATCACGCCGCCGGTCGTCCAGATCGATGCCGACTATCCCGGTGCGAGCGCGGAAGTCGTCGCGGAGTCGGTCGCCCGCGCCATCGAAGTCCAGCTTCCCGGCATCGACAACCTCGTCTACTTCGACAGCACGAGCAGCAACGACGGGCACGTCACGATCAAGCTGACCTTCGAAATCGGAACCGATCCGGACATCGCCCAAGTCCAGACACAGAACCGGGAAAAACTCGCGGAACCCCAGTTGCCTCCGGAAGTCATCCGGCAGGGGGTGAGCGTCAAGAAGATGTCGCCTGATTTGGTCGCGGTGATCGCGCTGAAATCCACCGATCCCAACCACGATGCGGTGTTCCTCTCGAACTATGCGATCCTGAGGCTGGTCGACAACGTGCGCCGCGTCAAGGGCGTCGGCGATGCGATGGTCTTCGGCCAGCAGAACTACAGCATGCGCATCATCTTGAATCCGCTGCTGATGGCCAAGCTGGGCCTGACGCCCACGGACATCGCGATGATCATCCGGGAGCAGAACCGCGACTATCCGGCCGGCACGATCGGCCGCGAGCCGGCGCTCAAAGGCACCGAGCTGACGATTCCGGTCATCACCAAGGGTCGCCTGACCGAGGTGAAGGAGTTCGAGGAGTTGATCGTGCGCGCCCTGCCCGACGGCTCACTCGTGCGGTTGAAAGACGTCGCCCGCATCGAGCTCGGCGCGCAGTCCTACGCGCTTGAGGGCCGCTGGAACAGCAGCCCGACCACCTTCATCGTCACGTTCCTGGCCCCGGGAGCCAATGCGTTGGACACCGTGCGGAGCACGCGGGCCGAGATGGACGAAATGGCCAAGAGCTTTCCGCCTGGGGTGTCCTACGACATCCCCTACGACACCACGCGATTCATCGAGGTGTCCATCAAGGAAGTAGTCAAGACGCTGCTGGAAGCGATGGTCCTGGTGGTGCTCGTCGTGTATTTGTTCCTCCAGAGCTGGCGCGCGACGATCATTCCCACGGTGGCGGTTCCCGTCTCGCTGATCGGCACGTTCGCGGGCCTGTATGCCCTGGGCTTCTCGATCAACACCATTACCCTCTTCGGGATGGTCCTGGCGATCGGCATCGTCGTCGACGACGCGATCGTCGTGGTCGAAAACGTCGAGCGCCACATGCGCGAGGACAAAGTCTCGGCGAAGGAGGCGGCCAAACGAGCCATGAACGAAGTCACCGCGCCGGTCATCGCCATCGTGCTGGTGCTGGTCTCGGTCTTCGTGCCGGTCGGATTCGTCGGCGGCATCACCGGACAGCTCTACAAGCAGTTTGCGGCCACGATCGCGATTTCCGTCACGGTTTCCGGCTTCGTCGCCCTGACGCTCAGCCCCGCCCTGTGCGCCATGGTCCTGGTCCACCAACACGGCGAGCGGGCAAAGTTTTGGATCTGGTTCGACCGGGTGTTCGGCCGGACGCAGCACGGCTATACCAGCGTCGTCGGAAGCCTTGTCGTGCGGCCTCTTCGCGTGATGCTGGTGTTCGGCCTCATCCTGCTCGTGACGTTCGGGATGTTCAGCACGCTCCCGCGCAGCTTCCTGCCCGAAGAGGACCAAGGATACTTCATCGTGGTGGCGCAGCTGCCCGACGGCGCGTCCAAACAGCGGACCGACGCGGTGCTGGAGCGAATCGAGCGGTTTTTCCAGGCGAATCCGGCCGTTCATTCGACCGACGCCATGTCCGGACAGAACTTCGTGTTCGGCACCAGGGGGCCAAATGCGGCCACCATGTTCGTTCCCTTGCACTTGTGGGATCAGCGCAAAGAACCGCAGTACCACGTGCAATCGTTGATCGGCATGGCCTACGGGGAGTTCGCCAAGATTCCGGAGGCGTTGCTCCTGGCGTTCAACGCCCCGTCGCTCCGGGGCGTGGGCACCGTCGGCGGCTTCTCGGCTCAATTGCAGGATCCGAGCGGCGGGGACTTCAAGAAGTTCGCCATGGTGGCGCAGCAATACATCGAGCGGGCGAAGAAGGAGCCGGCCCTCGGCCAGGTCGGGACGAATTTCCGCGTCTCCGCGCCGCGTCTCTACGCCCACGTCAACCGTGAACGGGCCAAGGCGCTGGGCGTGCCGATCTCGGACATCTTCGACACGCTGCAGGCCTATTTCGGGACGTTCTACATCAACGATTTTCTGAAGTTCGGACGCATCTACCACGTGCAGACGGAGGCGGATCCCGAGTTTCGATCCAAGCCGCAGGACATTTCCAAGATCTACGTCCGCGCGCAGAACGCGCAGGGGACGAACATGATCCCGTTGGATACCGTCGTCACGACGGAATACCAGAGCGGGCCCGATCCGGTGAACCACTTCAACGGGTACAATACGGCGCTCGTGCTGGGCTCCGCCGCGCCCGGGTACAGCTCGGGGCAGGCGCTGGAGGCGCTGGATCGCGTGGCGAAGGAGGTCCTGGTACCCCAGGGGTACTCGATCGATTGGAGCAATATTTCGTTTCAAGAGCGACGGGTGGGCAGCCAATCCAATCTCGTCTTCGTCATCGGCCTGCTGATGGTGTTTTTGGTGTTGGCGGCCCAGTTCGAGAGTTGGGTGGTGCCTTTCGCGGTCATTCTGGCGGTGCCGTTCGCGATCTTCGGGGCTTTGGCGGCGGTCTGGGTACGGGGGTTCACGAACGACATCTATTTCCAGATCGGCCTCGTCACGTTGATCGGCCTCGCGGCCAAGAACGCCATTCTGATCGTGGAATTCGCCAACACGCGGTATGAAGCCGGACGTCCGTTGATCGAGGCGGCCGTGGAGGCCGCACGCCTGCGGTTCCGTCCCATCATCATGACGTCCATGGCGTTCATCTTCGGTATGGTGCCGTTGGTGTTCGCCGCCGGTGCGGGGGCCGCCAGCCGCCAGTCGATCGGCACCGGGGTCTTGGGCGGCATGCTGGCCGCCACGTTCTTGGCGATCTTTTTCGTGCCGCTCTTTTACGTGCTGATCAGGAAGCTGACCGTTCGTCATCGGGAGGCCGCGCCGGCGCATGCGCCGGCATCTGCGATGGCTTCTGCGAAGGAGGGACTCTGACATGCGGACCATTCTGCTCGTGCTGTCGGCGGCGGTGCTGGCCTCGTGCGCAATCGGGCCCGATTACCAACGGCCGGCTGATCCAGCGGTCGACAAATTCCGCATGGCGGAAACCACGACCGATGCCAATTCCATCGCCAACATGCCATGGTGGGAACTGCTGAAGGATGAGGAGCTGCAGCGCCTGGTCCGCACGGCCCTGGACGAGAACCGGGACCTTCGTCGCGCCATCGCCAGCGTCGAGGAGTTTCAGTCGCGCCTCTTCATCTCGCGGATGGATTTCGCGCCGCAGATGACCGCGACGGCCTATGCGCCATCCGTCAAGAACAGCAGTTTCGCCTTTCCCGGGTTTCCCAACCCGTTCAACTACTATCTGCAGGGGAACCTGACCTGGGAACTCGACATCTGGGGCCGCATTCGCCGGTCCAACGAAGCGGCTCGTGCGGATCTCCTGTCCAAAGAGGAGAGCCGCCGGGCCGTGGTGCTGCAGCTCGTGAGCGGCGTGGCGGAGGCCTATTTCGACCTGCTCCAGTTCGACATGCAGCTGCAGATCGCGCGGGAAACCGTGAAGTCCTGGGAAGAATCCGTACGGATCGCGCAGGCGCGGCTGCGCCAGGGGATGACCAACAAGCTCGATCTGGACCAATTCGAATCGGAGCGGGCCAACGCGGTCGCGAGAATGGCCGAGCTGGAACGCCTCATGGTCCAGAAGGAGAATCAGATCAGCGTCCTGCTCGGGCACAGCCCGAAGCAGATCCCGCGCGGCCGCTCGCTCACCGAACAGGTGATTCCGCCGGAGGTGCCGCCCGGCCTTCCCTCGGAATTGCTCCAGAGAAGGCCGGATATCGTGCAGGCGGAACGGGACCTCGCCGCCGCGACGGCGCGCATCGGCATGGCGAAAGCCGATCGCTTTCCGAAGGTGTCTCTGACGGGTCTGCTCGGCATCGCGAATCCCCAGATCACCAATCTGTTCACGCCCGGCAGCGACTTTGCCGCCTTGGGACCGACCATTACGGGGCCGCTCTTGAACGCGCAGATTCTGGGATTCCAGCAGGAAGCCGCCGAAGCCCAAGCGCGACAGAGCCTGGCGCAATACGAACAGTCGGTCCTGGTGGCCTTCCGGGAAGTCGAGGATGCGCTCGTGGCCGTTCGCACGGTCCGCGATCAACGCCAGGCGCAGATTCAACGCGTGGATGCCCTGCGCTCCGCGTTTCGGCTCGCCGAGTTGCGGTACAAGGGCGGCCTCGCCAGCTATCTGGATGTGTTGGTGGCGCGGCGTACGCTCTTCGAGGCGGAGTTGTCGCTGACGGAAACCCATCGGCTGCATCTCGTTTCGGTCGTTCAGCTCTACAAGGCGCTGGGCGGCGGGTGGTCGCCGGAGACGGCGGGCGAGAATTCCGGCTCGACGGCTCAGAAGAGCAACGGATAAGATAGGCCGCGGGGGGAAAGTACGGGTCCACCAGTCGGCCGGGTCACACCATCACGTACGGAGGCTGCATGTCCAAGCGAACGACGAAGCAACCCGCGTCCCCGGGACTCAAACGCGTCATCTTCGGAACCGGCGGAAACGGGCCGAATACCCAGGACTTCCATCAACAAATCGCCCGACGCGCCTATGAGCTCTACCTCGAGCGGGGTGCCGGAGACGGCGGGGCCGACGAGGACTGGCTTCGGGCCGAACGCGAAGTATACGGGCAACAGAGCCGAACGTCGTGAACCTTGATGGAAAAGCCCGCGGAATCACGGCATCCCGTTCATGACCTCTTGCGCCGCCGCTGGAGTCCACGCGCATTTTCCGAACGGCCTCTGGAGGCGGAAACGGTGCGGAGCCTGTTCGAAGCGGCGCGCTGGGCGCCCTCGTCGAACAACGAACAGCCCTGGCGCTTCCTGGCGGCGAGCCGCGACGCGGGAGCGGATTACGATCGGCTTCTGGCGTGCCTGAATGAGGGCAATCGAAAATGGGCCTTCCGTGCGCCGCTGTTGATTCTGTCGGTGGCCGGATTGCATTTTGAGGACGACGGCAAGCCGAACCGGCATGCGTTTCACGATACGGGGCTGGCTGCGGAGAATCTCGTCCTTCAGGCGGTGGCCCTGGGATTGGTCGCGCATCAGATGGCCGGCTTCGACGTCGAAAAAGCGCGCGCGAGCTGCCTGATCCCGTCCGGGTATGAACCGGTTGCCATGATTGCCGTCGGATATCCGGGGGATCCGGCGGCCCTGCCGGAGTATCTGCGGGAGCGGGAGATGAAGCCCCGCGAGCGCAAGCCGATCGACGAGTTTGTGTTTTCGTCGCAATGGGGCCTGGTGTCACCTCTCGTGCGGTGAACCGGTGATGCGTCTCTCAATCCGACACTTCTCGGCGGCCGATCCGGTCATGGGTCAATTGTCCGCGGTGTCGGACCGGGCAAGGGAATCGTGCGGCAGCGGCGGTCGCCGTTCGAAACCCCTATGGCACCACTGCTTCAAGGTATTGTGGCGGGCGGCTGAGCGCGCCGGCCGCACGAAGGCGTGACCGTCCGCCTCGCCATCATCCCATCATGGCTGATCGGAAGAAACGGCTCGAGTCCAATGCGGCCGGCCAGTTTTTCGTCGACGCGACCTGCATCAATTGCGACGCGTGCCGTCAACTGGCGCCGCAGACCTTCCAGGAGGTTGGGGATTACTCCGCCGTGGTGCGGCAGCCGGCCGGCGAGGTGCAGATATACCGGGCCTATCAAGCCTTGCTGGCTTGCCCGGTCGGTTCGATCGGGGCCGAGCATCCGAACAGCACGTACATGGATCGGGCGAAAGCCGGCTTCCCGCTGCGCCTGGAGGGGGGCGTCTACTACTGCGGGTTCAATTCGGAGAAATCGTTCGGAGCCAACAGTTTCTTCATACACCATCCGGAAGGCAACTGGCTGATCGATTCGCCGCGGTATATCAAACATCTGGTCGAAGCCTTCGAGCAAAAGGGCGGGATCCGATTCATTTTTCTCACGCACGAGGACGACGTGGCGGACGCCGGCCGCTACGCGGAACGTTTCGGCGCCGTATGCCTCATTCATCGTGCGGACGCGGATGCGGCCCCGTTTGCCCGGTGGATCATCGACGGAACGACCGCGCAGCGTCTCGCGCCGGAGTTTCAGGCCGTTCCGGTGCCGGGCCATACGCCGGGCTCTCAGGCGCTGCTGTACAAGGAACGATTTCTTTTCACCGGCGATCATCTCTGGTGGGAACCGGACCGGGGCCGGTTGAATTCGCCGACGACGCTGGTCTCGAACCGGGAACAGTTGGACGGGTCCATCGGGAGGTTGCTCGACCATCGGTTCGAATGGGTGCTCGCAGGGCACGGCGACCGTATCCGCCTGCCCGTCGACGAGATGCATCATCAATTGCGCCGGCTCATGCTGCGCAGGCAGGGAGTCGCCAAACCCTAAGATCCGTCTGATCGGACCTCATCGGGATCGGGGGCATTCACGGCGAGAGGCAAGAGAACGTCATGAGTTTACTCAACGGAAAAGTCGCGATTGTCACCGGCTCGTCCAGCGGCATCGGCCGGGCGATTGCAGAGCGGTTCGCCCACGACGGCGCCATCGTCGTCGTGAACTCCCATGCGAACGGAGACAGGGCGAAGCGGGTCGTAACGGGCATTCAGGCGAAGGGTGGAAAGGCCGTGGCGGTACAGGCCGATGTGAGCGTGGTCGCCGAAGGACGGCGTCTCGTCGCCGACACGCTCAAACAGTTCGGCCGGCTGGACATTCTCGTCAACAACGCCGGACACTTTCTCCCCAAGGCGCTCGCGCAGACGACGGAAGTGGAGTTCGACCGGATCATGGCGTTGCACGCGAAGGGCCCCTATTTTCTCATGCAGGAAGCGGCTCACGTGCTCAAGGACGGAGGCCGCATCGTGAACATCTCCACCGCGGGGACGCACATGAACTTTCCCGGTGCGACCGCGCACCTGGGGAGCAAAGCCGCGCTGGAGCAGTTTTCGAAGGGGCTCGCGCTGGAGCTGGCTCCGCGTGGCATCACCGTCAACGTGGTGTCGCCCGGCATCACGGACACCGGGGTGCTCACCGATCACTACAAGCACATGGGCACGGAGTTGTCGCCGTTCAAACGGCTGGGCACGCCCAAGGAGATCGCCGATGTCGTGGCCTTCATCGTGAGTGAAGAAGCCGGATGGTTGACCGGGCAGAATATTCACGCCGACGGAGGATTGGTCCATTAGGAAGCAGGAGGGTATGATGGCGGAAAAGAAAATCATTGCGGTCGTCGGTGCAACGGGTGCGCAAGGCGGCGGACTGGTTCACGCGATCGTGAACGATCCGGCCGGCGACATGCAGGCCCGCGCGCTGACCAGAAACCGGCAGAGTGAAAAGGCCAAGGCGTTGGCCGGCATGGGCGTGGACGTCGTGCAGGCCGATCTCGATGATCCCGAGAGCCTGAAGCGCGCCTTTGCCGGAGCCCACGGCGCGTTCTGCCTGACCAATTTCTGGGAGCACTCCTCACCGGAAAGAGAAGTGAAGCAGGCCGCGGCCCAGGCCGAAGCGGCCAAGGCCGCCGGAGTGCGGCACGTCATCTGGTCGACGCTCGAAGATACGCGCCGCTGGGTTCCGCTTTCCGACAATCGCATGCCGACGTTGATGGAGAAATACAAAGTTCCGCATTTCGATGCGAAGGGGGAATCCGATCGGGAGTTCAGCAGCCGGGGCGTTCCCACGACGTTTCTCCTCACGTCGTTTTACTGGGACAATTTGATTTTCTTCGGCATGGGTCCCAAGAAGGGGCCGGACGGCGTGCTGCAGTTCTCCCTGCCCATGGGAAATGCGAAGTTGCCCGGCATCGCCGCAGAAGACATCGGCAAATGCGCGCTTGGGATCTTCAAGAAGGGCGGAGAGTGTATCGGCAAGACCGTTGCGATTGCGGGAGAGTTGTTGAGCGGACCCGAGATGGCCCAGGCCATGGCCGAAGCCTTCGAGCAACCGGTGCGCTATCAGGATATGTCCCCGGAAGCCTATCGCGGCCTGGGTTTTCCCGGCGCCGACGACCTCGGCAACATGTTTCAGTTCAAGCGCGACTTCAACGAAGTCTTTTGCGGGCCCCGTAATCCGGCCTTCGCGCGTACGCTGAATCCGGCCCTGCAATCGTTTGCGACGTGGCTGGGCCGCAACAAGGGCCGCATTCCCCTGAACTGACGAAGGAGTGAGCATGGCACGGCTGAACGTTTCGACCGGTGGTCCTTGGGAAGGCAAGATCGGTTACTCGCGGGCGGTGCGGGTCGGTCAATCGGTATCCGTATCCGGCTCGACGGCCATGACGCCGTCGGGGCTCGTCGGCAAAGGCGACGCCTATGCGCAGACGATCCAGACGTTCAAGACCATTGAAGCGGCGCTCAATCAGGCCGGGGCCTCGCTGAACGACGTGGTCCGGACCCGCATCTACATGGCGGACATCGATCAGTGGCAGGAGGTCGGGCGGGCGCACGGTGAAATCTTCGGCACCATCAGGCCGGCCACGACGATGGTCGAAGTGAAACGGCTGATCGACCCCGACATGCTCGTGGAAATCGAAGCGGACGCGATCGTCTCGGCTTGACGGCGACGCGCGGCATGTTGAACGACCTCACCCGCTGGATCGATCGGAACATCCTGTCTCTCGGGCGCGAGATGCGGCTGTCCTACCTGCCGCCGCTCATGGTCTATCTCGCCTACGGCATTTCCGGGCTCACCGGAATCGTCGGCACCTTTTTCGTCAAAGACTATCTGGGGCTCTCCGCATCGTTTCTGGCGGCACTCGGATTTTGGGCCGGCATTCCCTGGGCGTTGAAAATGCCCATCGGGCACGCCGTCGATCTGTTGTGGCGGTGGAAGAGTTGGCTGGTCGGCCTGGGGGCGGCGCTTCTGGCGCTCAGCCTCGCCATCATGGCCGCGCTGATCGGCGATCGGGAGGTCATGACGGCGATTCTGCCGGCTGAAACATGGTACGTCCTGAGCGTATTGCTCGCGCCGATCGGCTACGTCATCCAAGACGCGGTCGCCGACGCCATGACCGTGGAGGCGGTGCCGACGGTGGACGAGCAGGGCCGGCCGTTCACCGAACAGACCCGGAAGCTGATGCACACCACGATGCAGACGCTGGGACGGGTCGCGATCATCGGAGGCGGCATCCTCGTGGCGCTTATCAACGTCTATGTATTCACCGGTATCGAAGGGCTGCCGCAGGCGGAAGTCGCCGGGCTTTACCATCGGGTGTACCTGATGGCGATGGTCATTCCCGTCGTGTCGGTGTTGGGCGTATGGGTGGCCTGGCACCTTCGCCGCCGACAGCAGCGTCGGCTGATGGAGCAAGGCTTCAGCCGCGATGAGGCGGGGAACATGACGGACGTCCACGAAAGCGGCGCGGCGGCCAGACCGAACTGGTGGATTTTGGGAGGAAGCCTGCTGTTCGTCGTCTTTACGCTCGCGGCCGGATTCAGCCGTCTCCCCTACGATGAGGAGATCGTCTTTGCGGGATCAATGGGGATCGTGTTGTTTCTGATGATCAAACTCGTGCGTGAGCTGGAGCCGGACAAGCGCAGGACCTTGGTGGGCACGGCCGTCGTCGTGTTCATCTTTCGCGCGATTCCGAGCACCGGGGCCGGAACGACGTGGTGGATGATCGACGAGTTGAAATTCGACCAGCAGTTTCTCTCGGTGCTATCGCTGATCGGGAGTACCTTGACGCTGGCCGGCATGTTCGTGTTCCGCCGGTTCATGGCCGAGCGGTCGATCGCCTATATCGTCGGCTTTCTCACGGCGGTCGGGACCCTGCTCTCGTTGCCGGTCGTCAGTATGTACTATGGGTTCCACGAATGGACGGCCGCGATGACGGGGGGAATCGTCGACGCGCGGTTCATCGCCTTGATCGATACGGCGCTGGAATCGCCGCTCGGTCAGATTTCCATGATTCCGATGCTGGCCTGGATCGCCAACTCGGCGCCGGCAAACTTGAAGGCCACGTTTTTTGCCGTCATGGCGTCGTTCACCAATCTCGCGTTGTCGCTCAGTCAACTGGGAACGAAGTACCTGAACGACATCTTCGTCGTGACGAGAGCGGTGCGGGACCAGGTCTCCGGCGCGCTTCAGACCCCGGCCGATTATAGCCAGCTGGGTTCTCTGCTGATCGTGCAATTGGTGTTGGGACTTGCGCTGCCCTTCGCCGCGATCGCGTTCGCGAAAATCACCCGCTTCAAGAGCGTCTGACCTGAACAGGACGGCCGCATGACCGCAGCACAGTTTTTAGTCGACCACGGCGCGTCGGTCTTGTTCTGGGTCGTCTTTGTCGAGCAGCTGGGCCTCCCCATCCCGGTCATTCCCCTCTTGATCGCCGCCGGAGCCCTGGTCGGTGCCGGTAAAATGAGCGTGGCCACGGCCGTCTTGATACCCGTCGCGGCGTCGCTGCTGCCCGACCTGGCCTGGTACTACGTGGGACGGATCAAGGGTGCAAAAGTGCTGGGGATCCTCTGCCGGGTGTCCCTTGAGCCGGAATCCTGCGTGAGGAGCACAGAAAATCTCTTCCACCAGTACGGAGCCCGCTCGCTGCTGATCGCCAAGTTCATCCCCGGCTTCAGCACCGTCGTTCGTCCCTTGGCCGGGATCGTGGGGATGAGCGCAGCCACCTTCCTCTTTTATGACACGGCTGGCGCCGTGGTCTGGGCTGGCGCGAGTGCGGGAGTCGGCGCTCTCTTCAGCAATCAGTTGGAACAGCTGGCCCTGCTCTTCGATCAAGCGGGCGGGGTGCTCTTGGCCGTCGTCTGCCTCGGTCTGGCGGGATTCGTCGGATACAAGTTCTATCACCGGAGGAAATTCATGCGCGGTCTCCGGATGTCGAAAATCTCCGTCGATGAGCTCAAACAGCGGCTGGACGCAGGAGACCCGATCACGGTCGTCGACGTCCGGCATCAGTTGTCCCTCGAGCTGGACCCGGAAACCATTCCCGGTGCACTCAACCTCCTTCTCGAGGAAGTCGATCACCGCCACCATGAAATTCCCCGCGACCGGGACATCGTGCTGTATTGCACCTGCCCGAACGAAGTATCCAGCGCCCGCACCGCCCTGCTGCTGAAAAAGAAGGGTATTCATCGAGTCCGGCCGCTCGAAGGGGGCCTTGACGCCTGGCGTGAGCGTAAGTTCCCCGTGGACCGGTGGATGAGCGGGAAGGCCGCGGTTTTAAAACAGGCGGACAAAGAAGCCGAGTCCCGATGAGGTTTGACGGCACTAAAGGAAATAATCGGTATTCCCTTCTCTGGCATCCCCTTGACCTGTGCGGTAAGATGAGCATCTGACAAAGAGCAAATAGCCAATGGCGTATGGCTAATAGTTCAGAGTGAATGGCCAAGCGAAGATCCTTGTGAATATCAAAAAAGTCTTCTGGCAAGGCCACAACGGCTTAACAGGATGTTCAAAATGGCTTGTGACAAGGCCGCAGTGAGCGAAAGCCCGAAGCGTACTCCTGCGCCGTACGTTAAGGGTTTGAGCGAAACGAGAACGAAGTCACAAGGCATTTTCAACATCCTGAACAGAAAGGGGGCGACCGGTTTCGACGGGGATACTGACGCCATCGGTGCATGTCGAGCTCTCGGGGACTCGTAAAACTCCGGGAAAATGCAACTGCCAATCAAGAACTGGCACTCGCAGCTTAATTAAGCTGTGACGTCGTTCCATCTGAGGCCCGCGGGGGTGGAATGGCGCGATGCAGCGGGCTGGTCCAACGCCGGTGCTCAGCGGCGAAGGACGAGAACGTTCTGGGCTAGCGGCCATTCTAAGCCAGCCGATGGGCGTGGGTGGCTGCGAAACTAAAACTATCGGCTACACATGTAGATCCGGTGTGCCGACGATCTTCGGACAGGGGTTCAACTCCCCTCGCCTCCACCAAACAGAGCTTGCTCGACCCGGAGCCCTTAGGATGGGTTCCGGGCGACGGGATAAGACACCTCCAGTAATGTCTGTGCTAGCGCGTGCCGCCGCGTTCGATCAAATCGCGGCGGATAGGTACCTTCCCTCCAGTAGGCGTAGATTTTTTACTTCGTGCGTTCCGGCGGCTCACCAGGCCAAGCCTCTCTTCATTGACGCCGCCGGATAGACCCCTCAGAAATTCCTCTTCCCCATAACCGCACTCCCGCACTTCGCGCGTGCCGAGGATGGGATCCCTCAAGTGTTCGGTCGAACTCTCGATTTATCAATCGATTAGGCTTATCCTTGGGGCCGATCCAATTGTTCAGGCAATTCTCAGCACTGCAGCATCGATCGGATTTTCGTTGGAATTTCCCTGAACCTGCTGAGGTTGACATTCTCGCCACCGGTTCTCGCGATATCCCTGCGATAGTGACGTCCTTCCGTATTGGTGACGGAGCGTGAAACGGCGTTTATGGGGTCATGTGCGAATGTGTATGTATGCGAACCTGCCGGCAAAATGCGCTTGGCTCATCTGGTTCTTCCTCTTCGGTTCGCTGCATCTGTCGTTCGCCCAAGAGCCGCGAGCGTCTTCGCAGGAAGGAGATGGAATCTCCTCTCAGGAGCTGAACAAAGACCCTGATTCGGACCGGGCCGACTATGCACTTGATGAGGACGATGCAGAACAAGGGCCGGAAGACGAGAGGGCAGTTCGATCTCGTCCGGTGGTCAGGCGATTCGGAGCGAAGCCGCTGACTCCTGAGCAGCAGGAGGAAGCCAAACGCCTCTCCGCCATCGCGGCCAGGATGGGCACGGATCCGACGGCCATCGTTGGGCGGGTTGAAACCCTCTTTCGACATAACGCCTTGGAAGGAGGAAGCCGGGCCAGCAACGTGGTCGGTCGCGTTGACGTACCCTATCACAAGAATGTTGTCCTGCGCGCTGACCTGCCGTACGTATGGTCGAATCCTAACCAGCCCGGCACAAGCAAGCAGGATGGATTGGGCGATCTGTTGGTGCGGGCCGGCGGCCGCGTGTATTCCGATCCGGCGGATACGATTTTTGTCGGGATGGATTTCACGTTCCCGACCGCGGACGGCAAATTGGGGACCGGTAAATACACAGTGGGACCCGGTGTGGCGACGGCTCACGTGTTCCCTGCATGGGATTCCATAATCTTTGGACTGCTCCAGCAACAATTCTCAGTGGGAGGTGACCCGTCGAGAAATAACGTCTCGACATCCCTGCTTCAGTGCTGGTTCAACACCATTTGGACGGACCATTGGTGGACTCAGATCGAAGCCGTCGCTCAAGTGAATTGGGAGCGCAAGGCAACAACCAGCATGACGTTCGAATTTGAGGGAGGGTATCGGTTCACCAAAGACTGGGGAGTCTGGCTCAGGCCCGGCATCGGGCTCTGGGGACGGAACCTTCCAGGCGCCTATGATTGGGACTTTGCAATCGGCATCCGGCGCATGTTCGTGGGGTTCTGAGGTGAGGTCGCACGTTGCCTGACAGTAGAACGTGCTTCGGAATAAATTGGTGATGGACTGGCATTCACTCCTCGCGATTGCGTCGGGCGTTCCGATTGGCTTCCAACTCGGCATGACCGGAACCGGAGGAGCGCTTCTCGCCGTCCCGGTGCTGGTCTATGTCGTCGGTGTCACAGTCCAAGAGGCTGCAGCGATGTCACTCGTCGTCATTGCCGTCTCTTCCCTGTTTGGGACCTGGGAGTACGGTCGGGCCGGTCAAGTGAGAGGCAAAGCCACGGTGGCCTTCACATGGACCGGAATACTCGGTGCTTGGGTAGGAGCCTACGGACACCACTTGATCCCCAGAGAAATTCTCCTGATCGCGTTCGGGCTTCTGCTGTTGTTATCGAGATGGCTGATCATGCGACAGACAAGAATGCTCCCGCGCACAGAGTCCAAAGGCACCTGCGCCGACCATTTTCGGGGAAGATGTTGGATAAAAGCCGCGGGGATCGGCCTCGCAGTAGGCGTGCTCAATGGAATTTTTGGTGTCGGCGGTGGATTCATGATCGTCGCGGCATTGGTATTGACCTTGGGATTCCCGACGCGATTGGCCGTCGGCACATCGCTGTCGATCATCGCGCCCATTGCTCTCGCTGGGATCGTCGGACACTTGGAGTTCGGAGTGTTCGATGCGTGGCTCACCGGGTTGGTGCTCCTAGGCAGCATCGTCGGGATGTTGCTCGGAGCGCAATTTGGGCAACGGGTATCCCCGGAAGTCGTGAACCGTGTGGCTGCATCCATGACCGTCAGCATCGCGCTCGCGCTCATCCTCTTCAATACGGCGAAGTTGGGAGGACTCTCGTGGTGACAATGGATGCGGGATCGGAAGCTGTGTTTGGTCAATTACTTCTCGTTCACATATCGAATGGCCGTTCCGGATAAATACTCTGTGAATCCCGTCTCATCAGTCGGGCTTTGCGCGAAGCTCCAACGGTCGTAATAGAAAGGCCACCATCCCCCGGAACTTCCTCCGGCCGGCCCCATCGTGGATTGTGGAGCCGATCCGGACCCGACAGTTTCCAGCACATCGGATTTCCCCATGATCACCGCATCCGCTCCGAGCGTTGCCGCACGGGCCAGAATCTTCTCGCGCAGCGCGTCTTCATCCGCACTCTGACTCGTCGCAATAATCCTGGCCAATTTCACGTGAGGAGCATCGGGCTCGGATTCCAGCCACTGCAGTGACTGTGAGCTTTTCTTGGGAGGATAAACCTCGTGGGTCAACGGTTCGACACGCACCGATACGCATGCAGTCAATACGGAGATAAGAAACGGGATTGCTCCGTACAGTACCAGACGATGTTGATTTTTCATGATCGACCACACGCAGGTTGCTAAACTCAGCGACTGTAATAGATGTACCACTCACCCCGTCCTTCTTGGTACTCTTCCTGTAGGCCCTCCCCTACAATCTGCGTTAAAAGTCTTTCATTTACGCAGGGATTCGCCATCGGCCCTAGATTTATTGTCGGTCCTTTCGGTACCCTGAAGGGCAGACTTGTTTCGGCCGATCGGCCGGAGAGAAGAACGACCCGGATCCCATGATGAGAATAACGGCGGCCGTCACGCTGACGGTGGTGCTCTCAACTGTCTTGACGGCTGTGATGGCACAGGCCAACGAGACCGCGGCTCCAAAACCGGAAGGAGCTCAGGCACCTGCTGCTGCGCCGCCTCCAAAACCTAAACCGGCGGAGAGCGAAGCCAAGCAGCCTGCCGTGAAAGCGGCTTCCCCCGCCGAGACGAACGGAAAAGAAGCGACTCCCTCAAAGCCGGAAGCAAAACCTGAAGCAAAGCCGGAAACCGCCCCCGCGAAACCGGAGGTCTCACCGTCTCCTGCGCCAGCGCCTGCACCACCGCCTCCCGTAAAACCGAAGGCATCGGAAAGCGAGTCCAAACCTCCGGCTAAATCGCCGCCTGCGGCCAACGGATCGACCCCGTCTGCTTCCAAACCGACTCCGACTCCGCCGCTCCCGGCTGAAATCACCGGGAAGGACGGAACGCCAATGGTCTTGATCCCCGCCGGCGAGTTCTCGATGGGGAGCGACAAGGGAGATGACGACGAACAACCGATCCATCGAGTCTTCATCGACAGTTTTTACATCGACAAGTTCGAGGTCACGAACGGGCGCTTCGCCAAGTTCGTCGAAGCCGTTCAGATCGAACCGCCCTGGGGATTCAAGGACAAGGAAACACCGGTCGTGCACATCGACCAACCGGTCCGGTGGGTCAACTGGATGGATGCAATGGGCTACTGCCTCTGGGCCGGCAAGCGGTTGCCGACCGAAGCCGAATGGGAGAAGGCCGCACGAGGGACCGACGGCCGACTGTATCCCTGGGGCAACGATGCGCCGACGCCGGCGCATGCCGTCTTCGGATTGAAAGAGGGAGCCGACACGGTCTCGGCGATCGGTAACAGGGATAAAGGAAAGAGCCCTTACGGGGTCCACGACATGGCGGGAAATCTCTACGAGTGGACGATCGACTGGTATGACGAACAGTTTTATTCCAAGAATCCCGCCATCAACCCGCGCGGCCCGGCGGAAGGCACAGCCAAAGTGCAACGCGGCGGGTCTTACACCAATGCGCCGTACCGCCTCCGTTCGACGTTCCGTACGAAGGGCGACCCCACCGAACATGACCCGAACGTCGGCTTCCGCTGCGCGCAAGACGCTCCCGCGCAGCCCTAGCACGATCTCCGTCCTCCGTTCCGTCCGACGCTTGGGGCCTCACCTCCAGCATCGGGTTGAAAGGGCCTTCGCGCCGCTCGTCGAAACGGCAAATCCTCCCCGTTGTCGCGACTCGTATTCTGGCCTCTCCGGCACGATCGCGGGATCGTCCTTCAGGACATGGACATGAGGGAATGGACGGCACAATCCGGCAGGTGTCAGAGCGAGATGACGGACTTGAGTACGGATGTGAATCTCCTGATCTTCCGTGTCGCAAATATGAACAGCCGTTCGGGGAAGAACCTCATGAGCGCATAGGCGTTTTGCGCGGCTTCGAGATATTCCCCCTGTTTGAGATTTTCATAAGTCTTCATGATCAGGGGTTCCCCGTACGAGTTCTTTAAATTCCGTCGTCCTGCTTGGTAGGCTTCGCGGAGATTGGGAAATTGTGAGGCATGACGTCGTTGATTGTTCAGGGCCGTCAAAGTTGCTTTCAACATAACTCTCGCGTCGTTACTCATATTATCACCGTGCTTCCGATACTCAACGACTGCATGGTGATGGCAGAAAATAGGAAACTGTCTGGCCACTCGAAGATAGAGGTCGTAATCGGCCGCCGGACTGTTGGACTCATCGAAGTTGCCGACAACAGAAAATACCCACTTGTTGTAGAGGACTGATCCCGGATTGCCGATGAAGTTGCATTTTAGCAGCCCTGCGTAGTCGTAATTCTGGTCGAGCGGTAGGTCGGAGAGCCCGTTTCTGGTTCCAATTGCGACAAACGGCCCAAAAACGAACGCACAATCTTTTCTGGCCTTCAAGGCATGCACCCCTGTGGTAACTGCATTCGGCAAAAGACGATCGTCTGCGTCGAGAAAGAGCACGTAATCACCGGTGCTGTGCGAGAGGCCCGTGTTCCTGGCATGAGCCAAACCCATGTTGTCTTGTCTCAAGTACCGAATGCTGGGACGGGTAACGATGATCTCCGCGATCTCATCAGTCGATCCGTCGTCGACGATGATTACTTCGACTGGGAAATAGGTCTGGTTCAGGGCACTATCGATGGCCTCGCCGAGAAAATGAGCATGGTTGTAGCAAGGGATGATCACCGACACGAGGCTGGAAGGTCTATCGACCATGAGAGCACAATATGGGTTCTTGGAGGTTCAATCGATCATGAAGCATTGTATCGGCGACGACGGTCGTTCAGCGCGAGGACCGCTTGTGAATCATCGAATCACGGGGTCATATGGGATCCCATGAGCGACAGCATGCAAAAGACAGTATGCTTGCCGAGGGTGGCAAGAGCAAGGGCGCATACCGTCAGAACGCCGCTGGAGTCACCGGCTGAGATTCGAGCTTCCCCGTGCTGGGGCTTTAACATGCTGGTTCAAGGGGTCGGCCCACTTGCTGCGCCGGACATGATCCTGTGCTGCTTGTCCGAGCCGGTCAGGAACGTCCGTGTTAAAGGCTCCTGCGCCTCCATATGCGTACGGTCGGCGCGTCAAAAATGAGAACATGATCCGCCGCCAGGCAAGGATCGACGACTTGACGCCCCTTGCCATGAACTTTATCCTCGTCCAGACGTTTGGTTGCCAGGACAAATGCCGGAGGTGCGAGGTGCGGATTATCCTTTATCTGTGATCGATCCAGAACGCCAACATGGCGAAACCTCGGAGCTCCCGCGCTTGCGTGCCTGCCTACGAGGACGAAAAGTGGATACTCGTAGTCGTCATATCCCAAACAAAGACCGACGTCTCCCACGCCCTCCTGTACTATCAAGTTCGCCGCAGCCTTGTAGTCTGCAGAAATGTTCGGTCGATTGACGAAGTACGACTCAAGCTGCCCGCCGGGGCTGAAGATTGAGTTGTTGGTCAACTCCACAAAGGAGCGGGTCTGGTTCGAAATGACAAACGGGACGCCGCCCGCGAAAAGGCCGCAGGCCAGGCCGACGAACAACTGTTTCTGAATCGACCGGATACCGGAGCAAACGACGGCGATGAACGGCGCTGAGAGCATGAAGACGGTCGTATGATAACGGGTTGCCCAAGGCTGCCACTTAAGCAGAATACAGTGGAGCACGACTCCACATAAGAGGGAAGCGGCGTAACAATAGACGGTCGTCTTGTTCGAGATAGCGACGAACGGCAGGGCCAGAAAGGCCAGGACTATCAATCCCAAGTGAAGCAGGTTGCCCGCATAATCTTCATGGAGCGAGAACGCAGGAATCGAAAACGCGGTGGTTTGCAATGTCGAACGGGGATCGTTGGCTTGGTTCCCAAGCAGAAACGCAATCGCTCGAAAGCTATAGGTATTCACCGCGTCAATGGGTGTACCGATATGGAGAGCCGCATTCCTCACAAGGTTGGAATAGATGATCATGGGGGATATTTCGTCATTGAGCAGAGGAGTTTGACTGGTTGGCTTTAGCCCGTACACAAGGTAGGTCCTGGAAAAATGCCCGACATTGAGTAGTAAAGCCGCAATGACGATAAGAGCAAGCCGGTTCAGGAGTGCCAGCCGTCTCGGCTGGGAAATCATTACAAGGGCCGTGAAGCCGATCGTCAGGCCGATGGCGCAACAATAGATATATGCGGTGCCTTTCGTGAGCAATGCGAGGCCGAGGCTCAAACTGCAATAGACGGCATCGGGAGCCGATAGGGTTCGAGTGAAGCGAATCAGAAAATATGCGAAACTCATGCAGAACGACGTCACGACGAGGTCGTTCTGCGTACTGGAGCTCTCGAGAATGGCGGTCGGAACTGTGGCCGCGACCACCGCGGTCAACCATTGCGCCCTGAGCGACAACTGAAACTCTTTTGCGATGAGGGTGGAAACCACAATCGAAACGATGAAGCTGATCCACTGAATAACGTTGGCAAATCGATCCGAGTGTCCTAGTAATTGGAAATGAAGGATCGCCCATTCCGCCAAAGGCGGGTTATGTGTCTGCCGGTCATTTGCCGTTGGGTATACATCTATGCTGCCGTTCTGAATCCAGTAAGACACCCTCGCCATATGGTACGTCATGGAGTCCCAATTGTTTGGGGGATAGACCAGCGCCACCGTGAGGGTTGCCACCAATATGCATGAGATCATCAAGAGGAAGAATGCCTCGTACCATCCATATTCCGTGAATATGCCCAGCCGGCCTTCGATCGTGGCTCGTCGGTCGGCGTGCAGGAGCAGGAAAGACATGAACGCCAGCGAAGCCAGCGTTACCACGGCCCAAATGAGGTGTATTGCATCGCTGGTCACGGCTCCAAAAAATGAAAGGCATTCGGTTGAGGCGACGATAAACAGGAATACGACGAGGTACGAGCGGGTGATGGAATCCCTAAGGCCGGAACCTTTGAGGAATAGCGAAATTGCGGTCCCAATCGTGAAAAGGAACGGGAGAGCGATCACGCTTTACCCATATCGTGGTGATGGAGATCCGTCCCGATCCGCATCCCAGCTCCATGGCTGGCCTGCTGCTCCCTGGTCGTGCCCAATGATTGTCCCTTCAGTCTGGTTACAGGAGGCTCGTTTGCCGAATCAAGAATGGAAGGTCGATCTGGGAACACGTTAGCGGGCATCGGAAAGACTGTCAATAAAAGGCCGACAGAGCACAGGGTCTCGCAGTGAAGACGACCTGAGCCGGCCGTGTGAGGGGGACCAGAGCCGTGAAGGCATCCGATCATGAGACGACAGCCATTGAGCTCACCGTCGTCCTCCCATGCCTGAATGAAGCCGACACCCTTGCCGCGTGCGTTGAAAAAGCCCAAAGCGCCCTTTCTGCGTCGAACATCGTCGGGGAGATTATCGTCGCCGATAACGGCAGCAGCGATGGTTCTCAGGCGATAGCGTCACGTATGGGAGCCCGCGTCGTGCACGTTGAGGCGAAGGGCTACGGGAACGCCTTGATGGGGGGGATCGCAGCGGCCAGGGGAAAGTACGTCATCATGGGTGACGCCGACGACAGCTACGATTTCCGAGAAATTCCGAAGTTCCTGGAACGCCTTCGTCAAGGCTACGATCTTGTGCAGGGGTGCCGGTTGCCGGCGGGCGGTGGAACGGTCATGACGGGGGCGATGCCGTTCTTGCATCGTTGGTGGGGCAATCCGATGTTCTCATTTATGGCGCAGCGATGGTTCTATGCGCCCATCCACGACGTCTATTGCGGCCTGCGGGGGTTTACTCGTGAGCTCTACCTGAGGCTCAATCTGCGATGCACGGGAATGGAATTCGCTACGGAGATGATCATCAAGACGAGCCTGTATGGTTACAAGATCGCTGAGGTTCCGATCACGCTTCATCCGGACGGACGCACCTCGCATGCTCCGCATCTGAAGACCTATCGTGACGGATGGCGCACACTTCGGTTCTTCTTGATATATAGTCCGCGATGGCTGTTCTTCCTTCCCGGCATATTTTTCATGGTACTCGGGGTGCTCGGTTACGGAGTGGTGTTTTCCGGGATGTCGATTCGCAACGTCAATTTCGATGCCCATACGCTACTGTTTGCAAGCCTGTCGATCTTGTGCGGATATCAGTCTGTGTTGTTCGCAATTTTCTCAAAAACGTTTGCGATCAATGAGGGTTTGCTGCCGCAGGATCCGAAACTCGCTCGGTTCTTCCAACTGGTCAATCTGGAGCGCGGATTGATCGTCGCTGCCGGTGGGCTGTGCCTTGGTTTGACGTTGCTGCTCATCGCCGTTAATGCATGGCGAGAGTCGGGCTTTGGCTCCATGGACTATTCTCGAACGATGCGGCTTGTCATACCGGGAGCCACGCTGACCGCCTTGGGGGTGCAAACGATACTATCGAGCTTTTTCGTCAGCATCCTAGGCATGAAGCGGAAATGACGTCAACCAATGCTGATGGTTCAGTCTATGCTGAGACGGAGACAGAGTACCCAGGGCGCTCCATCAATAGACCGACGCTTTAGTCTGTGGTCAGTACGCCAATGTCTTCTGATGTTCCTTGTCTGGGCCAATACGGCAGGATGCACCTTGAACTATATGGGAGGGCCAGGCCCGGATCTGAGTCGCGCCACGTTGATCTTCTTTGACGAGTTCGAGGGAACGAGTTTGGATACGACGAAGTGGAACGCCACCTCCTATAATTTGTGGACCGCTCAGAACGCCTACAATCCCGCCATGGTCTCTGTAGAGCACGGCAATCTAGTCTTGCGTCTCGAGCCCGTGCCGTGGATGGGACAACCCTATTCCGGCGGCCAAGTGGATACGGACGGCAAGTTTCTTCCTGTGTATGGCTATTTTGAAGCCCGCCTCAAACCGCCCAGCGGCACCGGTTTCCATTCATCCTGGTGGTTGTGGCCGGATAACAATATTTGGCCGCCTGAACTCGATATCGTGGAGTTCAGGGGATTTCAGCCCAACATGGCGCACATCACCCATCATTGGTTCGATAGCGCCCGTCCCGACAACGATGGGTATGACAAGACGGTGGTTGAGGGGCCGGACTTTACAGCCGACTTTCACGTGTTTGGGTTGGAGTGGGGACCGGACGCGCTCGTATGGTACATCGATGGCGTTGAGCGCTTCCGTTCGACGGGCCATATTCCCCAGCAACCTTTTCGGCTCCAATTGGATCTTGCCCTGGGAGGCTGGGCCGGTTGGCCTCCCGATGAGACCACGGTTTATCCCGCCTATTTTCTCGTGGACTATGTAAGGGTCTATCGGTTGCCTCCCACTCAGCCGGGTGCCTCCCCTTCTCCGTAGCCGAGCGGGGTAGGACAATCTGAGCCGTCCCCTCACGCTCTGTGATCATGACGCCCCCGCTGTGGCCCGGTCCGACCTGTCCGGCAGTTGGGTACGTGACGGAAAATCGCGTCATCGATCGGAGGAATTTGTGTGGATCAGGCTTCTTGTGAGGGAAGCGATGCAGGTTCAAGAGGGGGAAGCGTTTCGGGCACTTGCTCGAGCGGCCCGGGAATGTGATGGATCCACGCGCGGCCCGGTTTCCGATTATGATGATCGACGATTCGCCAAAAGTGCTGACGGGCGATTCGCCAGCTCGCCGCTTCCAGTCGGACCCGGCTGCAGTCCGAGAGGTGCGCTTCTCCGCACAGAAAATCCACCGCACCGCTCCTGGAAAATCCGTTCAGACTTTCCCCGACTGCACCGGGAGCTGTGAACTTCAACAGGCGGCAGTGTGAAATTTTGTATTCTTCAAAGAGCTGCTCCAATGTGGTGGTCTCGACCTCGACGGTGCGGAGCAAGTGATAGGAAGAAGCCATGTCCGGACTGATCGTGGCTCCGTCGTGTTGAGAGCTATTCAGATAGAGTGTTCGCTTCAGGCCGTCCCCCGATATCGCCATGTTGATGGCGACAACGTTCGCAAGCTGGTTGAGCTCCACATTCTTTCTGAGACATGCGTAGCTGGTCGGGTCCGGCTCGATGGCATAAACTTTGACGAAGGGGTGCTTCATTGCGAGATATACAGAGAGCACCCCGATGTTCGCTCCGACGTCCACAATGACGTCACCATCCCGACATACGGCTGTTCTCAAGAGGTAGTAATCATTGTCGATGCGCCACTTTGATTCGGCCACGGCCGAGGCGTGAGGACGGGACAGGAGCAACACCTGATCGTCGATCCGGCACACTTCGATCAGCGGCTCCCCTTGTAATGCATTCTGCGCCTGAGAGGTCGTTATCGAATCGAGCTTCTCTCCCACAGCCTTCATGGCCTGTGCGACGGATTCCACGTGGGTTGCCTTGTGCAACAACCGCCTTACGGACGAGGCCACACGATTGCGAACGCCTTCTTGAATCACCTGACGTCCCCGCCACACGGCATGAACCACCCCTTCACGGACCACGATCGACCACAGGTGTAAGAGAGGCCACCGGCCGCTAGCGACCTTTTCGTAGCCGTGGAGCCAGTTGCTTCGCATACACAGAAGGACGGTCAGTTCACGAGCGCTCGCTTGGCGCTCAAAGCTGCGGAGTCCCTCTGCGGGGATACGCCGCAATTGCCTGGCTGCCGAGGCGAGAAATTCTCTCTTGTGATGTGGCTGTACCCGATCTTTCAGCAACCAGTTGAATTGGCGGATCTGGACTTTCGTCAGCATGGCCCAGACGCCTGGGGCGGCGCCCCAAGCGGTCAAGTTCTCATGAATGCGATCGAAGACGGAGAAGACTTCGAATATCTTGCGGTTGGTTCGTCCTGAAATCTGACCCGGGCGGTTCTGACGATAGAAGAACAATTTCTCGTCGAGCAGCGATATTCTCTTCGCCTTCAGTAGGACGGAAAAATGAAAGCAGATATCTTCGTAGGAATTCATTCCCTCTTCGAACTCAATGGCGTGAGCGCGAAGAAATGCACGGTCATACAATTTAGTCCATGCCACCGGCTCCAACAGAAGGACCAGCGGTTCGCTGTGATGCGCAAATGGCGTCGATCTCAACCGTGGATCCAGTTTCTGTCGAATGAGTTGGTCGAAGAATGGCCCGAACCTCTTGGCGTCGTCGTAGAACACCGTGGCGTCAGCGATGACCACCTCGGCGTTGTCGCCGATGGCCCGGCGATACAGGACCTCGCACATTCTGGTATCGACCCAGTCGTCTCCGTCGGCGAACGCGATATATTGTCCCGTTGCCGCCCTGAGACCAATGTTTCTAACGGACGCCAGGCCCACGTTCCGGTCACAGGTAATGACTTTCAGGTTGGGATGTGACGACCTGTAGGCATCGATGATGGCCGCGCAGCGGTCCGTGGAAGCATCGTCGACGACGACGATTTCTACATTCCTCAACGTCTGATGGACCAATGCATCCAAACATTGTGGAAGATAGAGGTCGACATTGTGAACGGCAACGATGACCGATACGAGAGGCGGGGCCGCATCGGGAGAAGCATTGCGCTGGAACGTCTCGGGGGAATGCGTGAATGTGCCATAGTGTTGGTCGCCTGACGACTTCC
This sequence comes from Nitrospira sp., assembly GCA_035328385.1. GTDB lineage: Bacteria > Nitrospirota > Nitrospiria > Nitrospirales > Nitrospiraceae > Nitrospira_C. The sequence continues at coordinate 11,999 of DAOLIU010000009.1, read as the reverse complement.
TCGCCTCGTCGCGGCCCCATGTTCCTGCAGGAGTGCTGCTTTCGTCCGATGGGACTTCCGTACGTGGAGACGTTCGAGCCACGCGGGGTTGGAAGCCTCGATGACTGGAAACGGCCGAATCCAGTACGCCGATAAGGCGGTGGGTTGCCGTCTCCCAGCGATACCATTTGCGAACCAGATCACGGGCTCCGGCCCTCAATCGCTCCCTGAGGCGTCCATCCTCCCTGATGAGCGAAATGGCTTCCGCCAACGTTGCAATGTCACGTGGCGGGCAGAGGTAAATGTTTCGACCGTGCTCCAATCCTTCGTCTTGCCCTTTGGATAGCTCGGTTGAAATGACTGGGAGGCCGTGCGCGCAGGCGGCGGCCAGAGAGCTATTATTCAGCGTCACGCCATAGTCGAAAGGCAGCACGCAGGCATCGCCCGCATGCAGGTACTGGGAACCTGTATCTTCATCCCATCTGAAGCCCCCAGTCCACAAGACCCTCTCGGCAATGCCGAGTTCTTCAGGAAGCTGCCGAACCTTCTCGAAATAATCCCCGCAATGTTGCGGTCGATCGGTGATTTCCAACTTGCCTCCTACGAGGACAAGTCGCACGCTACTGTCCTTCCTTGAGACCAAGCGAAAGGCCCGCAAAAGCGTTTCCACACCCTTTCCGGGGTAAATATATCCCCAATAGATCAGGACAAAATCATTATCGGTGGCGCCGATACGGTGTCGAATACGTTTTCGGGTCTCTTGAGGGGAGTCTTGGCAAAGGCGGATAAGGGGCGGCGGCGGGATGATCACCGTTTTTTCTCTGACGTCAGCATGGTGTTGGGCCAGGCGATCTCGATGAGGGCTGCTGAGGACGATCGTATGGGCACTGTCACGCAAGAGAGATCCAAACAACCAGTCCAGTTCCTTACGATCCGCCCATAGCGTCATGGCTTTTCGCATCATACGGGTCATGATCGAACGGCGCGGCAGCTCGCTATCGACAATTTCGAATTGCGTGACACAAGGGATCTGGGGACGCATGGCCTTGCAGATGGTCGGCAGAAACGTAATCATCGGATGATGGTTGAAGACCCAGCCGATGTAGATGAGAAGGACCACGTCCGGCCGGCACTCGCGTAAGCAGGAGATGATTCTGGGCAAGTCCGACCACGACCAATCACGGGCGATCGAGTAGACTGCAATGCCGGGTACCTGAGGAGCCATCCCGCCCTTTGCGCACAATACGTGTACCGAATGGCCCAGCGTGCTCAGCTGTTCGCTTATATGAAGCGCATGATTGGCCTCGGGAGCAGGGTCGGGCGGATAGACCGAAACGACAAGCACTTTCATTCGGATGTCTCCGGATTAGCATGCGTCTTGGCATTCATCGGGGCCATCCGCGTGAGAGCATACTGAGAGAACATGCTTAAAGGATAGCGAACAAACCTATCCACCCCTGTTACGGTGTGAGCGGACGTGTCTCCGAGAGACGCTCGGGCCAGCGAGCGGCATTCTGACGATAGATCTCGTTCAGGATGTCGCGGACGTTGTACGTCAGATCCCATTTCGGGTAATGAGCCTTGAACTTCGTGATGTCGCTGATCCACCAGATGTGATCTCCGATGCGATTGGCCTCCTGATATGTCCAGCTCAAGCGTCTTCCGGTAATCTCCTCGCAAATATTGATCGCTTCGAGCATTGAACAGGAGCTGAATCGGCTGCCTCCGATGTTATAGACCTCGCCGACTCGGGGGGCAGAATAGAAATGATAGAACGCATTGACCAAATCGTAGCTATGAATATTGTCACGAACCTGTTTGCCCTTATATCCGAGAACCTGATACGGGGTTCCAGTCATCGTGCATTTCATCAAATAGGAAAGGAAACCGTGAAGCTTGGTGCCGGAATGACTGGGGCCCGTGAGGCAACCACCGCGAAACACCGCAGTTTTCATGCCAAAATACTGGCCATATTCCTGCACGACGACATCGGCGGCAACCTTCGAGGCACCGAACAGAGAATGCTTGCAGGAGTCGATACTCATTGACTCGTCAATGCCCGGGAAATATGGATGACCTTCTTCGATCTCCCATCGGGTGTCCTTCTCGACGAGAGGCAACGAGTTGGGCCGATCTCCGTAGACTTTGTTGGTTGAGCAAAAAATGAACGTCGCATCGGGACAAAACGAGCGAGTATTCTCCAACATCACCAGCGTGCCGTTGGCATTGACCGTAAAGTCCGTCAGGGGATCGCTCGCTGCCCAATCATGGGAGGGTTGTGCGGCCGTATGGACGATGAGATCGAAGGCCTTGCCGTGGTCTGAGAAGACCTGCTTGACCCCGTCGTGGTTACGGATGTCGACATCGTAGTGAGAGTAGAGGCGCGGATACTTCTCAAGGAGGCGACGACGATTCCATTCAGTGGAAGCGTCATCTCCGAAAAAGGTCTTGCGCATGTCGTTATCCAGCCCCACGACATGGAATCCCTTCTCGCAGAAAAATGCGACGGATTCGGAGCCGATGAGCCCGTTTGAGCCGGTCACCAGGATAGTCTTCATTCTTTGCCCGCTAGCCCTATTCTAGAGGTACCATTCAGCCCGGTAAAGCGATTCGTCGCTTGAGAAACCTTCGTCAGTACGCGCCATCCGTCTCATCGCGGGATAGTTCGTCCTGTGTTCAGGGAGTGGTCCCTGTCGTCTGCTACCGAAGCCCACGAGACCGCCATGGCGACGATCCCTGAAGGGTGACCGGGGGGTGGTTCTGTCGCGACGATGTGAAAGGCGTGCATCTGCCAGTGGTAGTCGTACATGAAGCCCCAGTCCGTGGGATAGAGGCCCACGTTGACGAAGTACCTTCCTGGCAGAAGCGGCAAGGATTTGATCGTACACTCGGTCGTCCCCTCAGAAAGGAGCTCCCCAAAAGTGGAAACCATTGAAGATATGGATGTTTCGAAACATTTCACGTGGTGTTCATTATAGACTTGTAGAAGAAGCGCCAAGTCATTGATCGGCTGGGACAGGCGATGCGTTAATTTGATCCGAAGGCCCTGCCCGCTTTCGACCGTCTCGCCCGGGCTCCCGTCGAGGTTAGAGAGGGCGACCGAAGAAAACGAGGCTTCAAACGTGCCTTGTCGGGTTCCTTCTTCCGTCTTTAGCGATGCGGGAGGAATGGCACGGGGCAGACGGGCCGCTCGTTCCTCCGTCCTGCGGCGGAGCAAATCATGATAGGAAGCCAACGCACTTTGCGGGTCTCCTTGCATGACCACACGACCTTCTTCCAAAACCAATACCTCGTCACAGAGCGACTGAATCTGATCCTGACTATGTGAGGTGATGATCAACGTCGAGCCTTGCCGTTTCAAGCCGGCGATCCGATCAAGGCACTTCTTCTGAAAACGTTCGTCGCCAACCGTCAGGACTTCATCAAGCACAAGCACTGAAGGCTCGAACTCCATGGCGGCGGCGAAGGCGAGCCGAAGATACATGCCGGAGGAATAGGTGCGGGTGGCCTGATCGATAAAGCGCTCCAATTCGGCGAAGGCGATGATTTGCTCTTCGCGTCTCTTGATCTCGGCCGGGGTCAGGCCGTTGAGAATCCCCGCGGTCCTGAGATTCTGTCTGCCGGTGAGGTTCGGATTGAACCCACCACCGAGTTCGAGGATGCCACTGACGCGTCCGTCGGCGAGAATCTCCCCCTGGGTCGGTCGGCTGACGCCACAGAGCAATCTTAGCAACGTACTCTTGCCGGCTCCGTTATGGCCGATGATGCCAAATGTGGAGCCGTGCTCGACCGAAAAATTGACCTCCCGGAGCGCCCACAGAGTATTCACGGAAGTGAATTGGCCTGTGATCAGGCGGGTCAACGAATCGCGCAATGTGCGCTGGCGATGGTCATGAATCAGGTACCGTTTCGACAGTTGGCGAACGAGCAGTGCTTTGGACATGGAGGATCCCGGTCAGATGGCATCGATAACGTCGGACTCAAATCGCCGATATACAAGATACCCAATCGTCAAGCAGGTCATGCCCATCAATGCCGCGGTCGCCACGCTGGACCAATCCAGACCACCGCGATCCAGAAGGAGGTGGCGATAATTCTGCACGATGAGCGACATGGGATTGACCTGGAAGAGAAAAGCATACTCGGTTTTGGCCTGGGGGGCATACCAGATCGGCGTCACGAAGAAGAGGACCGACACGACCAGACCAATAATCGGGGCGACGTCGCGATAGAACACATTGGCTGTCGCAATGATCAGGCTCAGTCCCGCCGTGAGGATGCCTTGTACGACGATCAATAAGGGGAACGCCGCGAGAAAGGTCCAGGAGATTCCGAGATCGTACCAATACAGCATGAAGAACAGAACGGGAAGGCTGATGAACAGTGTCATGAGATGCCCGAGAAGCGATACCACTATGAGGATCGCCGGCTTGACGTTGGGATGGCGCAGCAGATCCTTCGAATCTGTGAATATGGAGCCGGCAGACAGGAGAGAGCCACTGAACCAGTTCCATGGCAGAAGAGCGGTGAAGACGAACAAGGGAAAATTCGAGATGTTGAGCGGAACGACTTTTCCGAACACGAATACGAGCATCAGGAGCTGAGACAGGGGAATGACCAAAGACCAAAGAAAACCAAGGACGGACCCTGCATAGCGCAACTCAAAATCACGCTTGACCAAATGCCAGATGAGATGGAAGTTGTGCACGAGTTTCAGGTAACGAAGTGGGTCTCTTTAGTCACGATCTTAACGGAGTTTCCCGTAAGATGCCAATCTTTGAGCGTTCGCGCCTCGCATTGTTGACGATCGACCCGATCGCCAGGCGTGCGAATAATCGGCGAACGCCTCAGTCCGCTAGCAGGGCGCTCGCAGTGAATGGGGCACCACGGTGATGGTCGTCGCCTAGGCGAACGACGGCCCCCTCTCCGTCAAAGCCTGTATCTTGCCGGAATCCGCAGAGGACCCGTCAAGTTCCGTCCCCGCCAGGCACTGGACTGAAGTACAATGGGCTTCTCACAAGCGCGGCGCACGCGCGGTCCGTTCATACCGTCACGGCCGGGAGAGACCATGAAACTCTATCGCGTCAAAGCCGGATCCCGTTTGGATTTGGATGCCTGCGATCCCGACGACACGGGGCCTTACAAGAAAAACGACGACGACAAGGCTGCCGCCAAGGCGGAGACGCGGCAGCTCATCCGAAAGCTCAGCCGGCTGCAGGAGCGGCTCTATGCCAATAAGAAGTCTGCGCTCTTGATCATCCTCCAGGGCATGGACACCAGCGGAAAGGACGGCACGATCCGAAGCGTGATGTCCGGCGTGAACCCGCAGGGCTGCAAGGTCGTGTCCTTCAAGACTCCCTCATCGAAGGAACTCGCCCATGATTTCCTCTGGCGCGTGCACCAAGAAGTGCCGGCGAAAGGCTACATCGGGATCTTCAACCGATCTCATTACGAGGACGTGCTGATCACCCGCGTACACGGGCTGGTGTCCGAACGGGAGGTCAAGCGGCGGTTCACGCAAATTCAGGAGTTCGAAAATCTCTTGAGCGACAACGGCACGACTATCCTGAAATTTTTCCTCCATATTTCGAAGGGCGAGCAAAAAGAGCGGTTGGAGGCGAGGATTCGGAACCCGGAGAAGCGGTGGAAGTGGGACGCAGGCGATATCGAGGAGCGCAAACTCTGGAACAACTATATGAACGCGTTCGAAGACGTGATGTCGGCCACCAGCACGGAGCGGGCTCCCTGGTACGTCGTGCCGGCGAACCGGAAATGGTACCGGAATCTGGTCGTCGCCGATCGCGTCGTCCGCGCGGTAGATGACATGAAGCTCGGCACTCCGCCCGCCGCAACCGACGTGGACTGGGACCGGTTGAAGATCGGCTAGTCGGGCCGCAGGTGATTCCGGAAGGTGCTTTTCCTTCCTCACGAGCGTAGACTCCGGGTCGCCTCACCTGCTCGACCATAAGGAGGTCACATGCGTGCCGTCGTCGCCTTGCTTGTCGCAACGGTCGGGGTCTGGTCGCCGGCGAAACCGGCTTCAGCCGGGGATTTCGAAGGCATCCTTCATATGACCACGACGCACACCGATGAAACGCCGACGAAAATGGACTGGATGATCAAGGGCGACAAGGCCCGGATCGAACGCGCCAGAATGGACGGCAGGACGCACGTCATGATCCTCGACTCCAAGACCAAGACGATGCTCATCTTGTTTCCGGAACGCCAGGCCTATACGGAAATCGCCCTTGGCGGCGAGCATAGTGAACGCATCGGCAAGGCCATGGAGGACTATGAAGTGGAGCGCACGGGGAGAACCGACAAGGTCGCCGGCCGCTCCTGCGAAATCTGGCGCGTGAAGGAGAAGGACGCGGAGGCGGAGAAGCACGAAATCTGTGTGGCGAAGGGGTTTGGACGAACGGCGAGCTTCTGGATGGAACCGATGAAGAAGCAACCGGCCTGGGTGACGCAGCTGATCAATGAGGGAGGCTTCGGATTGCGCTCGGTCCGGTACGACGTCACCGGACAAGTGGCCACCCGGACGGAAGTGACCGACATCGAAGCGAAGTCGATGGATGCCGCGCTGTTCGCCGCGCCGGCCGGGTATCAAAAGATGGATCGAGGGGCCATGATGGGGGCCATGGGCGGTGAGGAGGTTCAGAAGCGAATAGAGGAGATGAAAAAGCGCCGAGCGGGAAAGGACCGATCCTCGACCGGCGCCAAGCCCGACGTGTCCGAGGCCATGAAGCAATTCGGCGAACGAATGAAGAAGCAGCAGGAAGGCGGTCAATAGCGGGTCAACGAAGCGTGCGTTGGTTGGCATGAGAAAGGACTCCACCATGAAAGGCGCCACGATCGCGATGTTGGTCATGCTCTGGTGCGGGCAGGCGACTCCGTCATTCGCCGCGGCCTTTGAAGGCGTCATCACGCTCAAGGAAACCTCCGGAGACGAAACGGAAACCCGGGTCTTTTACTTCAAGGGAGAGAAGATGAGGGTCGACGACGGTGACGCGGGGTTCAGCGTCTGGGACGCCAAGAAGAAGGACGGGTTCTTCGTCGATCGTGACGACCAGACGTACACGACCATGACCTGGTCGGAGATGGGCGTGATGGATCCCAAATCGATCCTTGACGACATCACCGTCGCCAAGACCGGAAAGAACGCGAAGATCGCGGGCTATTCCTGTGAGGGCTATCTGGCGAAGGACAAATCCGACGGGAGTACGAGCGAACTCTGCATTGCCAAGGGGCTCAGCAATGCGGCCTTGTACGGAGTCCTTGCCGCCGACGCCTCGGCCCGCGGCGGATATCCGGCCTGGTTTCGCGATTTCCTGAAGGAAGGCGGATTCCCGCTCCGGCAGATCGACTATGACGAGACCGGAAAAGAGGAATCTCGGTCAGAAGTCACGAAGATCGACGCGAAACGATTGGACGACGGGCTCTTTCACCCTCCGACCGGCTTCAAGAAATTGGAACTCCGGAAGTGAATAGGCTTGAGACGCAGTGGCATGCCTTATGCGTTGGGCCAAGGACCCTAAAAAATGCTGCGGGCCATTGACATCATTTTCTAATGGGCGTAGGAAAAAAATTGCGGCCCGAACACTTACGGAAGGTCGAGAGATCGAACAGACCGCGCGGCTGTTACCCAGGTCTCTCGGTGACTTCACAAGAGAGGAGGGTGGATATGGACGACGCGACTCCACCTGGCCCGTCAGGCCCGCCGATGCAAGGGCGGGCTTCTCGTCGGTCGTGCTAGTCGGTTCTCCGCTGGCTGTGCCTCATGGCACCAAAGACCAACCGGACTTGAGCCTGACTCATTCCGGAGAGCCGATCGAAACACGAGGAACTCAAGCGCCTGGGATTGACGAAGTCTCCCCCGACTGGAAGTTTGCATCACCTGACATCGAGCGGGTCATGCGGGCCGCAAAGTTTGGACAACACCAATAGTCTTAGAACATCCGGCGCCCTAAGCGCCGACCACGGGCGACCTCCCACAAGCGGATCAGGTCGCCCGTGCTGTTTCTGCTGCGCAGCATTCCTCGGTGTGGTCTCGAGGCCTGTTCCATCTCTCAATCGTCCTCGCCCGTCGGTCAAGGCGCATCGGTTACGGCTCGTGCCGGGGGCGGCCCGTTTTCCACCACCAGTAGAATGGAATCCCGCTCGCAATCGTCGCGGCGCCGAAGAACGATTCGTACGGACGTTGGACCAGGCTGTACGCCACGAGGAACAAGGCTCCGGCCACGAGCACGGCCGGCAACAGAGGATACCATGGAACTCGGTAGGCGCCTGAACCGGCGGACATGCGTGATCGCAGGCGAAAGACGGACGAAAGCGTCAGGGCGAGGAACAGAGACAATACGAGCCCGCTGTAGACGAGCAGTTGCTCGAACGTACCGCTCATGATCAGCAACGAAGCCCAGAGGCTCTGAGTGACGATCGCGCGGGCCGGCGCGCCGGTTGCCGGTCGCAGCGCGGCAAGCCAGGGACTCACGATCCCGTCGTGCGCCATGGCCCAATACACGCGCGGGCCGGCCCAGGTCATGGCGCTCACCGCTCCCGCAATGGACAGGCAGAGGATGCCGGAAACGAACCGTCCGCCTCCGGCTCCCCACAGGGCGGCCGCGGTTTTTTCCGCCACGGGCACGATCGGTTCTCTTGCGAGCTCGGATATCGACAGGGCCGACAGATAGACTACGTTCAAGAGCACATATACGGCGGCGACGAACGCCGTGCCCCCGATCATGATGCGCGGAAGGGTACGCCGGGGGTCGGCGATGTCGCTCGCAATATAGCCCGCGACGTTCCATCCCATGTAACAATACGTGACGATCACCAGTGAAACGGCCGCAGCACCGAGGGAAGGCTGCGCTTGCGCCGGTCGTTCGGTGAGATGACTCCACTCCCCCATCGTCCAAAGACCGCCGAGAATCAGGCCGCCGATGGCGACGACCTTAGTCGTCGTGAGCAGCAATTGCAGGCGTCCGCCCGTCCCCACGCCTCGGCAGTGGATCAGGGTCACGATCCACAGCAGGGAGAGCGAGAGCCCGCGCCCTATCCAGCCGGTTTCGTCGGCGATCGGGACGACTTGCAAAGCATAAGACGAGAAGCTGATCGACGAGGCCGCGACGGCCGCGCCGAATCCAATGGTGAAGGAGGCCCATCCGCTGAGAAAAGCCCAAACCGGTCCGTAAGCCTCCCTCAGATACACGTAGTCGCCTCCAGCATGCGGGAGGAGGGAGCCGAGCTCTCCGTACACCATGGCGCCGCCGATGGCGAACAATGCCCCGATGAGCCACAGCAAAAGGATCAGCAACGGATCACCCAAATCCCGCGCCATGATGCCGGTCGTCGTAAAGATCCCACCGCCGATCATATTGCTGACCAGCACGCAGGAAGCGGTGAACCAGCCGATGGTCCTTCGAGGGCCGTCGGTGGGATGATTCGAGTGCAGTGAGAGACTCATGGGGGCCCGTCAGTGTAGTCCGGCGGCCCCGAGATTTCGAGCCGCTCCCGCTTTTCTTTCTGGCCCGCCTCGCATACCATAGGGCCCATGGCGGCGCAAAAAGGAAAAAAGGGCTCGGGATCCGTTGCGATCAAACGGAGGAAACGCCCGGCCGGCGCGTCGATCGGCTTGGCGCCGACGGAATTGCAGGCCGCCGCGCCTCCCGGAGAGGTCGCACATCTGCATCGGATGATCGAGGAAGACGGCGGGAAGGTGTTGGCCGTCTATCGGGAGCCATACGGAGGGCGCTGGCTGGTGCTGGCGGCATTGCCGATCGAACTCGTCGAGCCGACGCCCTATCAACGTAACCTCTCCGATACCCATGTGAGAAAGCTCGAGGCCGTCATCGGCAAGATCGGCAGCTTTCTCGATCCGATCATCGCGGTGCGGCTGCCGAAGCCGGATCAGGTTGCCAAGTACTGGACCCCGAACGGAAACCACCGGCTGTCCGCCATGCGGACGCTCGGTGCCAAGAGCATTGTCGCCATCGTGGTCCCGGAGCCGGCTGCGGCCTATCAGATCCTGGCATTGAACACGGAAAAGGCCCACAACCTTCGCGAGAAAGCCTTGGAAGTGATTCGCATGTACAAAGAACTCGCGCAGCTCGAGGACATCGCCGAAGAGGCCTATGCCCTGGAATTCGAGGAACCCTCGCTGATCACGCTGGGACTCTGCTACGAGGACCGGCCCCGATTCAGCGGCGGTGCCTACCATCCCGTCCTCAAGCGCGTCGAGGAGTTCTTGCGGCTGCCGATGCGCGGAGGGCTCGAACGGCGGCGGGACATGGCCAAGGTGCTGCTGGCGTTGGACGACGAGATCGTCAAGCAAGTCGAGGCCCTCAAGGCGAGGGGCCTCGCCAGCCCCTACTTGAAGAGTTTCCTGGTGGCGCGCGTGAATCCGGTCCGGTTCAGGCCCAAGGACGCCGCGCCTCTTTCCTTCGACGAGGCGCTCGACCGAATGGCCAAGGCTGCGGCGAAGTTCGATCCGGACAAGGTCAAGCCGAACGATCTGGCTCGATCCGGCGGTGCGCCGGATGAAGCCGAGTGACCGAAAGCGGCGGCATCGGTGGGGTCATGCGGCACCCCCGCATCCGACCTGTGACTCCTTGTTTCTGTCTCGATCCCCCCTTTAGAATATCTTTTTGTTCCACTTTCCGAGGAGGACACCATGAGCCTTGCGGACAACAAGTGCGTGCCCTGCCGCGGAGGGGTGCCTCCGCTGCCGAACGATCGGGCGCAGACGCTGCTCAAGGAACTCGGCCGCGGCTGGGGCATCAACGGGCAGGGTCATCTCGAACGACTGTATACATTCGCGGATTTCGCGCAGGCGCTGGCCTTCGTCAACAAGGTGGGGGCCGTGGCGGAAGCGGAAGGTCATCATCCGGATCTCCATTTGGCCTGGGGCAAATGCACGGTGGAAATCTGGACGCATAAGATCAATGGGCTGACGGAGAGCGATTTTTACCTGGCGGCGAAGGCCGACCGTGAGTTCGGCTTGCTGAAGCCGTCCGCGAATTAGCGTCGGTTCGGAGGCGCCCTCATGGCGAGCGAGGCGGCGGATGAACGATAAGGCGGAGGTGGCCCTTGTCAATATGCCGTTCAGCTACTCGAAGTATCCCTCGATTCAGCTCGGCACCCTCTCGGCTCTCCTGAAATCCCAGGGTATTCCGGTCGATTGCCATCACCTCAACGTTCTCTTCGCACACAAGATCGGAGTGCCGCTGCATGAACTGATCTGTGAAAAGCGCGCGCTGTTCGGAGAATGGATCTTTTCGTACCTCTTGTTTCGCGACAATCCCAAGCGCGCCGAATATCCGCGGGTCTTCAAGCCGGTGTTCGAGCAGCTCGCTCGAGAGAGCGGACATTCGACCGGATACTTCGAGGACATGGCCGTCCGCACGGCCCCCCAGTTTCTGACCCAGGCGCTCACCGCGATCGATTGGGGGCAATACCGTCTCATCGGCTTCACGTCGACCTTCGATCAGAACGTGGCCAGCCTGACCATGGCAAAGCTGATCAAGGATCTGTACCCCTCGGTCACGATCGTCTTCGGGGGCGCCAACTATGACGGTGAAATGGGTCTCGAATATTTCCGGGCGTTTCCGTTCATCGATCATGTGGTCGTCGGCGAGGGGGAAGAGAGTTTCCCTCGCCTGGTCCGCAAGGTGCTGGGCGGGCAGTCATCGGGATATCCCGACGGCATCGCGTACCGGGAAGGACACGACATCCGCCTGACCCCCAATGCCTCGCTCTTCTCCGATTTCGCCAAGACGGGCCCTCCTGATTACGATGATTACTACCGTCTCCTGGCCGAATTGGGGGAAGCGTCGCAGGGGCTGGACCGCATCCTTCTGTACGAGGGCTCACGGGGTTGCTGGTGGGGTGAGAAGCACCACTGCACGTTTTGCGGGCTGAACGCGCAGAGCATGAAATTCCGCGCCAAGTCGTCGGAGCAGGTGGCGCAGGAAATGGCCTATCTGTCGCATCGATACGACACGGCCCGGTTCAGGCTGGTCGAC
>DAOLIU010000008.1:0-42770 GCA_035328385.1 Nitrospira sp. | reverse complement strand
GGGGGGCGTTGTCGTCATCACCCGATCTCAGTCAAACGATTACTTGATCATCACCAGCTTGCCACCCACGTGAGCCGGATGGAGATGGCAGCGATAGGAAAGGGTATTTCCCATCGTTGCATAGAACAGATCGCTAGTGGGGATACCGATGTATTTCGTCTCGCCGGGCTTCAGAACCAGCTTGGCATTGATCGCAGTCGGCGCAGCCTGCGTCGTCGTGTCGGTCAGCTGGAACCCGTGCTCCGTCGTACCGTTGTTGGTGACCTTAAGCAGAACCGGCCGTCCGGGACGGACTTTGAAGTCGATCACCGTGGTGGGGGGATACCAGGTCTTCATGTTCCCGATCTCGACCGAATAGAGCTCTGCATCCACGTCCAACTCTTTGAACGACTGACCGACCACAGATCCGGTCTCCCAATCGCCGACCTCAACTCCTCCCGCTTGAAGCGCGTACGAGGCATTCGCTCCAACCAGGACCATCCCGAGGCCGAAGAAGACCCCTAACATCGTCTTGCCCATGACCTACCTCCTTAAGAATGAAGAAGAGATGTGATTAGGTTGGTAAATAACTACCGCAATGATCAGGTAGCCTTGACCGTTCCGCCAACGACCGAAATGGATTGCGTCGTATGAATTCAACTGTCAGGCCTCTGTTTGGAGGGAACCTTATAGCACAGCCGTGAAAACGGAAGCAAGAACGTTAATGCGCCGGGCAGGAACTTCCAAGAGGGCAGGAGCAATCAGGTTATCAACAGCACAAAGTTAGTATTTTCAATAATTTGCTTCCATCGATTGTCAGCGTATGACCGTATCGTGGGTTCCGGATCCCATTAGGAGATCATATGGTGCATAGTCGTCCGTCAAAATCACACCGTCATCCCAAGGCTGAACCCGCCGGGTACTCAGGAGCGGAATCGTTTCCGGGGGCAGCCGTTCTTGAGTCACCAGCTCCGAAATGACGGTCATGAAATCGGTGAAGGACTGTTCCTCGACAGGAGCCCCGGCAAACAGGATCACATTGACCGCCGTGGATTGAGCCGCCCAGGGGCCCTTCACTTCATAGGCCTCGACGACGGGGAAAGACCGTCTCATCGTCTGCACAAGCGCATTCGCTCTCAGAACATCTCCCCCTGCTCCTGAAGAGGCGATATTCACGGCCACGACTCCTTTGGGAGACAAATGTTTACGGAGTTCCGAATAGAATTCCACCGTGGCCAGATGGAAGGGAACCATGTGCCGGGCGAAGGCATCGACCCAGATGAGGTCGTACGTCTGATTCGTCCGCTGCAAAAAGGCTCGCGCGTCCCGGACGTAGACATGATGGAACGGTGGTGCCCGATACGCGAAATATTCCTCGGCCATCTTGACGACGACCGGGTCGAACTCCACCAAATCCAACTCCAGCTGCGGCCACCGCTGAGCCAGCCACTTGGCCAGAGATCCTCCTCCATGTCCAAGAACGAGTCCCCGCCTCGGCTCCTTGGTCCAAGCCAGCGAGGCCACCATCATCTGGCTATAGGGAAGGAACAGGGTGATCGGGTCCGATTTCCACATGACGGCATGGAAGGTTCGATCAAGCACCAAATACCGGAACAGTTCGTCGTCTCGAATGCGGACCTGCTGGTACGGGCTGTCCTCTTGGTACACGGGCTGATTCAACACGCGCACGGGAAACGCCGCTCCGATCCCCAGTCCAGTGACGAGAAGAACGATCGCGGTCACGCCCACCGGACCGGCGGCGCCGCCCCTGTAGAGCCACCACAACCCCAAGATAATCTGGATGCCACCGAGCCAGCTGACCAGCATTTGGCTCCCGAGCCATGAGAGAAAGAAAAACGCCGTCCCCCATGTGCCCGCCAAGCTCCCGACGGTCGATAACGCGATCATCCGCCCGGTGTGCCGTCCCAGGTGACGCAGATCGGAGACGGCCAGTCTCAGCATGGCCGGCAATACCCCGCTGAGGCCGAAGGCCGGAGGAGCGAGCAGCAGCGTGCCCGCGACGCATGGTCCCCAGCGGGGATCGTCGATCATTCCGGCAACTTTGAACAGAACCGGCTGATTGACCCAGGCGATGAGAAACGTCCAGGCCCCGGAAAGGAGCAGGAGACCGGCAAGGACTTTTGCAGGAGAATAGCGATCGGAGATCCATCCGCCAAAAGCATACCCGCTGCTCATCGCGGCAAGAATGACCCCGATCAACGCCCCCCAGACGAACAGGGAGTTACCGAAGACGGGCGCGAGGAGCCGGCTGCCCAGTATCTCGAGCGCCATCACGACGGCCCCGGTGAGAAAGGCCGTCAGGAATAGGAACCAGCGGGGGATATGCTGGTGACCGGTGCGGAGGGAATCCATGCGAGAGGATCAGGAAAAACGGGACGCTCGCGATATCCAATTCATAGGCCGTCGCCGGAAAAACACATCGAGGCGTGCCAATAGTACCCAGCGGCCGGATGTCTGTCAATTTGAGCTTCCGCGTCGCGCATTCTTCCCGGTCTTGAGACATTCATTGCCGACTCATGGGAAGACGGATATACTCATTCTCACCCAACTATCGAGGAATTGGAGGAAATCCCATGCAGATCAGTGTCATCGGGACGGGATATGTCGGACTGGTCAGCGGAGCCTGCTTCGCCGAATTCGGCGTCAATGTTCTGTGTATGGACACGGACGCAAAGCGGATCGCTCGGCTCGAGAAGGGGGACGTGCCGTTCTATGAACCCGGCATCACCGAACTTGTCGCCAAGGGAATCAGCCAGAGCCGATTGAGTTTTACGACCGATCTGACACGCGCTGTCGACCATGGACAGGTCATCTTCATCGCCGTAGGCACCCCTCCGAAAAAAGACGGGTCGGCCGATCTGTCTTATGTCGAAGAAGTCGGCCGAGGCATCGCGCGGACGATGACGTCATACAAGGTCATTGTCACGAAATCGACCGTCCCCGTCGGCACGGGGGAGCTGCTGAAAAAGGTGATCAGCGCCAACCAGCCCAAGAAAGTCTTGTTCGACGTGGCTTCCAATCCGGAATTCCTCCGTGAAGGTTCTGCGATCGAAGATTTCATGCGCCCCAATCGGGTCGTCATCGGCTCCGAAAGCGAACAAGCGGCGAGCGTCATGAAGGACCTGTATCGGCCCCTCTATCTGCTCGAGACCCCTTTTGTCGTCACCGATGTTCCGACTGCGGAAATGATCAAATACGCCTCGAACGCTTTTCTGGCGACAAAAATTTCATTCATCAATGAAATCGCCACTCTGTGCGAACGGGTTGGAGCCGACGTTCAGATGGTCTCGAAAGGAATGGGGTTGGATCAGCGCATCGGCTCAAAATTTCTGCACGCCGGTCCGGGATTCGGGGGGTCTTGTTTTCCCAAAGACCTGGCCGCGCTGGTGCAGATGGGAGACCGGGCCGGCTATCCGATGCAGATCGCCCAGGCCGCGGCGACGGTCAATTCGCAGCAGCGGGAACGCATGATCGACAAGATTGCGGCGGCACTGGGCACGGTCAAAGGTTCCACCATCGCCATGCTCGGGCTTTCTTTCAAGCCGAATACCAATGACCTGCGCGAGGCCCCGGCGCTGGCTATCGCGCAAGCCCTGATGCAATCCGGGGCCGGCATTCGCGGCTACGACCCGGCCGCGCTCGAAGAAGCGGCGCAAACGCTGCCGGGCATGGTTCCCTGCAAAGATCCGTACGATGCGGCGACCGGAGCGGATGCGTTGGTCTTGATGACCGAATGGAACGAGTTCAGGAATCTCGACTTCGCGAAGCTTCAGTCCATCATGCGGAAACCGGTGCTCATCGATCTCCGCAACGTCTACGAATCGAACCGCGTGACGAGCTTCGGGTTTCACCACGTCTCGGTCGGACGAGCACCCAAAGCCCCTGTCGTCTAGGCGAAGACCGGCTTAGGTGAGGCGGGGCACCTCGGCCTTCTCCTCTTCTTTCGCCTTCGGCTTGTAACCCATTCGATCCAATACCTTCAGGATGCGTGTTTTCAACCGATCGTCGGCCTCTACCAGTGCGGTGGCCAGCGGCTCGACCGCCGGTTTGCCGATTTTGCGGATGATCTCCGTCACGGACTGGCGCAGTTCATCTTCCTCGGAGACGAGCAGCGGCACGAGCGAAGAAACCGCCGCCCCCCCGATTTTGATCAACGAATCATAGGCGCGCTGCCGGACATCCCCGACCTCGTCGGTCAAGGCTTCCACCAGGGGATTGACCGCCCGGGCCTCCTTCAACTCTCCCAATACCTCCGCCGCATATTTTCTGTTGAGCCAATGCGTATCCTTCAAGTCGAGCAGCATGGCATCGGCGCGGGCCGCGGTGGGATCCTTGGGGCGGATGCGAAAGCTCTTCGCGACGCGCCGGCCGCCTTCTTCGATGACGCGGATCGTGGCGCCGTCACCGACCTTCAGCTGCTTGAGTTCCTCGAGCGCTTCCTCGTCGACGTCCAAGAGCACGGTCTTGCCGTCGTAGGCCAAGAGCTCTACTTCGACCTGTTTGGCCTCGGGATTGACCGCGACGACCCGTTCCGTGACGAGATTGAACCCGTCCTTCTTGGCCCCGCCTTTGGGACCGATCTGAATCAATTTCACCGGAGCTTCATCCGCCATGATGTACATCCTTCTTTGCTCGGGAGTGGAGGTTCATAGATTGTCCCGCACATCTGCGCCGTCGAGGGCGACCCGGCTCGGCTAGGGCGCCGATTTCCATCCCAAACTCGCCAGTACGCCTTCCACGGTTTCTTGCACCATCGTGTTTTCGTCTTCGAGCAGAGGGAGCAGCGGATCGATCGCCTGTTTCGCCCCCAACCGCGCAAGCGATTCCGCCGCGTTCCTCCGCACCAGCCAATCTTCATCCTTCAACGATGCGATCAAGGGGCCGACTCCGCGCTGATCACCGATCTTACCCAGCGCTTCGGCGGCATGACGCCGCACCATCCAATTGTTACCGAGCAACCCCTCGATGAGCGCGTCCACCGCTCTCGAATCACCGATCTTCTTCAGGACACGCGCGGCATCTTCCCGCACCGTACTGTCCGCGAGCGCGTCCACGAGACCCGGGACCGCGCGGGAATCGCCGATGCGCTCGAGCGCCCATACCGCGGCCGTCCGGACGGCGCCGTCCTTGTCCTTGAGCGCCTTTACAAGCGGTTCGACGCCGCGGGGATCCTTCAGCTTGCCCAATCCCGAAGCCGCCTGTTCTCGAATCGCCCATTCGTCATCCTCTATCGCTTCGATCAGTCGCTCGACGGCGGCCGGGCCGATCCGGACCACCGCAGTCGTGGCGGCCTCCCGAATCAGCACGTCTTCGTCGGCCATGAGCCCGATCAACGGCCCGATCGCCTCTTCCCCCGCCTGGCTCAAGCTTGCAATCGCGTGGTCTCTCAGCGCTTCGTTGTCGTCCCGCAACGCGCCGATCAATTGTTCGATCCGATCCGGCAATTCCCCGTCACCCATGGCTCTGTCCTTCCTGGTCTGCGGCCGGTTCCGCGGTCAGCGCTTCGAGCTTGTCGGCGATCAACCCGGCATTGTACGCCACGAGTCCGTCACGATCCGTCCGCAGTCGATCGAAGAGCTCCTTATGAGGCCGCAAGACTTCGACGTCTTTAATTTTCGCGAGCGCCTCCATCGCATAGACGCGCAGGGGCCTGATCGGAATGGCCTCCAAATACAGGGCCGTAGGACGGGCGTCACCGATGAGTCCGAGTGCCTTGATGGCCAACTCTTTCACCCCCGTATCCTTGTCGTGCTGAAGCCGCCGCATCAGGGGCTCGACCGCCCGCACATCCGCGATCTTCCCAAGCAGATCCGCCGCGGCTTCGCGCACCAGCCAATCCTCGTCTTCGAGGTATTCGATCAAAATTTCCACCGCCGGCCGGCCGATCCCGAGCAGATCCACCACCGTGGCCATTCGAGCTTCTTCCCGCTCGCTGGCCCCCTCGACGTTCCGCAGGGCGTTGAACGTCTCGTCGATCCGCTCCCGGATGGCGCCCAGTTTTCTCAGCGTGCCGGCCGCGATGTCGCGCACGGCGGGCTGGCCCATTGCGTCGATGAACGCGTCGACGGATCGAGGATCCAATAATTGTTCCAACATCAGCGCGGCGGTCACCTGTGCGTCGGGATCCTGATGCTTCATCATCTGGCACAGGGGCGCGACGGCGGTGGGAATCGCCCCGACCAGATGGGTGACAAGACGCTTGGTTTCCCCTTCTTCGGTCTTGGGGAGCAGCGCAACCAGCGCGGCCGCGGTCTCCGTATCGAGCACACCGGCCATCTGTTCGAGTGCCGTGGCACCTGACTTTCGCACGGCTGCTTCCCCGTCTTCCAGCAACCCGACCAAGGCCACACCGGCGTGCGGGTCCTTGATTCGGGCCAACATTGCCGCGGCCTCCTGTTTCAACGCGGGAGGCCCCGAATGCAAGGCCCCAATTAAGGCCTGTACCGCCTTCGGGCCGCCGGCCAGGCAGGCTGCCGTGGCCCTCATGCGCCGCCAATCTTCCTCGTGGACCAGCTCGGCGACGAGTGTTTCAATGCTTTCCTTCGACATATCGAAACATTGCTATCGGCTATCGGCCTGCGCGGAGCCGCTCAGATCGCTACACGCGACCCGGTCGCCAGCCGACCTTCGTCAGGGTTTCGTTCACGTGAAAACGGAGATTGTCATCCGTCTCCTGCGACAGGATCGTCAGCAACGGAGCGATGACCTTGCTCCCGAAGCAGGCCAACGAGCCGGCGGCATCGGCCCTCGTGATCGTGTGACGCAAGGCCTTGACCAGGGAGGGAATGGCGGCATCGTCCCCCAGAATACCGAGCGCCCGCGCGGCAGCCGCCATGATCACCATTTCCTCGCTCCAATTGTCCCCGCAACCGGCGATGACGCGTGATTCCGCCGGCTGATCCGCGCCTTCCAGGACCTTGATCAATACCGGGACCGCGCGCGGATCCCGGATCTGACCCAATGCTTCCACGGCCAGCAGGCGCAGGCCCGGTTCCTTCATGGCCGTCATCAGAAATTCGACCGCCCGGCCGTCTCCGATCTGACCTAGGGCCCGTACGATATCTTCCCGAACCGCAGCATCGCGGTCGTTGAACAGCGACGATAATAACGGTTCGACCGCCGCCGGCGACTTCATTTTCCCCAGCGCTTCCACCGCATGGAGGCGGACCAGCCAATCGGTATCGGCCAAGGCCGCCAGCAGCGAGGGAATGGCGGCGTCCCCGATGGCGACCAGCGCCGCCGTCGTTTCCTCACGAACCGCCTTCACCTTGTCCTGCAGCAGCGGGATCAACGGTTCGATGGCTTCCGGATTCTTGATGCGGCCCAAGGCTTTGGCTGCATGCATCCGGACGATCCAATCCTTGTTGCCGAGCGCAGCCAGGAGCGGATCCAGAACCCGCTCATCGGCGATGCAGGCCAGCGCCGCGGAGGCGGCTTCCTGAACCGCCAGATGGGGATCCAAGAGACACAGCCCAAGAGCCGGCACTGAGGGGGCTCCGATGGCGGTCAACGCGCCAATCGCCGCCTCGCGCACCGCGCGGTCCGAATCCCGCAGCATCGACACCAACGGCACCACGGCGCGCGGATCTCGCAACGTCCCCAGCATCGCGGCGGCCTCCTCGCGGATAGCCCAATCCTCATCTTTGAGCGCTGCGATTTGCTCCGCAACGGCATCGGCCATGGTCGTTCCTATTGCGAACTTGGGAGCGTAACACAGCCATTTTCGCAGGGTCAACGCAACCGGTCGGCGGTCCGAACAATCCGAAGAGCGGCCCGGTTGCCGCTGTCGACTCCCGGTTCATGTTTCGCCTTGATTGACTCTCACAATCACCCCGATAACATCGGGCGTCCGGTTATCCTCCACCGTTCGTGCTTCTTCATTTCAAAAGGAGGCTCCATATGGATTTCCATCGCCCGCCACGTATCGAGTCGTTCACGCCGATGCAGCCCGGAAAGGTCGGCCATGACAAAGCACAGGCGACGATCACCGACATGAAGGACGGGAAAGAAAACGGCTGACACCCACGGGATCGCCGTGAGGCGATGGCAGTACGATCGTTTCGTAAAGGGCGGGAAGCCGTCGCAACGGGAACACAAGGCGAATGAAGCCCGCGTCACCCGGGCTGACGCGGCATGCTTTGACGGCTTGGTCGGAAGAGCCGACGAGAGAACACTTCAGCTGCTTCCTTTGGCAAAATCTCCGGACGGCCCGAATCTACCGCCGGCGCCGAGGGGAAGATCGACCCGCGCATTGTCCACGTTGCTGGAATCAACCGATGAATCCTCCTGGGGCAAGGTCCACCCCAGCTTCTCAAGCGTCTCCATCACCAGTTGCCGCAGCGCGTCCTTGGCGCTCAGGCGGACGGAGGCGTAAGAAAGGACCCGTTCGCCCTCCGAGGCGACTTCGGAGGCCTTCGGATCGTACAAGAATGCGATCAAGGGTTCGATGGCCGTGTCGCCGATCGCAGCCAATGCCGCACTGGCCTTCTCGCGCAGCACGCCGTCTTTCAGCAACATGATCAAATCAGGGATGACCCGGGGGTCCCGGAACTGTCCCAATGCCGTGGCGGCCGCTTCCTTGATGAACGCGTCCTCGCTGACGATGCACCCGGGAGTCGGCGTGCCGTCCTGCCGGATGCCTTTTCCTTTCAGGGCGTCGAGCACGGGCGGAAGAGCCCTCGGGTCCCCGATCATGCCGAGCGAGGCGATCGCATGCCGTTTGACCGCTCCATCCTTCATTGCCTCGATCAACGCATCGATGGCGCGGGCGTCGCCGATCATGCCGAGCGCGATCGTCGCATCTTCGCGTACGGCGCGGTCCGGATCTTTCAGGGCGGCGATGAGGGCGTCGACGACCTTGGGCTCCCGCACCCAGGTCCTCCCGATTTGATAGTCGGTCGTCATGCCGCCCAAGGCGCGGGCCGCATGACATCGGACGACGAAGTCCTTATCGGCGAAACAGGCAATGAGCGGATCCACGGACGGCTGCCCGATATAGACGAGCGCGGTCCCCGCCGTCTCTCGAACGATCTTGGACGTGTCGCGGAACAGCTTGATCAGGACGGGAACGGCTTTCGGATCGCCGATCTTTCCCAGAGCCTCCGCCGCCGCGCTCTTCACGGCTCCGTCGCGGTCACGGCAGGCGACTACCAAGGCGTCGACGGCCCTGGGATCCCGGATTTCACCGCAGGTCTTGGCCGCGTGCTCACGGACCCGCCACCGCTGGTCCTTCAGCCCCGCGAGCATCCGGTCCAGCACGACGGTTCCCAGGCGGGCGGCCGATTCCACCGCCTGGTTGCGCACTTCCATGATGGGATCGTCGAACAGCCCCACGAGCGCCTCGACGGCCTTTTGACCGCCGATTTTCGCAATCCCGCAGGCGGCATGGGCGCGCACGGACCAGTATTCGTCGCTGCAAGCGCCGATCAGCGCCTCCAGGCCCTTGGGATCGGCCAACTCCGCCAAGGCCTTCGCCGCTTCCTCGCGGGTGGCGTCGTCCACGTCCTCGAGCGCATCCAAGAGCAATTCCAATGTCTGAGCCATGACGATTTCCTCTATTCGACAGGAGTGGGAAGCGGTTCCCTTCGCATGAAACCGCTCGGCCGTCGTATGATCATATGGACGACAACGTCCGACGCCTGATCATCCTGCCTCAATACTTGTAATCGGGCTCGCCGCCGTGGGGATACGTCCGCTTGCAGCGAACGAGCAACGTTTGCGTGCCCCGTCCACCCACACATTGGTCCAGGGAGGACGCAAACTCGATCTTACCTTCCAGATTGACGGAGAAAGCAAAGTCGAAGGTGAAGCTGACGAACTTGTACTTTCCGGGACGGAGCGCCAAGGTCTGTTTGTCCGTCGTCTTGTACGCGTCCATCGATTCCGGATCCGAATTGTAGATCGACGGCGTGACGCCGGGAACCTGCCACCAGGACGGAGGATCCAACACGGTTGCATCGATCGTGATCGGATGCTCGGTGGTGTAGGCGGCCGGCGGTCCGGCTTCGGCGGAGGCATACAATAGCAGCACACCCCCCGCCAGGGTACAGAGCCAACCCAGCCCGAAACCACACTTTGCGCTGATATTCATGAGGCGCGTCATCGTATTGTATTACTGAGGCATGCTCGAATTCGGCTCGGCCGGGACAAAGGCGTACTGAAAAATTTCCTCGACCGAGCGGCTTTCCCATTCCGTGTGGGTTTGGAGGCCCAGGCTGCGCATCACCGTCGCCCCGGTATCAATGATCGACACTGGTTGATGGATGGCATGTCCCTGCTTGATGCCGACGCCGGAGGCGATCCAGGGGACGACCGGAGTCACGCCGTCCGCCTCCTGCTGATTCGCATCCCTGCCTTCCTCACTCAAGGAGGTCACGAATATCGTCGTACGCTTCAAGAGCCCTTGTTCCTTGTACAGATCGAGAATGGAGGCCATCGCCTTGTCGACCGTCCGCAACGCCTCCCGATACTCCTTCGATTCCCAACCGCGTGCGGCGCCGACCCGGCCGGCTTCCGGAAGGTGCACAACGAGGAAATGCGGCAGCGACAGGATCGCATGCCCATATCCGTGGCCGCTGGTCGCCTTCTTGAAATATTGCCTGACGTAGGAGACCACTCGATCCGAATTACATTCCGGCTTCAGCGGGCCGCACATCTGATAGTCGGTATACGGCTCGGGCCTGGCGAGCTGATAGAGGGCCTCGTCCATAAAAAAGATCGCGCTGTCGCGGCCGCCGCTCAGATCGAGATAATCGAAGACGCTGGGAGCCCGCGGATAGCCGCGGCTGAACTCAAACGCATTCCATGTAATGCCGTGCTTTTCGACCGGCATGCCGGTGATCAACGAAGCCATGGTCGGCAGCCGCAGCGCCGGCTTCACCGACGTGGCGGACCACGTCACCGAGCCTTCCTTGACCAGCCGGCTCAGGGTCGGCATCGTGCCGCCGGTAAGGGAATGGTGACTGAACCCTTCCAGCACGAACAGGATCACGTGTTCGGTGAGAGGAGAGGACGGGGGCGTCGCCGGCACCGGTGACGCTCCTGAGGGCTTCGAGGTCGCAGAGGCCGTTTCAAGAACGAACAGTGCCAGAGCGACGCCGATCAAGACGATTCGCGAGTACGACATAGTGCGAGTTTCGCCTCCTGAAATTCCAAAAAGAAATGGTACCTTAGCACGCGAATTTTCAGGAAGGCAAGCCGTGGGGCCGGCGCCGTTGATGCAGGCGACACGCCTTTCTTCACGGCCCCGTGGGTGTTATGCTCAACCCATTCGGAGCGGTCCTGCCGCTTCGCCTCCCCGAAGCGTCGGTCCGCGTGATCGAGGTGACGCCGTGATCGCTCGCCCAACGCGTTGGTCCCCTCGGCTTTTCCTCTTCCTGTCCCCCGTTCTTGTCTTCCCGATCGCCATGCCTCCTTCGGCGTCGGCCGAAGTCCGACTGGTCGCCTCACAAGGGGAATATCGGATGGGAGACCGGGATACCAAGGAAGTCTCGGTCCGGCTCGCAACAGAAGAGGCCAAGCGCGATGCGCTGGAACAAGCCGCGACGTATCTCGAAAGCGTCACCGTTGTGGAGGACAGGGCCGTCACCCGCGATGAAATCAACACCTACACGGCCGGACTGGTCGTGGTCCTCGACCAGCAGACGAGCATGACTCTGGACGGGGATACCGTGGTGGTCACCGTGGCCCTCACTGCCGAGGTCGATACGGAGGAAGTGGCTCAGGCCCTCACGGTGCTTCGCGAACAGAAAGATGCCCGGCATCAACTCGACGCACTCCGGCTTGAGAACGACGGCCTCCGCCGTGACCTGGTCGAGATCCATCGGATGCTGGAGCAAGCTTCGACCTTCGATCAAACCCAACAGATCAGCCAGCAACGACAGGACATCCTGAACCGCGCGCAATCGAATGCGCTGGTCTCACAAGCATGGACCGACTGGGTGCTGACCGGGCCGGCATCGTTTCCTGCCGGACGGGCCGGCGGCATCGGAGCAGCTCACACGCTCGCACTCTTGAATGCCGCGCAGGGGCTGTCCCCAAATAGTCCGCATGTTCAGCGGGCAAAGGGGACGATCGCGATCGTCCAATCGGCCGCTCCACCCGCGATGCCGGTTGCCTCGAACCAAACCGCCGGCGCCGCCATGCAGAGTCCGCCGCTTAAGACACTCAACGAGATCACTCGCGCTGCACCGACTGCCGGTTCGCCTGCCGCCGGATCCCTCGGATCAGCTCAAAGCCGCCGGGGCTTTCCGATGCCCGCCTCTAGAGCATTCCTGGCAGTTCCAGAGAATCAGCGGGCCGGCATCGCGCCCCGGTCGATTCGAACCCTTCGCCAGTTCCTGCAATCGCCGCCGACCGAACGACTGCCTCCGGTGATCAATGGAACCGCGCCGCGCACGCAACAGCTCCAACGGGGGGACCCCGGTCGGCCGCCGGAGGACGGCAAAGCGCCGGACGCGCTGCTTCGGCACCTCGAAGCGGTGTAAACGGGAGGTAGGGACGGCGATGAGAAACAGGTCCGCATACCTGGTCGGAATCTTGAGCGTCGCGGCCTGCAGCATCCTACTATCGCTGCCGGAACTGCCGGAAGCCGGTGCGCTTGATCAGGACGATGTCCGGTCCCATGCCGAGCAATCCTTCAGCGGTCTTCCGTCGCCGACCGGCCCTGCCCCGTCACGCCGCAACCAGGAGGCCGCCTACCCCCAGGACCAATACCTGATCGGCACCGGTCAAGGCGATATGGCCAAGGGAGCGAATGTATGCCGACGAGTTTCGGAATTGTCGGCGCGGACCGAGATCGCCAAACAGATCCGTATCCTGGTGAAGGAACACATGGTGGACCGCTTGCGGGAACGGAACGGCCGTGAAGCCGATCAAGACATCGAGATCACGCGCGAGGAAATCGTACAGGAGTATCTTCAAGGGGTGATGATCGTCGACCGACAGATCGACGAAACCTCCCACACGTGCTCCGCTACCGCCGTCATGTCAAAGAAACATCTGCCGACCGCTCCGACGCAGCCCAAATCCTCACCGGCCCTCTCCCGTTAAGGACTCGACCTCCGACACGTTGCACTCGGATCTCTTCTTCGGGTAGATAGCTGTCCATGCCCATCGAAAACAACTTCCAGCACGACGAACTTTCCCGCAAGAGCCCCGGGCCCAGACTGGCGACCGCCGAGTTGACGACCGGTCCGGCACCGGACTCTCCGGCCTGGACGGAGGCGATGGCTGAACACGGCACACTTCTGGGCCGGGCAGGAATCAGAGCCGTTCTGTTCGTGCACGGCTCGATCCACGGGACGGACCTCTTCGGCATGCAGCGACTCGACCAGGCCGGCGGCCTCAAACGAGGCTATTCGCGCGGCGTCTCCGGACTCGATGCCTTGCTGGCCGCCATGCGCCGGGAAAGCAACGGCATTCCGCCCCTGCCGGGCGGGCTCACCCCGCCATTCCACGACGACGCTCCAACCCGCCAGGCGATCGACCATCAGGTCAAAGACGCCGGAAATTTCACGGAAGCCGACGTCAATCTCTACGCCAAGGCCGTCAACCGATGGGTCGCCGAATCCATCGCGTGCCGACGCCTCTTGTGGGCCTCGGAACACCATCATCTGGGCCGCGCCGTCGCCACGGTCCGCCTGCTCGATGCATTGAGAACACTTGCGCTGCAGGAGCATCTGACCTCCGGACACCGCGTACTGATCCAGGCGCATGGGCAAGCCGGATTGGTCCTGGCGCTGGCGTCGAATTTCCTCTGTCCGAGCCCCGTCACGGGACGGACCGCGCTGCTCGGGATTCTCTCCTCCTATGCCGCACAGGCAGGGCTGGCGGATCTTGCGTCGACGATTGCCCGACTGGGGCCCCACCTTGAGTCCGGCTCCTTGTTGAACGGCGCGGCCGTGGACGTCGTGACCTTCGGAACCCCGGTCCGGTACGGATGGGATCCCTCGGGCCTCGGCGCGCTTCTGCACGTAGTGAATCACCGCAACCTGCGGACCGATGGCAAGAGCTGGCTTTCAAAAATGGAACTGCCCCAGATCACCATGGAAATGCCGATCGCCTGGGGCGGCGATTATGTGCAGGAACTCGCCGTCGCGGGCAGCGATGCCTTGCCGTCGACGGAATTGGCGACCGCCGCCAACAAGACGATTTGGGAAATGGTCGAACCGTACGACGGCTTCGAGCGGTGGCTTGAATGCGCGCGTCGGGCGGTACGCTTTCCTTCGGAAGGGCGATGTCTGCTGGTGGACTACAAAGATTCCACGGGCTCGACCAATCCACGGGATCATTACTACGGACACGCTGCCTACACGCGCCGCGATGCGATGCTCTTCAACGCCGCCCACATTGTCAAGTTGCTGTACGGTTCGTCCTAGTTCAGTCAGCCGAACGACGCTCGGCCCCCTCCCGCACCTTTCCCGGAATGCTTCCCGTCCTATCCGGCCGCAAGCCTCCTGAACATTTTCGGGCTCCACGTGTCATTTTTCGAAACCTCCGCCGGCCGGTCTCCAAGGACGCAACGGGAGACTTCCTGCAACCCATTGAATTTATTTTTAACCCTACGGGACGTTACTGATTGTCCCGGGCCCGAAGTTTGCTCCTCTTCCGTCCGACTTTTTTGCGGATAAGAGATTAAGAAAGGAGGGGGAGATGACCGGATAGTTGGGACAATCAGATGGAGCTCGCAGGACGTCTCTTCACGTGTTCTGTATCATTCATCTTTTTTATGGAGGACAGGGAATGCGCAGTGTGAATACTGTTTCACGGTTCATCGGATCAGCGATCACGTTGACGCTCTTGCTTACGTTGACCATTACGGCGGCGCACGCAGCACCGGCCCGGGTGGCGAAGGACGGCGGCGAACGCAGCAAAGCGGTGGCCATGGCGGCCCGCTATCTGCAAGGACCCGGTTTCGCCGACCCGATGCTGGCGGCCGAAACCGCACCGGATGCGTCCTTGAGTGTCGAAGTGGATCACAAGGGTTGGGCCCGGATGGATCGGGAACAGAAGATGGACTTTCTCGATCGGATTAACGGTGGCGTGCTCCGCGCCAGCGGCGGTGTCTCGATCGACATCCATGTCTCGATGAACGGAAGCAAAGTCGCCACGTCGATGTTCTCCTCAGGTCAACAAGTCATGCGGTTGGTCGACTGACGCAGAGTCCGCTCGCAGCCTGCGCGGAGCGGAGCCCGAACGCTCCCTCCGCGCACCGGTCTACGCCTATCACCTGACTTTCGCTATTTCTTGAAGATCAGCTTCGGAGACGTAAGGTTCCCGGCGCTCACCGCGACCAATTCCCATCCTCCGCCGCCGAACTCGTTCAAGGCTTGCTGCATGGAATCCGTGTCGTGCAACACTTCGACGATGCGATATTGAAACCGCTTGGTTTCCTGGGCTTTTGCCAAGAACGGTTGCGCAACGACCAGCGTCATCGCGGACACGATCACGCTCACAACGAGGGACATGACGATCACCGGGATACGTCCTCGATTCATGACTTCCTCCTGTTGTTGCCGATTTTTCCGGTCGATCTCCATCGAGCGTCGAAATCCGGTCGCGCCCGTCTGGGACGCTTCCCATGCGTTCTTCCGATCAGGGATGAGCGACCCGCCAATTCTTGCCCACCCCCATGTCGACTTTCAGCGGCACCGATAAGCCGAGCTGCGTTCCCACTCTTTCCATTTCCTCTTTGACCAGCGCCTGCGCTTCCGCGATTTCCTTCTCGGGGACCTCAAAAATCAATTCATCGTGAACCTGGAGGATCATTTTCGTGTGCGGCAGGTCCCTGTGAAGCCTCCGGTGGACGTTGATCATGGCGATTTTGATCAGGTCGGCGGCGGATCCTTGAATCGGGCTGTTCACCGCCATGCGTTCGCCGATTCCCCTCTGCACGGCATCGCTGCTCCGCAGCTCGGGAATCGGCCGACGGCGGCCCAGGATCGTCGTCGTGTAGCCCTTGTCCTTGCCCTCGGCGATGTTCCGATCCATGAGCGCCCGTACGGCGGAAAATTTTTCAAAAAACGTCTCGATGTACTTCTTCGCCTCGGCCTGCGGCACGCCGATGTTCTGCGAAAGACCGAATGGACTGATGCCATAGACGATGCCGAAGACCACGGTCTTGGCGGCACGGCGCATGTCCCGCGTGATTTGTCCGGACGGAAGCCCGAAAATCTCCATCGCGGTGGCCATATGGATATCCTCTCCTTTGGCGAACACCGCAATCAAGCGAGGATCCTGAGAAAGGTGAGCCAAAATGCGCGGCTCGATCTGGCTGTAGTCGGCACAGAGCAGCTCGTGGCCTTTCGGAGCGATGAAGGCCTCGCGGATCCGGAGTCCGTAGTTGCCCTTGACCGGAATGTTCTGCAGATTGGGATCGGTCGACGACAATCGGCCGGTGGCGGCGACCGTTTGGTTGAGCGAGGTATGCAGCCGTTTGGTTTCCGGACTGATCAACGCCGGCAGCGCGTCCACGTAGGTCGATTTGAGTTTGCTGACGCTGCGATAGTTCAGGATTTGTTCCGGCAAGCTGTGCTGGGCGGCCAACTGCGTCAAGGTCTCTTCATCCGTCGAATATCCCGTCTT
Source organism: Nitrospira sp. (assembly GCA_035328385.1). Classification (GTDB taxonomy): domain Bacteria; phylum Nitrospirota; class Nitrospiria; order Nitrospirales; family Nitrospiraceae; genus Nitrospira_C. Next base: position 26,186 of record DAOLIU010000008.1, on the reverse strand, counting down.
GGTCTTGCGCAGGGGCTTCAAACCCAGCCGCTCGAACAAGACGGCGGCCAACTGCTTCGGGGAATTGATGTTGAACTCGCCCCCTGCCAGTGCCGCGATGGTTTCCATCATGCGGTCGAGCTCCCGCTCCAGTTCCTTGCTGAGTGCGTGCAATTCCTCGACGTCCAGCAGGAATCCGTTGCGCTCGATTTCGGTCAGGACGGGCACGAGCGGCATTTCCACGTCGCGAAAGAGCACCAAGCTCCCCTGCTCGGCCAGCCGGTCCGTCAACGCGGGACCGAGAAGCGCCAGGACCGAGGCGGCTTCAGCCGTCTCCGCGCGCGACCCGACATCCGCGTCGAACAGAGACCGTGCTTCGGCCGTGTGGCCGGAACCGGGCCGCCGGCCCAAGACCTCGAACGCGACTGTTTCCAGCTGATGGTCGCGGCGGTTGGGGTTGAGGAGATAGTCCGCCACCATGACGTCCATATAGGGTCCGGCCAGGGTGATGCCCATGCGATGAAAGGCCAGCAGCGTCGCTTTCAAATCGTGGACGATCTTAAGCCTCGTGCCGTCGTTCAACAGCGACGTAATCGGCCTCATGTAGGTCTCCACGTCGAGGGGAAAGAACGCCGTCTTGTCTCCCGAGGACAGAGCCATCCCCTGCATCGAGGTATGCACCCCGGTACCTCCGGTGAGGAGACAACGAACCCCGAGCATCCCGCCTTCAGGCAGTTGCTCGACAAAGCGCCTCGCGGCCTCCTCATCGGAGACGACATCGAATGCCGTCGCCTTCTGTTGGGCCGGATCGGGCGCCGGTTGGAAAGACCTCAGCAAGGTCGTGAATTCCAGCTCCCTGAACAACTCGGCCAGGCGATCGGCCTGCGGAAGCTGCGTCCGATACCGCGAGGGCTCAAACTGCACGGGAGCGTCGATGTGGATGGTGGCGAGCCGTCGGCTCAGTCTCGCGCTTTCGCCCTGCTCGGTCAGCAAGGTCCTCACGCGAGGTGGAGTCACCTCCTCCACGCGGCGCAGCAACTCTTCGATCGTGCCGAATTGCGAGATGAGCTTGATCGCGGTCTTTTCCCCAACTCCCTTTACACCGGGAATGTTGTCCGTACTGTCTCCCATCAACCCCATCACCTCGATGACACGAGACGGCTCGACGCCGAACCGCTCCAGGCACTCCGCTTCGCCGGACCATTTGTTCTTGACCGGATCGAAGATGCGGGTATGCGCGGTCAGCAATTGAAACATGTCTTTGTCACCCGTCACGATCACGACGTCGTAACCCGCGGCTTCCGCTTGGCGCGCCAAGGTCCCGATCAGGTCGTCCGCTTCATAGCCGGCGTGCCTGATGACGGGGATCGAGAAGGCATCGACAAGGCGATGGATATACGGCACCTGCGCTTGCATCCCTTCCGGCATCGGCGGTCGCTGGGCCTTGTATTCCTTGAATGCCTCATGCCGGAGCGTCGGTCCCTTTTCGTCGAAGGCCACGGCGAGGCAATCCGGACGGTGTTCACGAACGATCTTCATCAACGTCGTGGTGAAACCGTAGACGGCGTTGGTCTGAAGGCCCTTTGACGTGTTCAGCGGAGGCAGGGCGAAGAATGCGCGATAGACGTAGGCGCTCCCGTCGATCAGATAGAGCGTTCGTCGTTGTTCTTCCGTGGGAGTCATAGCCGGCTCACCTCAGTGTTCATTTACGTGGCAGCCGCCCATTCCGTCCGCCCGGACGGTTGCGACAGTCGAGAGGGCTCACATTACGAGTCCGGGGAAAGGACAAGCGGGGGCTTTTGGAACTTCCGGCGCATCGCGTTGATGGCCCCGAGGACGGTTGGTTGACCGATCAATCTGGCTTCGACCCTGCGCTTACCGGGAAAATCGAGCATGGAGATGCCGATCAGCATCGTGAGGATGCCCTGTCCGGGCAGAAACAGCATCAAGAACCCCACGAAGACGAACACCGCGCCCAGGACGTTCTTGACGAAATGGCCCGCCATACGAAGCACGGGATGATGATTTTCCATCCAGGGTCTCGGCACCCGGACGTCGAAATAGTTGGCCGGAAGCCGCACCAGGATGAAGGGAATCGCGATGAGCGTGCCGACAAAAAACACCAGCGAGAGGACCGTCAATGCGATCAATGTGTCGGTCGAGACGACCTGCTCCACCGTCGAAAGGAGCCAATCCATGGGGTCGGCATCCTAGCACGCGACCTATAGGCACTCAAGCCGACGACCAGCGGGCGCGCCCGTGTTTACTGCATGACACACGGACGCTATAATTCATGCATGTCGATCGTCGTGCGCGCACAGAGCCGGCATCGGTCCCGCCCGGTGCTGCTGCTGGCTCTTCTGGCCTTCCTCGGGCCCACACCCGCCTCCGCCGAATCCGATAACCTCCAGATCGAGGTCACGAAGAAGGGACTCGGCAAGGAAGTCGTCATCACTCAGGGAACTCGCGAATGGTATATGCTTGTCGAAGTCACTCCCGAAAACACGGTGGTCGTCAGGCAGGAGAAGGAGCAGGATCGGTATCTGGTGGACGAAAGTGAAACCCATGACCGGCCCCTCGCTCCGATCGAAGTGGACGGTGCAATCACCGATTACATCAACAGTGTAAAAGCTCGCGCCCACAAGAAGTAGTGGCTACCGGAGACCGAACCAGTCCGGATTAACGGCTCTTGGTCACGCCTGTCCGATCACAGTATTCAGTTAGCTTGCATCGACTGCAAAAAGGCGACACTGGTTGGCAGAGATTCTGTCCGTAGGGAACCAGCAGGTCGTTGAACGTAATCCAATATGGCTTCGGCAGCTTTCGGCGCAGAGCCTGTTCGGTCTCCTCAGGTGTGCGCGTTTTCACATAGCCCCACCGATTGGTAATGCGGTGAACATGGATGTCCACACAAATCCCCGGCTTGCGATACCCCACCGTCACCACGAGATTGGCGGTCTTGCGGCCCACCCCGGGCAGCGTCACCAATTCGTCGATGGAATCGGGAACGGTTCCTCCGTAGACGTCGATGAGACGGCGGCAGATGAGACGAATGGATTTGGCTTTCGTTCGATAGAACCCCACCGGATAGATGGCTTTCTGAATCTTCGCCAGGGGCAGGGACAACATGGACGCAGGCGTATGGGCAAGGGCGAACAAGCGTCCGCTGGCCTCGCCGGTGGTCTTATCCTTGGTTCGCAGGCTCAGGAGGCAAGAGATCAAAATGCGGAAAGGGTCACGATCGGATTCGCGCGCCACCACGCCCACGACCGGCTCTTGCCATTGGCGCACTTCGCGCTTGACAAGGGCGATTGCCGCATGGATTTGGTCCTGGCGCATCCGAAACAGGAAGGAGCGGGGCGGCAGACCTGATCAAGACATGAAAGGAGGAGTGTCTATTCCGGCTTCCGCTTCGACAACCACTTTTGCCGACGCCGTTGCGCCTCGCGTTGCTTGGCTTTCTTCCTGACGCTCGGCTTCTCATAGTAACGCCGCCGCTTCAGTTCCCGGAAAAGCCCTTCCCCCGCGAGCTTCTTCTTGGCGACCTTGAGAGCCTTTTCGACATTGTTATTGAAGACCTTGATTTCCATTCGCGTCGCTTCTGTGCTTTCTCAGGCCGTGCCTGTGCTGATTTTTCCTTAATGACAGACCGATTAGGCGGCGGAGTGTAGCACAGCCTTCTCAGTTCCTCAAGGCAGATTGCAGTCCGCCGCATCCGGCTCTGGATGGACCGTATAAACATATGATTTATTTGATATTTAAGATTTTCACGAACGATATGAAGGCTTGCTTCTCCCGCGGCCAGGCATAGGAGAATCCCGACCGTTGAATCCGCTTGCACCCTCGTCTTGAGGCGTTGCCGACCGGTGGAAAGTCGTCTCCCCGCCTGTCCCGCCAGCTCGGCAATCTGCAAGGGGACCTGCGTTGCGCGATGCAACGCGGCAGCCAGTCTCGATGGGCGTCGCCGGTCGGATGCCGCGAGCCTGGAAGCCTGAAGATACTTCCCATAGGCCACACCGTCCGCCTGCGCCAATCGACCCAGCCGTCCAGCAATGGAACCGAGACGCGTCGCATCCCCGCGCCGACGACTCAAGCGCGCCCCCATGATTCCCAGCGAAGCGGCACAGGATGCGACCAGAGCCGACACCGACGCCCCGGCCGGGCTGGGTGTCGCCTCCGCGATCGCGTCCAAGAGTTGTCCGACGGAGAGGCGTCGCAGATCCATTCCCGGCTGATAGCATGCGGTCGCGGTCGAACGCGAGGTTGCTCCGAAGGCCGATTCGATTTTCCGCTCCAGGATGAGCGAGCGATCAAACGATTCGAGGCGGAGGGCATCGGCTGCCGCATCGACCAGCGCCGCCTCAGGAACCAACCCCACGATCTCGCTGCCCGCAACGGGCACCGCGTGCAAGGAGGCCAGGGCCTGCACGGCTTCGAACACCGAATGGACGGGTGTCACGCGATAGTCGGTCAGATTCGTAGCCACCTGCACCATGCGGCGGGTGGGCAGGTCGACCCCGATCGCTTTCACATGCGCCATGCCTCCGTTCGACTCGCGGACCGTCCGGGCGATCGACCGGGCGACTTCGAGATTCGACGATCTCAGATTGACGTTGAAGGCGATCAATGGAGGTCTGGCTCCGATCACGACCGCCCCTGCGGTCCGGTGCAGCGCGGCGGGCCCGAAGTCAGGACGCCAGCGGGAGTCCGACTGCATCCGACGCGCCAGCCCTTCCACCCCCCCGCGCCGCACGGCTTCCAGCGGTGCGCGGTCCGGTCCCGCGGCCGCCTGCTCATAGAGAAATACGGGAATCCCCAGTTGTCGTCCCACTCGTTCTCCGAGGCGCCGGGCCAGCTGCACGCAGTCATGCGCCGTGACGCCCTTGGCCGGCACAAAGGGAACGACGTCCGTGGCGCCGATCCGTGGATGCACCCCGCGGTGCTTCCGGATGTCGATCAGCCTGGTCGCCGCCTGAATGGCACGAAACGCCGCGTCGGCCGTCGCATCCGGTTCGCCCACGAACGTGAGGACGGACCGATGATGGTCCGGATCCATCGTCCAGTCCAACAGTGCCACGCCCGGCACCGATTGTACGGCCCGGATCAAGGCGCGAACGGTCGTTCTGTTCCGACCCTCGCTGAAGTTCGGCACGCAAGTTACCAGGTGCTGCACAGCCTGCCCCTCGTCCAATAAAAAAGCCGGAGGATGACGATCATGCCTCCGGCTTCGTGCGTCCCTGTGGAGGTATTACTTGGTCTTCTTCACAAAGGCTTTGTAAATGCGCCCGGACCGCGCGTGTTCCTCTTCGAGTCCCAGCATCTGGTGCCCCGTCGTGTCACACCAGGCCGGCATGTCCTTCTTGATGCCCTCGTCGTCGGAAATGACCTCGAGGACTTGCCCCAGAGCCAATTCCTTGATCTTCTTCGAGGTCATGATGATCGGCATGGGGCAAAAGTAGCCCAACGTATCGAGTGTCACATCGGCTTGCAGCATCGCAACTCCATGAAGGCTGAAACTACCTCGACCTTCTCTATATGAACAAGTTCACGCTGCCCTGTTTCGCTTCGGCCAAATACGTCGTCACACCTGCGAATTGGTCTATGCCCTCGATCAGAGTGTCCTTCGTGATACCCATGAGCCCCATCGTGGTCGTACAGGCGATGAATCTGACTCCCAGATCCATGGCCGTGGCCATCAGTTCAGGGACGCCCGGCATCCGGTTCTGCTTCATCACCTTGTGCATCATTCTTGTTCCAATCCCCCCAAAATGAAAGCGGGAGAGCGGAAGAGTCTCGGCGCCGCCTTTGTTCAAGAACCCGAACATGCGCCGAAGCCAATCCTTGGCGGAGCTGGTCGCCCCCTTTCGGCGGATCGTATTCAATCCCCAGAAGGTGAAAAACATCGTAACCTGCATCCCCATCGCCGCGGCTCCGGTGGCGATGATGAAAGCCGCCATCGTGCGATCGAGGTCACCGCTCAGCAGCACGATCGTCACCCGGTCCGGCTTGGAGGTCTGCAGATCCGACAAGGTGACTGCGGGATCCAATTGCGTCGTGGTCATCGAGCTCACCTTCTCGGCGGAGAATGGCCTGTTTATCGGGATTTTGACTATAGTCTCCACAACTTTTTCTTGTCAAGAAAACGGCGGCCCTCATGAGCCACGGACTCGGCTCCACTCGGCCGACTCGTCTTCCTCTGGATCGACGAGCGGCTATGGCGACGCGGAGTCGGCGTCATGGCGCATGAAAATGAACACGACGCCTGCGAGCGGAACGCCGGTCCGTCGTTGCTTGACCTTCGGAAACCTGCTCGTTATAGTCCTAATTTAGGTCGCGCGCGGCTCCGGCCGTCGTACCTGCGTCCATCCTTCCTTACTCAAAATGAACTCAGACTCGAGCGTACAACCCAAGCCAGCCAAGAGTGCGCCGCTTTTGGGATTTTGGTATCCGGCCTGCCGCAGCGGCGACTTGGAATCCGGCATGCTGAAGGGTACGGTCTTGCTCGGACTGCCGATTCTCGTGTGCAAGACGAATCAAGGTGCGGTGGCCGCCATGCGCGATATCTGCCCTCATCGGGGCATGCCGCTCTCGTTTGGGCGCATGCGAGGCGACTGCGTGGAGTGCGCCTACCACGGATGGCAATTCGACCCGAAGGGCCGATGTCGGACGATTCCTTCGCTGGTGCAGGACTCCGCCGTTCAACCGGACAAGATTGGGGTCACGACCTACCCATGCAGGGAACGGGACGGATACGTGTGGGTGTTTATTCCCGACCCGTCACGACCGGAACAACCGATTCCGGAAATTCCGCCGCTGCCGCTGCCGGCCTCCCGTTTTCGAATGATCCAGATATCCGCATTGCTCGATTGCACGATCGACGACGGGATCGTCGGTCTGATGGACCCCGCGCACGGCCCGTTCGTTCACAGGAGCGTCTGGTGGCGCACCGAACGCAGCATACACGAGAAGGCCAAGACCTTTGAACCGATTCCGTACGGCTTCCGCATGGTCCCGCATGCTCCGTCGAAAAACAGCTTGCCTTACAAGCTCCTGAATCTTTTTTACCGCGGCCCCCTCACGACGACGATCGACTTCGTGTTGCCGAATCAGCGGTTCGAATTCGTTCAATGCGGCAACATGTTCGTATCGACCAGGGCGACGGTCACGCCGGTTTCGGATCAGCAATGTCGCATCGATTTCTGCGCGGCGTGGAACGCGTTGACGTGGCTTCCGTTCGCCAAGACGCTGTTTCGCCGCTTCGCTGAGGTCTTCCTGGCCCAAGACCGTGAAGCCATGGAGCGTCAGGCGATCGGGTTGCGCTACAAGCCGCCGCTGATGCTGATCGACGACGCGGACACCCCGGCGAAGTGGTACTATAAGCTCAAAGCGGCCCATCTCGAATCCTTGCAAACCGGTCGGCCGTTCGACCATCCCTTGAAAGGCCGTGTGACGCTTCGCTGGAGAAGTTGAGCATGTCGAGCGACTCCCGACGCCCGGCCCCGTTTCTCCTGGCGTTGCTGCTCGTTCTCATCCTATTTTCCAACGCCCGCGCATTCGACAATCTCCACGTGGCCTCGATACCGGCCCTGGCCGTCCTCAGCGACGGGCAGACGGGAGTCGTCCATTACATCGCCATTCAGATTTCTTCCGATCCCGGAGCGAACGGACCGGTGATTCAATTCAGCGAGATTACCTTGGGAGGAGGTTCGCTGGTAGGTGACGACTGGAAGGCCGGTGTCAGGCAGGCCGTGCTGACCGCCTTACGCCATCTCGGGATGGACGGGCGTGACTGGGTGGTCACCGTCAAGAATCGATCCCACAATGCCATGACCGACGGCATGAGCGCGAGCGGCGCGGTCGCGGTCGGCATCATGGCCGCCTGGCGCGGCGATGCCATACGCTCCGGCGTGGCCATGACCGGCCAGATCGCGCCGAACGGGGACATTCTCTCCGTCGGCGGCGTCCCTCAGAAAATCGAAGCGGCGGCACGAGAGCAGTTCAGGACGGTGCTCGTGCCTCGAGGACAATCCAATACAGGAGAAGGGGACTTCGGCAGCCAGACTCGGCGAGTGGCCGTCGTTGAAGTCGGTACGTTGGACGAAGCTTATCAAGCAATGGCCGGCCCGCACTGAGCCGCTACTCCTGCGACAACTCGACCAAAAGACTCATCGCACGCCTGATCTGCTCACGCGACCCCAACAGCACCACAATATCGCCGCCCTTGAGTTTGGTCTTCAGTGACGGGTTGGATTCGGTGACGCCGGCGCGCGTCCACGCGATCACTGACGCTCCCGTGCGGGGACGGATGGCCAGTTCGTCCAGAGTTTTTCCCACGGAGGGCGCATCCGCCTCGATCCGGCAGGTTTCAACCTCCGCGTCGGTAAGAGTGCCGCCTCTCAGGTGATGGGCCAGCTCGGGCAGTTCGCTGCGCCGCAACAGTGCATAGCCCTCCCGTCTGATCTGCTCGGCCTTCCGCGTCACGAACTCCTGCGGCATGTCGTAGGTGCGCAGGACGAGCGCGAAGATCTCGATGGACGTCTCGAACTCCTCCGGCACGACGTCGTCGGCTCCCAACTGGTGCAGTTCTTCGAGCTCCCGCAAGTACCGCGTGCGCACGACCACGTGCAGTTTCGGATTGAGCCCTTTGGCCACTTGAACGGTCCGCCGGGTGACGAACGGATCCGAGATGGCGACGACCAGCACCTTGGCGTCCTCGATCTTCATGTGGCGCAAGACATTCGCGTTCGTGGCGTCCCCGTAATACACCGGGACGCCGTGTTGTGCCTCCCGTCTGACCGTGTCGCCGTCGAGATCCAACGCGACGTGCGGAATCTCCGTTTCACTCAAGACGCGCGCAAGATTCCGCCCGTTGAGTCCGTATCCGACGATAATGACATGGTCCTTGATTCGAATGTGCTTGCCTTCCGTCTGCAGCGCATGCGCCGTGGTGCGCGTGGGAAACCAGTGCCGCAGGCGTTGCATCGCTTCGACTCGCCGCGCCATCGAAGGCGACCACTCCATCAAGAACGGCGTGATGATCATGGAAAGAACCGAGACCGCCAGGAACACCTGGTAGGGATCTCCCCGCAACAGACCGCTTTCCTGCCCCTGTTGGGCCAGCAGAAAGCTGAACTCGCCCACTTGCGCCAAGGCCACGCCGACCATCAGCGCCGAACGGGGCGGCGCCTCCACCGCCACGGCGGCGAGCGCGCCGGTGACGAACTTTACCACCAGGATGGCCACCAGCAGCCCGGCGACCACAAAGGGATGTTCGATCAGCACGCGCCAGTTCATGAGAATGCCGATCGACACGAAGAACAAGCTGTTGAAACTGTCGCGGAAGGGAAGCACCTCCGCCATGGCCTGATGACTGTATTCGGACTCCGAAATGACGAGGCCGGCGATGAACGCGCCCAGAGCCAGGGAGAGGCCGCCCAAGGACGTCAGCCAGGCGATGCCCAGGCAGAGCACGATGACCGTGAGCAGGAAGAGCTCCCGACTCCGGCTCCGGACGATGTGTTCCAACAGTTTCGGAACGGCATACCAGGCGCCGGCCACGACCAGGCCGACCACGATCGCAGACTTCCCCAGCGTCACGAGAATGGAGAGCCCCGCCCCCTCGGCGTGGCTGGCGAGAATGGGCGTCAACAACATCATCGGCACGACGGCGAGATCCTGAAAGATCAGAATCCCGATCGTGGCGCGTCCATGGATCGAATCGCTGTCGCCGCGATTCGCCAGGGTTTTCAAGACGATGGCCGTACTGCTGAGGGAAATCATGAACCCCCAGAAGACCCCTTCCTGCCATCCGAGCCCCGTCGGCAGGACGGCCAAGCACGCCACGAGCAAGACGCCCCCGACCTGAATGGGCGCTGCGACCAGCAGCAGCCGTTTAAGGGACGCAAGCTGCACCAATGAGAACTCGATCCCGATCGTGAAGAGAAGCAGGACGACGCCGATCTCGGCCAAAATCTGGACCGTTCCCACATCGGAAATGAGGTTCAACCCGTGAGGCCCGATCAACGCCCCGGCGACGAGGAACCCGGCGATCGAAGGAAGCCTGAATTGGTGAAAGACGAAGACGACGGCGATCGACACCGAAAAAATGACCAACAGATTGCCCAGCACTCCATAGTCCGTCATGTCGACTCCCGCCCAATGGTGAGGCGGAGAATACCGCAGCATGATCAAAGGGACAAGGCAAAGCTTGTTCCTGCTGCAACCCTTTTTGTAGAGTGCTCGGGTGACAACGACCCCGCTTCAAGCGATCGGCGCCATCATTTTCGACTTCAACGGGGTGCTCGCCGACGACGAGACGCCGCACGTCCTGTGCTTCCAGCAGGCACTGGCCGAATTCGGCCTGCCGTTGACGGTGGAGGACTACTACGGCAGATACCTCGGCATGGATGAGCGGACCTGCACCGCATCGCTGCTGAACGCGAGAGGCGACGGCGGCGACACCGGCCTGCTCGACCGCATCATGGCCAGGAAGGCCCAACTCTTCGCGATCCGAACCGCCGACGAAAAGCCTCCGTTGTTCCCCGGAGCGGCCGAATTCGTGAAAGCCGCCCGCGCCGGATACCGGTTGGCCATCGCATCGGGAGGCCGGCGACATCAAATCGACCGAGCCATGCACGGAACCGCGATCGAGGGAAACTTCGACGTCATCGTCGCGGCGGAAGATTGCCCGATCGGAAAGCCCGATCCCGCCATTTATCGCATGACGCTCGCACGCCTCAACGACGGAGGACGGACACCGCTGTCCGCTTCCAACTGTCTGGTGATCGAGGATTCTCTTGCCGGGATCCGATCGGCCCGGCAAGCCGGCATGAAGGTTCTCGCCGTGGCAACGACCTATCCCGCAGAAACGCTTTGCGAGGCCGACGGGGTGCTGGCAGGCTTCGCGGGCCTCACTCCGGAAGAAGCGATCGGCATGGTCGCTTAATCGGTCGGAACGGCCTCCCATGTCCGGAGTCCGTCGCAGTCCCCCACGGTGCCCCCCTCGAAAGGTGAATAGACGCTGCACGCGCCGGTGGCATAGCTTGTCGGCACGATGATGGATCGTTCGAATCGACGATCCGCGCGTGTCAACACCGATTGTCTTACGAATTCAGGGGAGGTGCTTTATGCGGCCACGCGATGTTTACCGGGTCGTGGCGACCATGGCGATGATTTGGACGGCGATGCCGGCGACGTCGAATGCCTCGGAACAGACCGACGTCGATCTCGGCACCATGTGGAGCTGCCCGCTCCCGGACGGCACCGTTCTCTATACCAATAAGGACAGCAAGAACAAAGGCGGGTGCACGCCGATGGAGTTGAGACCCTTGTCGGTCGTGCCGTCGCTAGACAACATGCCGACCTACCGTCCTCCGGTTGCCTCGGCCCCGCAGTATGACGTACCTCCGATCGATCGGGCCGGCGGGCCGTCGGGATCCGCGGCTGCGCCTGATTGGGCCAAGGATTGGCACGCTAGCCTGGCCTCATCCGGCTCGGTGCAAGCGGAAGTCTGCTCCATGTACAGCGAGTGGCTTCAACTGAACCAGAAGTCACGCGGGGGATTCTATTTCGGCTCCGATCCGTCCTACGGCGGGGATCTCTCGGCCCAGAATCAGCGGGGACCGAGCTATTCGTTCTACGACAATACTCGTTACCATGCGCTGGCGCGGATCTTCGGCACGGGATTCGTTCCGGTCGGCTGTTTCTAAGACCTGAGTGCTGCCCGCCCTCCCGGGCAGCACTTTCCCTTTTTCACCGTTAGCGTTCGAAATCTTGGGTGGCACGAGCAGTTGGCGGAAGGAGCGCGGGCTTCTTTTATGTTCCACGCGTTCTTCTGTAGGCCGGTCGAGAATTCCTACCGCTGGACTTCATCTCCGCTAGCTGATTCACCATCCATCTCGGCCGGAACGGATACGCCGGCGAGACAAACGACATAGCGGCGCTGCCTGGGGTGCTGCCGAAAAAGGTGCCGGGTGCGACGGCATTGCGACGCGGTGCTGTTTTAGAGTCGCACCCGGCCAATAGCGGGCGGTACAGAAGCCTTCAATGTGCAACGCATTATGGCGGGATCGAGCCGGCGTGCCGTTCGTCAGACGAGATGCACCCTATACCTTGTAAAACTCCCGATACCATTGAACAAAACGAGGCACGCCCACCTCGATCGGCGTCGCGGGCTTGAATCCGACGTCTCGGGCGAGATCGTCGATATCCGCATACGTCGCCGGCACATCCCCCGGCTGCAAAGGCAGCAGCCGCTTCTCCGCCTTCTTGCCGACGGCCTTCTCGAGCACCTCGATAAAGCGCAGCAGCTCCACCGGCTGATGATTGCCGATGTTGTAAACCCGCGCAGGCGCCGAACTGGTTCCCGGATCCGGAGAGTCGCCCGACCATTGGGTATTCGGCTCCGCCGGGCGGTCCAACGTGCGGACGACCCCTTCGACGATGTCGTCGATGTAGGTGAAATCGCGGCGCATCTTTCCATGGTTGAAGACGTCGATCGGTTTCCCTTCCAGAATGGCTTTCGTGAAAATGAACAGCGCCATGTCGGGCCGCCCCCAGGGGCCGTAGACGGTGAAGAACCGGAGCCCGGTACAGGGAATGCGATACAGGTGCGCGTAGGAATGGGCCATCAGTTCGTTGGCCTTCTTGCTGGCCGCGTAGAGCGAGACCGGGTGGTCCACATTGTCATGTATGGAGAACGGCATGTGGGTGTTGCCGCCGTAGACGGAACTCGAAGAGGCGTACACCAGATGCTCGACCTTGCCATGCCGACACCCTTCGAGCACGTTGATGAAACCTTCGATGTTGCTGTCGGTATAGGCATGGGGATTGACCAGGGAATATCGGACGCCGGCCTGCGCCGCCAGATGGACGACCCGCTTGATCGGATGCTCGGCGAACAGCTCCTTCATGCCCAACCGATTGGCCAAGTCGAGCTTCACGAACTGGAACCGGTCCAACGAGGCCAGCTGAGCCAGGCGCGCCTGTTTGAGTCGAACATCGTAGTAGTCGTTGACGTTGTCGAGGCCGATCACGCAATCGCCTCGCGCGATCAGCCGCTTGACGACGTGGAAGCCGATGAATCCGGCGGCTCCCGTCACGAGAATCACTCTATTCGAGTCACCCATGCGCCATCTTCTCCCTCGGTGCGCCCGCCGCTACGTCCGCCGCCCCGTCTTCATGAAGGACGGTTCTCCGAACGCCGCCGTGTATAAGGTCATTGGCTCAAGGCTCCTGCCGGTCGATTGGACGTCGATCGTCCCGTCCGGTGCCAGACGATACCGGTCGAATGCCTGGGCGTAATGATACCCGCAACCCAGAGGAGAGAGAAATTCTTTCAGATTTTGCGGAGGCTCCCAATGCGCCGTGAGCAGCGCCGTTCTCGCGGGATTTCTCCGACTGAACATGAAAGACAGATGATCGGGGTACCAGTCGGCGCCTCCAGTGGCGTACGAGACGAACGCTTTTGCGCGCGCCGCCTCGCAGATTGCGGCCAGATAGGCATTGGTCAGATAGCCGTTCTCACCGACTTCGAGCCACTTGCCCGGATGGGACAGGGCGGCGTGCGCGGCGTGGCTCCGAAGCTCGAGCAATTGTTGCTGCGAAGCCAATACGAGGGGAATCGCTCCGTACTTGTCGACCAGCCGAGTCAGAACCTGCTCCTTCAGCGCGGAACGTCCGTCGTTGGTCGGACCACTGTCGGCATGCACCAGAACGTTGTAGCCTCGATCGCTGATGAGGTAACAGTTGCGCGGCATTTCGAGGTCGCAGGGATCTTCCCCGTAAAACGGAACGGAAACGACGGCCCCTCCTTCGAAGGACCAGGCCTCGCCATGGGCCAGCTCGATGACGTGAGCGAACCCCAACTCGCGAAGCAACGACTGATAGTCATAGAAGAACCGTTTGCGGTTGCGCCGGCTCGGCACGATGATGGGCGTCTCTTTCGGAACGTGCAGGAGCGTGCGGGGGTCCACATGGTCGTCATGATCATGGGTCAGGAACACGGCGGCTGGCTTGGGTAACAGTGCACCCCACGGAGACGGCACGGACGATTCCGCGTACCAGGGCAGCAGCCAAGGGTCGAAAAGCAGAACCTGTTCCTGCTGCCGATACAGCAAGGCCGCATGGCCGAGGTGGACCGTGTCCTGATCCTGCACGGCCTCGAACCAGCGCTGCCGGACCGTGGACTGAGGCGAAGTGGCGAGACATTCGTATTGATGCAAGGCCTCCATCAATCGAGTGAGCACGACCTGCGCCTCCCTTGGCGAGGACGTGACCACCGTCTTGATTTCCTCTACTTGTCTCGTGCCGTCCAGCATGCCCAGGACTTTTCCGACCACGGGACCGAGCGGACGCTGCTCAAAACCGATCGGAATCGCTTGCCGCCTCACCGAATGAAAGATCCGCAGCCCCCCGTTGGTCACCGTGGACGACTTTGTCGGGTCAGTCGGGAACTCCCAGTGAAAGCTGCCGTCGGGCTTGCGCCCGCAGGCAATATGCCGCTGCAGATACGGCCGGGCGGCGACGAGTTCCGCATAGGCGTCCTCCAGTCTCCGGCGACGGTCCGGATCGTCCAGCGGCGCCCGTTTGGAGAAGACGTCGCTGATGGCGGTGTCGATGGAGCTGGCCAGCAGGCCGTGGGCTTCGTGAAGGCTTGCGATGACGTCGGGGGCCGCGCCGCCGACGAAGGGAAACGGACCGGGCGGTTCGCCGCTCTCCAATTGGACCCATACCCAGGGCACCAATCGGAGATACTGCTGCCGCGGATAATGGTCCCAGACCTTCATGGATGCCATGCGCGGAGCAGCAGGCGGAAGGACGGACCGACCTGCCTATGCAGGCCGCTCCCGTCAGTCATGGCTGACCCATCGCAGCCTGCTGATGGTAGGCTCGTACAGCGCTTGAATGACGTTCCCGTCGGGATCGGAGAAGTAAAACGAATAGCTGCCGTCGCGGTGCTGCTTCGGCTCCTTGGCGATCGTCCCTCCCAAGGAAGCGATCTTCGGCGCCACGGCGGCATACATGCGGTCGACCGCTTGAGGACTCTCGACGATCACGCCCAGATGGTCCAACAGCTGCCCCGTCGCCGCAGTATAAGCCTGCAGCTCGCCCGGACTGATTTGATGCAGCGCCAAGTTGTCCGTTCCCGAGCTGAAATACACATTGTCGGCATCAGGTTCCCACACCACCGCCATCCCCAACAATTGTTCATAAAACGCCCGGGAGCGTTTCAAGTTGGTGACGCGGAGCGCCACATGCCGCAGGCCACGATGCGCGGGAACATCCATACCGGTCTCGCTGCCCGTTATAGTAGGTAACGCCCGCTCCGTCGTCAATTCGATTTTCCGGCGCGCTGATCGGCTGCGAACGGCGGACGGCTGTGTTACGATGCGTGCTCCCAGCCATCCCAACAAGGAGAACTGCATGATGTGGGGCTCGCTCTCGTTGCTGATCGCCGCCGTTGTCTTGTGCCTGCCTCCCGCAATTCGCGCCGCCGACACGGCACCGCCAGGAGGTGACGGAGCTCCGATGGTGAAGGTTCCGGCCGGACCCTTCCCGATGGGAGTACCCCCAGGCGATCGGGACGGAGGCCGAGACGAATACCCCCGTCATGAAGTCTACTTGGACGCCTACGAGATTGACCTCTACGAAGTGACCAATGGCCGGTATCAGGCATTCGTCAAAGCCACGGGCCACCGCGTGCCGCAGAATTCCAAGAATCCCACAAGGAATCTCTGGCAAGGCGAGACGGTTTCCGACACGCTTGCCGACCGGCCGGTCGTGAACGTGGACTGGGCCGATGCGGACGCCTACTGCCGGTGGGCGGGCAAACGCCTGCCGACGGAAGCCGAATGGGAAAAGGCCGCCAAGGGCAATACCGACCATCGATTCCCCTGGGGCAACGTCGAACCCACCAACAAGCATCTGAACTTCAACCAGCGCTGGGTCGGCGAAAAGACGCTCATGCCGGTCGGGAGTTATGAAGCGGGGAAAAGCCCCTACGGAGTCTACGACATGGCGGGAAACGTCTGGGAATGGGTCCACGACTGGTACGACCCGCGGTACTATGAAAAAAGCCCGAGCAAGAATCCCAAAGGGCCCGACAGCGGAACCAAGCGGGTGCTTCGCGGGGCCGGATGGCAGAATGAAACTCCCACCGTCCGCATTTTCACCCGCGTGGAGAGCGATCCGACCATCCGGAACGAATCGACCGGCTTTCGCTGCGCGAAGGATGTGCAATAGTCGTTTGCACTGAGGATCTTGCCCCCGTCATGATACAAGAGGGCCATGACTCCATCCGACCAAGCCGAGCTGCTCCGGACCAAGAGCCGGCAATTAGCCGTGGACGTGCTCAAGCTGTTCGGCACGCTCCCGAGAACCCCCGACATCCTGGCGCTTGAGCCCTCGGTCGTGAAGGCGGCCACCTCGTTGGCCGCAAGTTGCCGGGCCCTTGTTCGGTCCCACTCGAAGGCCGAAGAACCGACACGGCGGCGCGCGGCGGCGAACGAGGCCGACGACTGCCTGTTCTGGCTGGACTTGCTCGGGGCAACCCTGACGGAACACGAGCCGGCCATCCATCAATTGTTCGAAGAGCTGACGGACATCGTGGCGCTGCTGTCGACTGACGGTCAGCCGGACGAGGCCCCCTCCGTTGAACCGCCTTCAAACCAGGGACCGGTCTCCGAGCCGGTCGAGCACAGGACCTCGGAGGGCGAGACGACCGGACGCACGCTGCGCATGTTGTCGTTCGAGAGCCGCATGGCCAAGGACATGGCCCGGCTGATCGAGCACGCCGGCGGCACGCCGTTGGTCGCCCCGGCCCTTCGCGAAATTCCCATTCCGCTCCAGGAGAACGGCGCCGTATTTCGGTTCGGCGTGAAACTGATGCTTCATCAGATCGACATTGTGATCCTGCTCACCGGCGTCGGCACCCGGGCGCTGCTCGAAACCCTGCAGATCCGCTACCCGCTCGCGCAGCTCATCGAAGCGCTGAAGCACACCATGATCGTGACGCGAGGGCCGAAACCGCTGGCCGCCCTGAAACATATCGGCGTGGAATCGAATCTCACCGTACCGGAACCGAACACCTGGCAGGACGTCGTGGCCACGCTCGACTATTACAGACCCGTGCAGGGATTGCGGATCGCCGTGCAGGAATACGGCCTTTCCAATCCCGATCTGATCAACGATCTCAAGACCAGAGGAGCGGAGGTCTTCGCCGTACCGGTTTACCGCTGGGCGATGCCGATCGACACGGCGCCGCTCACCCGAGCGATCGAAGAGGTATTGAACGGCGGAATCGACGTGCTATTGGTGACGAACGCGGCCCAGATCGACCACGTCATGCAGTTGGTGGAACGTTCGGGCAGAACCGAGGCTTTCCGCACCGCCTGCCGCCGGCTCGTGGTGGCCTCGATCGGTCCCACCGCCAGCGAACGCATCCGGCACTACGACATTCCCGTCGACTTGGAACCCTCCCACCCCAAGATGGGCGTCCTCGTGAAGGAAGCCGCCGCATTGGCACCGGCCCTGCTCCAGCGCAAACGGAGCCTGTAACGGTCGTGACGATCGGGCACGAGGGAAACCCGGGCCACGGGTTTCCCTCATGTCGATCGCGCCGGCTGAACCGATCAGCGCACCACGGAAGACACAGGACCGATCCGAGGCGGAGTCTCGGCGTCGGCCTGCTTCACCCCCGGACGAACGCCCGACAGGGCCTTGATGCGCTGGTCGCCAGCCGGGAGCACACGCAGATAGCCCCATTGTCCTGACTGCGAATAGGGCAGCCGCTGATTGCTCCACACGTAGTCGCCCGGCATCCGGAACGGGCCTCCGGCGCTGGGCAGGAAGGCATCCAGGGTCTCGGATCCCGAGAATTCCACCACGCTGATCATGTCGGCTCCGCGCATGAAGGGCTCGATCGGCCACTCATGGCGTTCGACGCTGAACATGCCGTTCTGCTCGTTGCTTGCCCCGAACACGTGGATCCGCACGGGATCTCCGGCGTGCGCTTCGATGATCGGGGTCGCAGGATCCTCGGGTTTGTCCACCACGCAAGGCTGGAACACCTTGCCCAGGCTGCACCCGGTGTCCTGGCGGAACTTATAGGGTTCCGCGCGGTAGTTGACGGCGGTCAGGCCCGCGGTGTTCTGCACGTAGGGCATGAAGCTCGTCCCGATGATATTGTCCTCGTCCTGGAAGAACAGGGCGACATCGCGATAGTTGACGCGATTCTCATAACCCTGAATGGTCCGGTCGACGATGACGTCGGCCACCCAGCTGTTCTTGGTCGAGATATCCGCACCGGTCTTGGGATCCCGGTACTGGGCGCCCTTCGGACCGATCACGACCGCCCCATAGAGCCCGCTGCGAGGATTGACCATCACATTGCCCCAATCCCACACCAGCGAGGCGGTTTCTCCCAGGAACGGGTCCGCGTAATAGGTATACGTGCGGCTCTCCCCCGGCGCGACCGTCTGCTCGCCCGGATTGTTCCCGACGTTCGCCCCGAGCGAATCCTTCGGGTCGAAGGCCAACCCGATGGCGGAGAACGAGGCGCGGCCCTCCTTCATCCGGTTGGTCAGCTTGATCTTGAGACAGTCCCCGACATTGGCCCGCAGCGTCAGCGGCATCGGTTGCAGTCCGCTGCCCACCCTGGTCGCTTCCTCCTCCAGCGCGTAGATCTTCGCGTTGGGGTTCACCATTTGGATCGTCCGTTCGAAGTCCACTTCGATCGTATCGGGCGCCTTCGGATTTAGCTTCATCGAGGGATAATCCATCGCCACGACGTTGAAGCTCTTCACCGGAGCGTCGGCCGGACAGACCGGAAGCGGTTGC
Organism: Nitrospira sp.; assembly: GCA_035328385.1. Lineage (GTDB taxonomy): Bacteria > Nitrospirota > Nitrospiria > Nitrospirales > Nitrospiraceae > Nitrospira_C. The sequence goes on along the minus strand of DAOLIU010000008.1, from coordinate 7,370 downwards.
GGAATGTTGTTCCTGCGGCTGTAGCCGGCCGGCAGCTTCTGCAGGTCCGCCACTTCCTTGTCCAGCACCCGCATGATGCTCCACGCGCCTTCCGAGAACTTCGAGGTGCGGCCGTTGAAGTGGATGTAGTCACCCGGTTGGAGCCGCGGTCCGCCGGCTTGCGGCACCACCAGATCGTAGCGCTCCGCAATGCCGATGTGGATCGAGTTCTTCCGGTTCGCGTCGCCGGCATAACGTTCGGTCAGATAGGTATGGCCCGACAGCGTCCACACCATCGTTTCGTTCGCCATGGTCTGAAGCAGCCGGAACACCACCGTGTCGCCCAAGTACGCGCGCACCATCGGCGTGTACGGATCGCCGTGGACGGCGCTGCTGAACAGCTTGGACGGGTCGGAATTCGCCGCCAGGCGGCTGGAGATGGGTTCCGCCTTGAAATTCAACCCGCCTCCCGTCGTATGGGTTCCGCCGTTGAGGAACGGCATCGGCGTCATCGGAATCTTTTCCGGCATCGGGAAAGACACGGTCTTCCCGGCTTCGAGGGCCACCTCGATGGGCTGCCCCGGCGGATTGCCCGCCGTGACGATGTTCACCGTATGCGGCACGGTGTCGTTGAGCTGGACCAGCAGCTCGCGGAAGCTGCCGTTGACTCCGTAGCCCACCGGTTCGGCGGTCCGGATGTCGGCCAACGGTCCGCTCCGGATTTGCTTGCCCGTCTTCGGATCGTGATACGTCGAGCCAACCGGCTCGATGACGATGGTCCCGAATCCTCCGTGCGGCCAGGTCACCCGACCCAAGGCGTGATCGTGCCAGAAGACCGTCCCCACGTCGGAGTCCACCCAGAACCGCTGGCGGACGAACTCCACCGTCACGATATCGTTCACCGGATGGTCGTGCTGCAGCGGCCGGTACAGGGTGATCTGGCTGCCCTTGATCGATTTCACCCGTCCGATTTCGTTGCCTCCGACGTTGTCCGCGCCGATCAGAAGCTCGACGTTCGGGTGGTACTGCGCGGCGTTCTTGAGCGTGATCACCCGCTCGCCCTTCTTGGCGGCCTTGGTGAACGTCGTGTTCATCGGCACCGGCAGGCCTTTGTTGACCTTTTTCTGCAGCATCGTGAACGGACGCACCGACTGCTCATACGAGAAGCCGGTGATCACGCCGTCCGACGATTGGTTGTCGAACTGAAGGAAATGCCAATGCGTGTTGATCTTCGACGAGTGGAAGTTGATATGGTCGTCGTCTTCCCACTCGCTGGTCAGCATCCAATCGATGCAATCATAGATATTCGCCCGCACGACGAGCGGATACTTGATGGCGCTCTTCCGGACCTGGGCCTCTTCCTCGTGCAACACGTAGATCAGGCCGTCCTTGTCCTCGATCGCCGGCGTATCGCCCTGCTTGTCGGCGAGCGTCATCGGCGTCTGGATGAAATGCACGTTGTACTTCTTGGAACCCGCGTTCTCCGGGCACATGCTCCAGCGCCCGTTCTCTCCCGGCTTCGCCGGATAGGAGCTCGGCAATCCATCATCGTCGAGATGGATCATGTCGAGCCAGGGAGACGGATTGTGGTTCTGGGAGAAGGGCACGCGCCGACCGAAGTGCGGCTTCAAGTGCGGCCAGGCAACCTTTCCCGTGGCGCTCTCGAAAAGAATCGGGAGGCGCTTGCCCGGGGTCTTCGATTGATACCGCGGATTCTCCACGGTATTCTCGCGCTCGGTCATCGCCCGATCGCCCTGCCAGGCCCAATCCAGCACGCTGGCATCGTACGAGCTGGTCTGAGCCCGCTCGTCGTCCTTGTGGCCCGGCTGTCCCTGGGGGGGCAACTGCATGCTGACCCAATCCTTCACGTTGACGACGGCAGGCGAAGCCTTCCAGTTCGTCTTTCCATCCTTGACGATGGTGAACTCCTTGCCGAACCAATCCACGGTACGACCGATGAGCTGATCCGATGTCACACCGGGCTGGATACGGCCCGCGCGGTCCGGGAGCTCCCGAAGGGCCGGCATCACGTCATTGTGGACGTCCCCCTGCTGCAGGGTGTTGTAGACGCGCCAATACCCCCACATGCCGGCGATGTAATGGTGCGCGACGTGGCAGTGGAACAGGAAATCACCGGCCAGCTGCTGACAGAGGCCCGAGCCGCACTCCGTCTCCAAGTCCATCGTCTCCGACGGACCGATGACTTCCACGTCGACGCGGTCGGACTTGGTCCGGATCACCGGATATTTGACCGGGCCGTTCTTGGCCGCATGCCACAAAGGCATTTCGTCGATCGCGCGCGGGCTTCGCGGCCAGCGGATCGAACCGCCGTGCGGGTGATGGGAGTGGAACACTTCCGATCCCCCGTGCACGAGGCGGAACTTGGCCGGATCACCCAGATAGCTGCGCGGCACGGTGGTCGCGGGATCGCCGAACGTATAGGCGCTGTAGGCCATGGATTCGTCTTCGAACCCGAAGTACTCGTGCTGCGTCTGCATGTTGTCGACGCCGAACGGCTCGCTGCGATAGTTGAGGGCGCGGGCCACCGGCCGGTAGACGTCGGTCAAGGGATCGCGCTGCGGGAGAAAATCGCCCTTCTTGTTCAGCGGTCTGAAGGCTTCATCGCCGACTTCGTGATACATCAGGACGAACTCGCGGAAATCCGGTCCGGCGCCGTTCTTGATGATCGCCTGCCACCCGCTCGTCATCGGCGTCGGATCGCCGCTGCCGATCGGATCCAGATACTCGGATCCCTTGGGCTCGACCACGAACGTCCCGAACAGGCCCATCACCGTCAATTCACGGTCGTTGCTGTAGGAGTGGAACTGCCGTCCACCTTCCTGCTGCGTCGGCGGGATGTACCATTCGAATTCCACGGCTTTGCCCTGCGCGGCGACGCTGTCGGGATTGGTCGTGGTCGCGGGCTGGCCGGTCGACGCGACGACCATGCTGGAGCCGTGGATGTTGAGACTGACCTCTTCACCGCCATCGAGCTGATTGCGCAGCGTCATCTTGACGCAGTCGCCCTGATTGCCGCGGATCACCAGCGGCTGAATCCACTGACTCTGCAAGCCGTTGGTGACGGCGCCCGGATCGTACCCGTCCTTCTCGCGGGCATCGCGGTTCTTGGTTTCCTCCGCACGAACCTTGTCGATGTTCTCGGTGAGGACGTACATGTAGCCGGGATAGTAGTCGAGCCACATGTTGAGTGAAATCTCGACGTTGATCGCCGAAATGTCGTACGTCCTGACCGGGGCGGATGCGGGGCAGCGTCCGCCGGTCGCGGATACGGGCTCGGCACCGGAATCGGACATGAGCAGCACATCCTGATTGCCTGCGCCGTACTGGTGCATCATGTTGACGTTGTTGAAGTACCCGCTCGTGCGCTGCGCCTCGGCGTCCCGCTCCATCTGCTGCATGACTCGATGATGCTGGCGCTCCATCATCGCGGTGCGGTCCGGACGACCCTCCATCGAATCCTCGACGATCGTCTGTCCCTTCAACCGTTGGGTCCACGCGGCCGGCGTCGCCGACGCGGCTTCTTGATGGGCATCGTGGATGGATTGAGCCACCGCTTCGTTACCCGCCAGAATCAAGGCCACTGCGCACAGAATTCTTGCCCAGGAACGATGCTGCTTACCTCTCCTCTGCATTATGGTTTCCCCTCTCAAGAGTTTGAATCACACGTCTGGCCGAAATGGCCCGCAATAATTCCGTCTATCGGTCGGCTGCACCCCTCCAAGCCACATCGCGGTCTTGTGGCGGCGGCAGAGCCTCGAAACTGGTCTTTGGCATCTCTTCATCATTGGAGACGTGGATGAGGCCCAAGGCCCCGGTCAACGCGTCCTGCAACGAATGCGTCACCATGGGATACATCCCCTCTTCCGGCAGCACGAGGTCGAAGGTCGCACCTCCGCCCGGCGGCAGCGTATACGTCTGGATGCCGTGCTCGACGTTCTTGGGATTGCCGCTGGCATAGACACGGTCGAACACGGCCCCGATGACGTGAAACGCCGAAAAGTGATTCGGCCCGGCATTCACGACATGGAGGCGGATCAACTCACCCGGCTTCGCCCGAAGCGGCTCGTCGAGGTACTTGTTCGCTCGGCCGTTGAACACGACGAGCTTCGGCTTCCCGGCCATCATCGTGTCGACGTCGTGCGGAGTCGGATAAATCTCGCTCTGGACGATGACGTACTCCCGGTCGGCCTTGACACCGGGGGTTCGAGGCTCCACGATCACCGCGCCGAACATCCCGTTGGCAATGTGTTGAATCATCGGGTCGGTCCCGCAGTGGTAGTAGAACACTCCCGGATAGTCGGCCTTCCATCGAAAGCTAGACTCCGAGCCGGTGGGCACCCCTTGAAAGTGCAGGTTCCAGGGAGTCTTGGCCGCGTGGAAATCGATGGAGTGGACGCGGTCGGCTTCGTTCTTCAGCGTAAAATCGACGACGTCGCCCTCTTTGATCCGGATCACAGGACCAGGAAAGGTATCGTTGAACGTCCAGGCTTCACGCTGGTCGTCTTTGGCCACCTCGATCTTCGAGACAGTCGCCCGTAGGTGGACGGCAACCTCGCCGGCGTAACTCGCCTGCACGCAAAAGAGCCCCGCCGTCGACAGCGTCAAGAAGGACCTGACGACCCACCCCATCCGTCCTTCACGCACGACGGAGAATACTCCTTGCCCTTGCCGGAAGAACTGACTGAGGAACCCTGTGTCGCTCATAACGCTTCCTAATTTACTCTCGTCGGTTTACGCTTGATGGTCATGACTCGCCGCCGGCGAGCGGAGAATCGCGCCGGCACGTCCGTATGTCTGATAAGCAACAGATGTGCCGAATGCGTTGGCAGAAGATTGGCCGGAAGACCTAATGATATCCAAAGATAGGAGAGACCCCTGTTACACGATGGCGTGGGATCGCGAAATTCCAATGCGACATTTAGCGGTGAGATGCGATATATCGCGAGGCGGGCGGGCTGTTAGACGACTGGAAAATTCACGGGTCGCCTGAGCCCCAGCTTCTTCATTCGGCTGCGGAGAGTGCTGGGATTCATTCCGAGCTGGGCCGCAGCCCCGTAGGTCCCATAGATTCGCCAATGCACCGACTCCAGCACGCGTTGAATGTGGCGCCGCTCGACGTCGACGAGGTTGGAAGTCGATTCCGCCGCTGCATTTCCCGCGGCCAGGGCCTGGGGCTCGATGGTCACGACCGGTGTCCGCGCCAAGATCACGGCCCGCTCGATCACGTTCTGCAGCTCGCGCACGTTGCCGGGCCAGGAGTAGCCCGTGAGCCGCGACATCGATTCCTCGCTCAGTTCCAGCATCGGGCGTTTCAATTTCGCCCGATAGGCCTCGAGAAAATGCCGCGCCAAGAGCGGGATGTCTTCACGCCGTTCCCGCAACGGAGGCAAGGTGATGGGAAATACGTGAAGGCGGTAATACAAGTCCTGGCGGAACCGCCCTTCGTTGACCGCCGAGACGAGATCCGAGTTCGTCGCGGCGACGATGCGCACGTCGACAGGGACGGGGCGCGTGCCGCCGACGCGGTCCACCAATCCGTCCTCCAGGACACGGAGCAGCTTCGCCTGGGCTTCAAGCGGCATCTCGCCGATTTCATCCAGGAACAGCGTGCCGCCGTTTGCCAATTCAAAACGGCCTGCCCGCCGTTGGTCCGCTCCGGTGAATGCGCCGCGCTCGTGCCCGAACAGTTCGCTTTCGACCAAACCCATCGGAAGGGCCGCGCAATTGACACGGACGAACGGTTTGTCCCGGCGGGTGCTCAACTCGTGGATGGCCCGCGCCATGAGTTCCTTCCCGGTGCCGGTTTCACCGGTGACCAACACGGTGGTGCCGGTCGGTCCGACGGCTTCCGCCTGCGTCAGGGCGGTCCGGAACGCCGCACTCAGTCCCACCATTGCGCCGAAGTTGTGCGTGAGCTTCAGCTCTTCGACCAGATATTCGTTTTCGCGGGCCAGCTGGTGCCGCAACCGATCGATCTGTTCATAGGCCTGGACGTGGTCGATCGCATACGCGATCTGAGTCGCCACGAGTTGAAGGAATTCCAGATCGGTCGGGTCAGGGTCCCCGCACTCCACGCTGCCGATGTTCAATGTCCCGATACAGGCATTGCCCACCATCAGGGGTGAATTGATCATGCGGCCCAATCCCTCTCGCACGTAGTACTCGTCCTCGAGAAACAGCCGTTGCCGGCGGAGGTCCGGGCGCACATGAATCGTCCGATTCTCGTACACCCAGCCGACGGCGCTGCCGACCTTCGGAATGACCGCGTCACGCGGCAGTTCCCGATGCGGCAAGGTCGTTTCCACCGCGTAAAATCTGAACGAATCGCTGTCAGGGTTGTACAGGGTGACGCCGGCCCGCTCCCACGGAAGGACTTTCCTGATCTGCTCGGTGATCGCGCGCCAGAGGCTGTCGGTATCGCGCTGGGAATTCAGAACGTTGGTGACGGCCAGCAGGGCGCGGTAGCTTTCATCGTCGTTCCGCATCCTCGTTCCTCCGCAAATAGAAAGGCTCCCTACGGAGCCTCATTCACAGGATACGCGAGCCTTTCTCCCAATCGCAAGCCGAGGATGACTCCGCTCATCATTGCCGTGCGCTTCCGCACATGACGCACTTCGCCACCGCGTCTTCGGAATCAGTCGGCCGTGGAATCGTACTCCCCTTACGTTTCCACGCGACGGGGAACGGCTAAGGCGGCCGACACCAATTTCATGAGGAGCAGTCCGACCAATACGGCGCCGGCCTGAGCGGCGACGAGTTGCCACATCGCCTGTTTCCAATATCCGTCTTGGGACACGTCCATTTCGCGGAATTCTCGTTCGATCTTGGCGTCCAAATCGTCAAAGACGTTGGCGATCGTCTTGGCCAGCGCCACGCCGTCACCGCCGCGGACATAGTTGAGGACTTCTTGTTCTTGGCCTGACCCGATCTTGAACGTCAGCTGGCGCTTCGTCTCGATCAACTCGTCAAGCCGCCGCTTGAGCACCTGGACGTTCCCCTGAAGCGACGGAGTCTTTTCCGTCAGCGCGGTCAACCGGTCCAGCGCTCGAGGAATTTCAGCCTCGGCCGCCACGACCGGCACGAGGAACACGCTCTGGCGCATCAACGCGTACCCGCGAAATCCGCTGTCGATATCGGTGGCCAATCGCCGAAGCTGCAGGACTTGCACCGTGATGGCGCTGCGGAGTTCCTGGGTGTCGGAGACTTCGTGCCATTGCTTGAGAATGTAGATTTGTTCCGCTCCAAAAAACAGCAGGAAGAGGACGCCCGTGCAAAGGTAGACCCATACTTTGTTCCGTTGTCGCACGACTCGCTTCCTTCCAATCCGACGATCCGTACCGGCTCGAGGTCGTCCGAGCCGATGCGGGGGG
>DAOLIU010000007.1:0-44461 GCA_035328385.1 Nitrospira sp. | reverse complement strand
ACTGAACCACCTGGTCGAGCCCCTCACCCGTCAGAAGATTGGTGAACATAAACGGCAGGTCGGCCCTCATGCGGCGGCTGTCCCGATCCATCACCGACAGGTCCGCCCGCACATGCGGCGCCAGATCGATCTTGTTGATCACCAGCAGATCGGAACGGGTGATTCCGGGACCGCCCTTCCGCGGGATCTTGTCTCCGGCTGCGACGTCGATCACGTAGATGACCTTGTCGACGAGCTCCGGGCTGAAGGTGGCCGCGAGATTGTCGCCGCCGCTTTCGACGAACATGAGCTCGACCTCCGGATGGGACCGGAACAGATCGTCGAGCGCTTCCTGATTGTGGGACGCGTCTTCCCGAATCGCCGTATGGGGACATCCGCCCGTTTCCACGCCCAGGATCCGGTCCTGAGGCAGGGCGCCCTTCCTGGTGAGGAACTCCGCATCTTCCTTGGTAAAGATGTCATTGGTGACCACCGCAAGACTGTAGCGGTCGCGCAGTTTTCGACAGAGCGATTCCACCAGCGCGGTCTTGCCCGATCCGACGGGTCCGCCGATGCCGATCACTGGCACCTGTCTGGTACGAGCCAGCGTGGCTCTGCCGCCGCCGACATGATGATCATCGGCCCGATGCATGACGATCCTCCCCTCGCTTGCGGTTCATGAACGGAACAATCTGGATTCCAGCCTGGCGTGGCGCATGGCGTAAATATCCTGAACCGGCGTCCAGGAAGACATCCGCTCCGGCCCGGCGCTGGAACGATTCAGTGAGACGATCACTTCCGTCCATTCCTGAAGCAGTCGCTGGCTCTCCCGCTGCCCCACCGGCAGCAACTTCATGGCGGCGGACGCGAGACCGACGACCGCATGATAGAGGTATCCCGCCACCGCCTCCTGCCGGTTCCAGCCGCAGGCCGCCAGCACGAGCCCCAAAGCGACCGGCAGATGGCCGGCCGTCGTTCCCCCGTCCAGCGCGGCCTGATACCGCCGAAGCACCGGGCAACCTTCCATCTGGTCCGCTGCAATTCTCGCAACCTGCCGCCCCATCTGCCTGCTGGCAAGCCGGGATTCCCGGCCGAGTTTCATGGCGTCCAATTCGCGGTCCGCACGGAGCGCGGGCTCAAGCCGCTTCGATGTGACGGCTTCGTGGGCCAACCAGGCGGCGACGGCTTCGCGACGGGCGAGTCCGTCCCGCAGCCAATCCTCGACGTACCGTGAAAGATCCTTGCCGGTACGGACCGCTCCGCCCTGTACCGCGGCTTCGAGGCCGGACGAATAGGCGAAGCCCCCCGACGGGAAGAAGCTGTCGAGAAATCGCAGCCCGTTGAGCAAGTTCAGGCGATCCATCGGCCCCGGCTAGAAGAGGAAATAGCGCTGCGCCATCGGGAGCACCACCGCCGGCTCGCACGTGATCCGGACGCCGTCCGCCTTGACCACATAGGTTTCCGGATCGACCTCGATGTGCGGCAACGCGTCGTTCAGCTTGAGATCGCGCTTCTTGACGTTCCGGCAATTCTTGACCGCCACCATTCTCCGCTGCAGGCCGAGTTTCTTGGGAACGTCGCGCTCCAAGGCCGCCTTGGACACGAACGTCAGACAGGTGCTGGAGAGCGCCCGCCCGTAGGCGCCGAACATCGGCCGGCTGATGACCGGCTGGGGAGTCGGAATCGAGGCGTTGGGGTCGCCCATTTGCGCCTGCGCGATGAACCCGTTCTTCAAGACCATTTCGGGCTTGATGCCGAAAAAGGCCGGCTTCCAGATCACGAGATCGGCGGTCTTGCCCACCTCGACGGACCCGACTTCGTGCGCCACCCCGTGCGTGAGCGCGGGATTGATCGTATACTTCGCCACGTACCGTTTCGCGCGGAAATTGTCGTGCTGCCCCTTTCCCGACTGCACCCCCGTTTCCGTGAGATGCCCCCGCTGTACCTTCATTTTATGGGCGGTCTGCCAGGTCCGGATGATCAGCTCCCCGATGCGGCCCATCGCCTGCGTATCCGACGACATCATGCTGATGGCGCCCATGTCGTGCAGCACGTCCTCCGCGGCGATCGTTTCCCGCCTGATGCGGGATTCGGCGAAGGCCACGTCCTCCGGCACTTTCTTGTTCAGGTGGTGGCAGACGATCATCATGTCCAGATGCTCGTCGAGCGTGTTCACGGTAAACGGCATGGTGGGATTGGTGGACGACGGCAGCGCGTTCGGTTCGCCGCAGACCTTGATGATGTCCGGAGCATGCCCGCCGCCCGCGCCCTCCGTGTGATAGGTATGAATCGTGCGCCCTTTGAAGGCCTTGATCGTGTCTTCGACGAATCCGGCTTCGTTCAACGTGTCGGTGTGGAGCGCGACCTGCACGTCGTAGCGGTCCGCCGCCGACAGGGCGCTGTCGATGGCGGCAGGCGTCGCGCCCCAGTCCTCATGGACCTTCAGCCCGAGCGCCCCGGCCTCGATCTGTTCGTTGAGGGGCTCGGGCATCGAGCAGTTCCCCTTGCCGGTGAATCCCAAGTTGAGCGGAATGCCCTCGGCCGCTTCCAGCATCCGATGAATATTCCAGGGACCCGGCGTCGACGTCACCGCGTTGGTGCCGGTCGCCGGCCCCGTGCCGCCGCCGATCATGGTCGTAATGCCGGCCGACAGCGCTTCCCAACATTGCTGCGGACAAATGAAATGGACGTGCGTTTCGAGAGCACCGGCCGTCACGATACAGCCTTCGGCGGAAATGGCTTCGGTGCCGGCGCCGCATTCCATTCCGGGAGTCACGTTCGGCATCGTATCGGGATTGCCCGCCTTGCCGATGCCGACGATGCGCCCGTCCTTGATGCCGATGTCGGCTTTCACGATGCCCCAATAGTCGAGAATGATCGCGTTGGTAATGACCGTGTCGAGAGCGCCGCCCGCGCTGGTCGCGCCGGCCGATTGGCCCATCCCGTCCCGCAGGACCTTGCCGCCGCCGAAGACGGCTTCGTCGCCGTAGGACGTGAAATCTTTTTCGACCTCGATCACGAGATCCGTATCCGCAAGACGCACCCGATCGCCGGCCGTCGGTCCGAACAGATCGGCATACTGCTTCCGAGGAACCTTCATCACACCCTCCTCACCACTGGTAGATCGTCGATCGGCAAGTCCGGTCGGCCGTCATTTCTTGGCGATAAAGCCTTGCTCGGCCGCTTTGGCGAGCGCCTTGGTCTTGACCTGGGGATCGTCCAACGAACCGCTGGTCAGGCCGTTGATACCGTGACCCAGCCGTTTGCCGGCCAACGCCACGAGGGTCACGCGCTTTTCTTCCCCGGGCTCGAACCGAACGGCGGTTCCGGCTGGAATCTGCAACCGAAATCCGAACGCCTGCGGACGGTCGAACGAAAGCGCGCGATTGACTTCGAAGAAATGGCAGTGCGATCCGACCTGGATCGGCCGATCGGCGGTGTTGGCGACCGTCATGTCCTTCGTCACCCGTCCCTGAAGCGCATCGATCTCACCGGGACCGAACAGAACCTCGCCGGGAATCACCGGTTTGGACAACTCGGCCCTGATCGCGGCGGCCAGTGACGTTCCGCTATTCTTGTCCTTCCGGACTGCCTTTGCAGCCGTCTTCGCAGGCTTCGCGGGTTTGGCTTTCTTCTTTGCCATCGTCGTTCCTCCGGGCCGTGATGAGCCGACTCGGGTCGGCTCACCGAATCGGATTGTGAATGGTCACGAGCTTGGTTCCGTCCGGAAAGGTTCCTTCGACTTGAAACTCGTGGATCATTTCCGGCACTCCCGGCATGACGTCCTTCCTGGTGAGCAGCGAGGCGCCGTACGTCATGAGTTGGGAAACGGACTGACCGTCCCGGATCCCTTCCAACACCGCGGAAGTGAGGTAGGCAAGCGCTTCGGGATGGTTGAGTTTCAAGCCACGCTTCATTCGGTCCGCCGCCAACTGCGCGGCCGTGTAGATCAGCAGCTTTTCCTGTTCTCGGGGCGTCAGATGCATGAGTCCTCCTGTTTCGGAGTCACCGGCTGGCACGGACACCGCATGATTCGTGATGTATGCCGCACTGCGGCTTGGAAATGCTCTCTGTTTCGCCGGTACAGGGCCCGATTCTACCCAAGTCGGTGCGGTGTCGCATCTGTTAGTTTTAACAGTGTCGTTCCAGGAATCCGGATGCTAGTCTGAGCACCCACGCGCCTGTCCGGTTTCATCAGAAGATCCGCCGAAGGAGGCCGTCGCGATGCCCACGGCATGGCTGCATGAGTTGCGGGATCATCCCGTGCTGGGATTTCTCGACTGGGTCCTGCGCGGGATCGGGCAGGTTGTTTTTCAGAACAATCCCCTGTCGGGCGCCGTCATCCTGGCCGGCATCTATTATAATTCATGGATCTATGGCACGGCCTGTCTGTTCGGGACGATCATCAGCACCGCGACGGCGCTGCTCTTCAAGGCCGACCGAGGCATGATCAAAGACGGATTGTTCGGCTTCAATGGCGCACTGATCGCGATCGCGCTCGTGGCCTATACCAGTCGAAACTTTACGACCGGTGACATTCCGAACGGCTACTTGATCCTGTACATCGTAGCCTGCGCAGCCTTTACCACGACCATCCTGCCCGCCTTCGGCGCGCTGCTGGCCCCCCACAAAGTGCCCGGTCTGACCATGCCGTTCGTGCTGGCCACGTGGTTTTTCCTCGGAGCCCTGCTCCAGTTCACGACCATCGACGTATCCGACGCCCTGAAGCCGACGTCGCCGTCGGACTTCTCCGGTCCCCGCCCGGATTACACGGGACTCACGTGGTTCCACGGGATCACCATGGGGATCGCCGAGATCTTCTTTCAGGACAATTGGGTGACCGGCGTCGTCATTCTTCTGGGGATCGCCGTCAATACGAGGATCGGCGCCGCCATGGCGCTCACGGGATCCACATTGGCCGTTGCCACCGCCATGTTCTACGGAGCCCATGACGAAGCGATCCGGGACGGTCTTTTCGGCTACAATGCCGCACTGACCGCGATGGCGCTCGGCGGCATGTTTCTCGTATTGAACTGGCAGGGCTTTATCTATACGGTCATCGGCGTATTGGTCACCGCGCGCGTATGGGCCTCACTCGGCATCTTTCTCGAACCGTCCGGCATGCCCGTCCTGACCTCGGCGTTCGTCTTCGTCACCTGGCTCATGCTCCTGGCGAAGACGGGGTTCCCCGTCCTGATTCCGGTCGCCCCCTCCGAGGCCACGACGCCGGAAGACAATCTCGCCCGCTATCGAGCCGCTCAGAAGAGATAGATCACTTCCAGCGAGAGAGTCGGTTGGAAACTGGTCGGCCGCCCGCCGACTTGGAAGACGTTCTGATTCGACTTGTCGTATCGGTATTCCAGTCGCGTGGTGAGGGACTGAATCGGTTTGTATTGGAGCGTCCCGGTGACTTCCCATAGGGTTTGTGCAACCGGGGGGGCCGCCGAGGAGGATGTCGCACCGAAGCAGACGTTCGCTCTTGGTTGGTAGGCTGTCGTTCCCTCACAGGTCGTGAACCCGCCCGCATCCTCGAAGAGTTCGCTTCGCACACGAACACCCCACTGTTTGGTCACGTCATAGATCAAATACCCTGCGACTCCGTTCCATCGCGCGTTGCCCGCTGCGCTGATCGTGCTGCTGTTGGCTTGGTTCGCATAGTACGATTCGATGACGGCCGAGGCCCGATCCGTCAGGTGGAGGCTGAGATAGCCACCGGCTTGAACGAGCATGCCTCCCGGCGTGCCGAACGCACCAGGCCTCTGTCCAAGAAGATTGTAGAGCGTCAGGGTGACACGCTCGGAGGGGGCGATCGTCAGCGCCGCTTCCGTCAAGGGATCGTATCGCGTGTTGGCGCGAGCCGAATTGATGAACGCGATGACCCCGACCGATAGGGACACATGTTTGTCAAAGGCATAGCTGGCACGTATACCGCGGGTCGTGAAGGGCTGGCCGAGACCGAACAGCCACGACCGTGAATAATTCACATTGTAGGGGCTTTCGACCACTTCATAACCCACCAGACTGTTGATCTGGCCCAGCTTGATGTCGAGACCGGCGCCTACCGGTGCGATGTATTGGACGTACACCTCCTGAAAGTCGGCCCAATTGCTCAGATTCATGCCCCCGATGAAGTCGGAATCCCGGCCCGCGTTGAACTTGACCTTGCCCCCCAAGCGGTCTAGCGTTCCCCCGTCGGCCTTGGCTTCCCGCTCCAGCACCAACTGCGCAAGGTTCGGTCGAACTTCATTGGAGTTCACGTCAAAAATTCGCAGCTGGTTGATGCGGCTGGACGGATTGTTGAAGTTCTGGGTATAGGAGCCCTCGAGATATCCATAGAGCTTGAGGTCCAGGGATTTCGAGACGATCGTTTTTTTTTCGAGAGCCGCTTCCGCTTGTTTCATCCGCAAGGCGAGATGTGCCAATCGCTCGATGGGGGTATCGTCCGGTTCCCCTGCGGCTGCATCGATTGCATGGCCGATCCATCCCGATAGGGTCAGCGCCGCGACAAGCAGAATCGTTCGAACGGGGATTCGTCGCATTCGATGCCGCAAGATCTCCGATGTCCGGCCGCACCGACGCAGGCCCACCGGCTCATTCGGGTTCGCGCAAGACCGTCCTGGCGTCGATGAAATCCGGAACGTCGGCCGGCTTTTCCCCTTTATACAGAGTCAGCGTCATGGAGGTACGGCGCGAGAGCATCAGCACGTCGAATCGCCGGCCGACGTGGAAATAGTCGTAGCCTTCCCGCAAGGTGAGTTCCGCGCAGCGACGGATAAAATACCGATCCAATGCCGCCTGGGACGTAAAGGCGCTGACGCGATACTCGACTCGAAAGACGTTTTCGGTGAGCTGCTCGATCTGGTCGATGTCGGCCTCGGCCAACGGCGTGTAGTGTTTGGTCGCGCAGCCGGCGGTCGCAATGAGCAGCGTCATGATCCACCGCACGAAATGCCCCGGGCCTTTTCTCGCCAGGGTTTTTCCCACCTGGAATGTCTGGCGCCGGCTGGTCATCGACAGGGACAACTCCTTCTCACGTCACGTTCCGAATCACGACGCAGTCCCGCGCGGTTGATATACATCGTCGTCCTCGTTGCGTTCATTTCTTCTGTATGCCGGAGGACGATCATACTCTGTCGCTATGGAATTCGCGACACGATCAACACAGATCGGCGGGGAGCACACGGGGGATGATCATAGGCCGTTCGCTGCCTATGAACCGGAGGAGTTCGATCGGCCGGCCTCGCCGGCCGCCGGAGGAGTCGCACCGCGTTCGCATCCCGACGGAGTGGAAAGAACACCCGCGCTACACGGTCAGGTGCTGCCTGACCATGTCGGCGTTCAACTCGTCGCTCCTGCCGTACGCCACGACCGCTCCCTTGGCCATGACCACGTACTTCTCAGCCAACCGGGCGGCAAAATGCAGCCCCTGTTCGACCAGAAGGATGGCGAACCGCCGCGAATCCTTGAATCGAATGATCACGTCTTCGATCTGATCGACGACGGAGGGTTGAATGCCTTCGGTCGGCTCGTCGAGCAGCAGGAGTTTCGGGCAAGAGAGCAAGGCCCGTCCGATCGCAAGCTGCTGCTGCTCTCCCCCGCTCAAGACGCCGCCGGGGCGATGGAGAATATGGGCGAGCTTGGGAAAGAGCTGATACACCTCCTCGAACGCCTCGCGCTCGACTCCACGGCCCGGCGCATCGGCTCTCGCCCAGAATCCCAGTTGCAGGTTTTCCCGCACCGTCAGATGAGGAATGATCTCCCGCCCCTGAGGTACATAGGCCAACCCCCGCCGCACTCTCCGGTCGGTCGGCAGCTTGGTGACATCCGCCCCGTCGAATTTCAGCGTTCCGGACCGGACGGCCAGCAGCCCCGTGATGACTTTCAGCGTGGTCGTCTTCCCCACTCCGTTGCGTCCCATCAGACAGGCCACTTCACCGGGAGAAACGGTGAATGACACGTTCCGAAGAATGTGGCTTTCGCCGTAATAGGCGTTGATTTGGCTGAGTTCAAGCATGCACTTTCTGCCGCCCCAGATAGATTTCCCGCACGCGCGCGTCGCCCTGGACTTTTTCGACCGTCCCTTCGCAAATCACCGTGCCTTCGTGCAGCACGGTGACGATCCGCGCGATCTGGCGGACGAATTCCATGTCGTGCTCGATCACGATGATGGCATGGCGCGCCGCGAGAGACTGCAGGAGAATCCCGGTCTGCTCGGTTTCCTTGTCCGTCATGCCCGCGACCGGCTCATCCACCAGTAGCAGCGAGGGGTCCTGCAGGATGACCATGCCGATCTCCAGCCATTGCTTCTGTCCGTGCGACAAGGAGCCCGCCCGCGTCTTCGCGAAGCCCTCCAGACCGATCGTGGCCAGCGCCTCATGGATCCGCGCCCGTTCTTCCCGGGTCGACTGGCTCAGGATCGTACGGAAGACGCCCTTACTGGGCCGTTTCAACGAGAGATCGAGATTCTCCCAGACCGTCAGGTTCGCGTAAATGGACGGGGCTTGAAACTTCCTCCCGATACCGAGCTTGACGATGTCGTCTTCCCGTTTGCCGATCAGATCGGTGTCCTTGCCGAAGATCACGCGGCCGGCCGCCGGCTTGACCTTGCCGCAAATGACGTCGAGCAGCGTGGTCTTTCCGGCGCCGTTGGGTCCGATCACGACGCGCAATTCGTTGTAGTTCACGATGAAATTGAGACTGTTGAGCGCCTTGAAGCCGTCGTAGTCGACCGTGACCCCTTCCAGATAGATGATCGAACCCCGTTCGCTCATGCCTGCGCCTCTCCTTCGGCCAGCGGAGCGGGCTTTCGGGCGACGATCCGGCTCTTCAGCTTGTGGAGAATACCGACCAGTCCGTCGGGAAACAGCAACACCACCGAGACGAACAGTCCTCCTAACATAAACGGCCACAGTTCGGGAAAGTAGTTGGTCAGCACGCTGCGTCCCAGGTTCACGCTGACCGCGCCGAGCACGGCGCCTGCCAGCGTCCCCCTTCCTCCGACCGCCACCCAAATGACCATCTCAAGCGAAGGCAGGACGCCGATCTGCGCCGGCGTGATGATGCCGACCTGAGGCACGTAGAGCAGCCCGGCCAGTCCGGCCAAGGCAGCGGCCACGACGAACACGAACAGCTTGTAGTTGGCCGGTGCATAGCCCGAGAAGGCGACGCGCTGCTCGCTGTCGCGCACGGCAATGAGGACTCTTCCGGCACGCGACCGGATGATCCACTGGCACAGCAGATAGGCGCCTCCGAGACAGAGCACCGTGATCACGTACAACGCCCGTTGCGTTCCGGGTTCGGAGAGGCGAAATCCGAGCAGTTGCTTGAAATCGGTGAGACCATTGGTGCCGCCGAGATTCGTCTCGTTTCGATTGAAGACGAGCCAGGCGACCAGTGCCAGCGCCTGAGTGATGATGGCGAAGTACACGCCTTTGATCCGGCTGCGGAACGCCAGAAATCCGAACACGAGGGCAAAGAGCGTCGGGACCAGGACGGCTCCGAGCACCGCGACGGGAAAGCTGTAGAACGGTTGCCAAAACAGCGGGAGCTCCTTGACTTGATTCCAGACCATGAAGTCGGGCAGGTCGCTGCCGTAGACGCTCTCCTTGCCGATCACGAGCATCAGATGCATGCCCATGCAGTAGGCGCCGAGTCCGAAGAACACACCCTGGCCCAGGCTGAGGATGCCGGTGTATCCCCAGATTAAATCGAGTCCGAGCGCCAGGATGGCAAAGGCGAGAAACTTTCCGAATCGATTCAGCGAGAAGTCCGACAGATGCAGCCAGGAATCTTCGGCCGGCAGGACGTTCAACAACGGCATCAGCACCAGCAACACAAACCCGGTGACCCAGAACGCCAGGCTCGTTTCGCGGAGCGTGGAAGGTTGGATATCGCGGTCTTCGGCCATGTGCATGATGCGTCCAGCCGGCTACGAGTCGGCGTGCCGCCCCTTCACCGCGAACAGTCCCGAGGGCCGCCATTGCAGAAACAAAATGACCAGTACGAGAATGCACACCTTGCCGTACACGGCTCCGAGGCCCGGTTCGAGCAGCTTGTTGAGTCCGCCGATGCCCAGCGACGCCACGATCGTTCCGGCGAGCTTGCCCACACCGCCCGTTACCACGACCATGAAGGAATCGACGATGTAATTCTGGCCGAGACCCGGCTCCACGTTCCCGATCAAGGTCAAGGCCCAGCCGGCGATGCCCGCCAGCCCGGATCCGAATGCGAACGTGTAGGCGTCGACTTTTCGGGTCGGAATGCCCAGGCACGCGCTCATGTTGCGATTCTGCGTCACGGCCCGCACGCGTAAGCCGAGCGGGGACCGGAACAACACCGCGTAGATGATCATCACGCAGATCACCGACAACCCGATCACGAACAAACGGTTGTTGGGAAGGAAGACCCCGACCATCATCTGCTGGCCCCCGCTGAGCCAGGCCGGCGCCACCACGGCCGTCAAATCCCCGAAATATACGCGCGCCGCCTGCATGAGAATCAGGCTGACTCCCCACGTCGCCAACATGGTCTCCAGCGGCCGGCCGTACAGGAAGCGAATCACCGTCGCTTCCAGCAGCAATCCGCAGCCCGCGGCCAATAGAAACGCAACCGGCATGGCCAGGACGAAATAGTAGTCGAAGAAGCCTGGGGATAGAAATGCCTTGAAGAATTCCTGAGTCAGAAAGGTTCCGTAAGCCCCCACCATCATCAACTCCCCGTGGGCCATGTTGATCACGCCCATCAATCCGAACACGATGGCAAGGCCGACGGACATGATGAGGAGAATGGAACTCAGACTGATTCCGCGGAAGATCGTTTCAATGGCGTTGGACCAGGCGGCCCAGGTTTCGATCCGTTCAATGGCCGCGGCGGCCGCCCGAGACAATTCTTGCTGGGGCCCGGTCGCATCGGCCGCCCGCCCCGCATCGGCCAGTTCTTTGAGGCCCGGGACGGCGTTCTGACTCGACAGTGCGGCCAACGAGTCGATCGCCGCAAGTTTCGTCGCCTGATCATCCGCAGCCAGCCGAAGCAAGGCGGCCGATTCCTCCATCGTATAGCGGACCCATTTGTGCGTTTCCTTATTCGCGGCCCGCTCCAGCCAGGGAATCGCGACCCCGCGACGGGACAGGCCGAGATCCGTGGCGGCAGACCGCCGGACGCTCTGATCGGGACTTTCAAGATTGGCGCGGTTCTTCAGCAGGTCCATGACAGGTTTGATGGCTTGCCGGACCTGGCGATCCGCGTTGGCGCGGATCTCGTCGAGACGGGGGACCAGACTGACGTCTCCCTGCTCGATCACCGTGCGAAGCGCCGCCTCGCGGACGGTTTCATCGTCGCTGGTGATCCGGCTCAGGGCCTGCTCGAGTGATGAACCAGGAGCGGAAGAAGGCGGGAGTTCGGCCGCCGCGGCGCGATTTTGCACGAAACACAACAACAGGAGAGCAGCGCAGAGTGACGAGAACCGGCCCGATCGTATCACAATTCAGAGAGCTCCCGAACATGACAAGCGGGCGACGCCCCGTTTGCCCGCGTCACCCGCCGTAAACCCGCCCGCTATTTTTTCTGGTAGGTGCCTTGATGACTGATCCAGTCGCAGCCCTTGTCCGGGTTCGTGTACTCACTCCAGGGCTCCGGCTTGACCAGGCCCTTCGAGCGGGAGACGACCTTGAACTGTCCATCTTTCAAGATCTCTCCGATGAGCACCGGCTTGTGCGTATGGTGGTTGCCGGCATCCATCATGATCTCGCCGCCCGGTGCGAGGAACTTCTGGCCGTAGACGGCCTTACGAACCTGGTCGACGTCGACGGCGCCGGCTTTTTCGACCGCTTGCTTCCACACGTGGACTCCGAAATACGCCGCTTCGATCGGATCGTCCGTCACCCGCTTGTCGCCGTCCGGCAGGCTGTTCTTCTTGCAATAGGCCTTGAAGCTCGCGACGAACTGTTTGTTTTGCGGGGCGTCGACGCTCTGATAGTAGTTCCAGGCCGCCAAATGTCCGACCAGCGCCGTCGTATCCATCCCGCGCAATTCGTCTTCCGCCACGCTGAACGCCATGATCGGCGCATCCTCGGCGCGCAAACCCTGATTGGCGAACTCTTTGTAAAAGGGGACGTTGCTGTCGCCGTTGATGGTGCTGATCACCGCCGCGCCGCCGCCTGCGGCGAACTTTTTGATCTTGCCGACGATGGTCTGATAGTCCTGGTGATGGAACGGGGTGTACTCTTCCATGATGTTGGCCTCCGGAACGTGCTTCGCCAGCAGCATGGCGCGGAGGATCTTGTTCGTCGTGCGCGGATACACGTAATCCGTTCCCAACAGATAGAACTTCTTGTAGCCGCCCCCCTCCTTGCTCATGAGATATTCCACGGCCGGCACCGCTTGTTGATTCACCGCCGCCCCGGTGTAGAACACGTTCCGGGAGCACTCCTCTCCCTCGTATTGAACCGGATAGAACAACAATCCGTTGTTCTTTTCGAACACGGGCAGGACGGACTTGCGGCTCACCGAGGTCCAGCATCCGAACACGACCGACACCTTGTCCTGGAGCAGGAGTTGCTTGGCCTTCTCCGCGAACAGGTCCCAGTTGGATGCCGGATCCACCACCACCGGCTTCACCTGGCGCCCCAACACGCCCCCTTTCGCGTTGATCTCTTCGACGGCCATGAGCACGACGTCGCGGAGTGACACCTCGCTGATCGCCATCGTTCCGCTCAAGGAATGAAGCACGCCGATCTTGATCGGCTCCTTGTCCGCCGCATAGGAAAGCGCCCAATGACCCAAATTCCCAAGCAGGGCCGCCACACTGACGCCGGCCGTGACTTTGGCGCCCCGCACCAAAAAGTCCCGTCGCGACGGACAACTGTCCATGGATGATTCGGTTGGGGTGCTGTCGGTACGCTCCTTCTTGTTTTCCATCGTCGGATTCCTTTCACCTTGAGAACGTGAACGCCGGACCATGGGCGACGAGCGCCGTCGGGTGCAGCGCATGTTTTTAGAAGTTGTACCAGGTCGACAACATGAAGTTATCGCCGGCAAAGCGCTCATTCGTCGACCATTCGGTCATCAGATGGTTCCATTCGAACGACACATAGAAATCGCTCCAGATATGGCGGACGGCCGTCAGATAGGTGCGATGGTTGAGGAGATATTGCGTATCCGGACCCGCCGCCGTTCCCTTCAAGTCGGAGTTGAGAGGATTGTCGAACCCATACCCGGCGATGAAGGTCGTATCCTTGTCATGCGCGTAATCAAGTTCGCCCCATCCTACTGTCGTCCGTATCGGTTTCCCGGTTCCGAGGTTGCGATCCTGGCCGTACCGGAAGAATTCGACGCCAAGAGCCTGACCGTAAGCGATCTCTCCTGAAAACTTCAACTGCTTCGTCACGGGCACCACCAGTTCGGCACCGAAGAGGTACGAGTTGATGTCTTGCCCGGACGGGATGCCGCCCACGAGGGCGGTCGGAGCCGAGCGGTACCACCGGTAGGCTCCGTTTATCGCCAGCATCATCCCCTGGAGTTTGCCCGTCCCAGTGTACCCGAACCTGGTTCCCATGTACGGCATCTGAACGGGATCGTTGAACGCGTTTTCAGAGCAGGCGAAATTTCCCGTCGGATTGTTACAGGATACCGGAGGAACGCCGCCGACGCCGCCGCCCTGAAACGGACGCCGTTGTGTCTGCGGCTGAATCGCCGACAAGCCTCTTTCAAACCGGAAGGCCGTGACGAGCGCGTCGATATGTTCGCTGAACTGGTGCCGAATCGTGACCTGCGGGAGACGTTGCCAGAGGTTACCGTTGTAACCCATGATCGAAAAATCGATGAGATTCGGGTGCAAGCCCATGACCGGCGTCCAGTCCATACCGGCCGTGACGCTCGTTCTGTTGTTGTTCGGAGAGTACCGCGCATACGCGAGGCGAAGGCGTGGAGAAATGTTTCCCGCGTTGTCCGTCTGCGAATAAAAATCCGTTTCGACCACGCCGGTGATCACGTTGGACCCGTCGGTGCGGTCCGCGCGAAGGCCGAACACGCTGTAGCGCGGATTGAACGTCGAGGAAGAATTGCTGCTTTTTCCTGCCGCCGTCGCATATCCGTTGAATTGCCCGGGATCAAGCGGGTTGGTATTGCGGGTGCTGTAGATCCCGTCCAATTCGATGCGGCCGTAGGGAACGATGCTGCCTTTCGCTTGGGCGTCGTGCGTATGGGTTACACAGCCTCCGCAGATCACGGCGGGCGGCGTCTGTGTTTCCCGGGAGAGACGACCGGCCCCGGTCGACTCACCCGCGCTTTGTCCCTCCTCGTTTTCTACAGGTGGCGGCAACGCAGGCTGTGCCTGAATCTCCCGAGACTTGCGGCCCGCCCCGGTTGATTCTCCCGGACTCTGTCCGTCTGCAGCCAGCGCAACAGCACCGACCAATCCCTGGATCAATACAACAACGACAATGCTTCCAAGTACGTGGAGAAGTTTTCTTCCGCCCTTCATAACAGTGGATCTCCCTCTTGGTTGACTCAATGCCATGGCCAGCTTGGGATCGGACTTCACCTCAAAATAAAAAAAAGCGCCCTTCCGGCCCACATGATGGACCAAAAGGACGCCATTGTCCTTTTCTCATGTCCTCGTCTTTGGCGGTCCAGTCTGGGACTCCTTTGTCCGCCACTGCGACCGTCAGACGGGCGTACTTATAAAAGCTGACGGCCCTCCCTGTCAAGCGGATACTTTCCAGGTTTGAGTCGAGGCTCTCCGTATCTCCCGCCGTAGTCGTGTGCTAGACTGCACGAATGTCCGAGCGATGCCCTCGACTGGGATTGCGTTCCGCTTTCCTGCATGCAGCAGCAGCCGTCTCCGTGCTCGGCGTGGCGGCGTGCGCCGCTTCTCCGGAACTGGACCTTACGCTGAACGAGTCCGATCGCGGCAAAGTCGTGCTCGAACGGATCACCGATCGGTCCTTTCAGGCCGCCCATCCCATCAAGCTTCCGGCCGGCACGGTCGCACGTGTGTTGCGCGGTGTCCTGGTGAGGGACAATCAAGGCTTCCTGCAGGACATCGGAGTCCGTAAGGCAGAGGCCTTACCGGCCTTCTCTGAAGACGATGTGGCGTATCTGGCTCCGTTGATTACAGACGGCTTGAGCCGCGCCGCGTCCGACCAGCAGGTGGGATTCACCGTCAACCAGCAGGGAGCGCCAGTCTATTCTCAACGGGTGGGAGCGGCAGTCGGTTCCTCCGAGCCGCCGTTGCGGCTTTCCCCACCGGAAACCACTTCGGGGTCAGTTTATGCGTACGGCCGTTCACTCTACGTGACATTGACTCAATATCGATACCGAGCTGAGCGACCCGATACCATCAATATGCCCAATCGACGCATCCCTGACCGTACCGGCCTGCTGAACCACACCGTCATGTTCGTTCCGGAATCCGCCAAGCGCGACGACAAATACCGCGACGCTCTGTCCACCGATACGACGCTGGTGATCGATTACGAATTGCTGGCCGGCCTTCCGCTTGACGCGGGCCGCGAGGTCGTGAACCAACCGCCACAGGCCGCTCCCGCACCCGCGGCCGCCCAGGAACCGCCTGCAAAGGTGGGAGAGACGAATAAAAAAGATCCGGAACTGGAAGCCTTACGGAAGGAGCTTGAAGACATCAAGCGCCAACTGGCGGATCAAGATACGCGGCGACAGTCGGCTCCGTCCAAACCGTCCGGCGCACCGAAGGCCCCGTAGCTGATTACCGTGCCGATGGAGACCCGCGCATGCAATCATCCTCGTTGCTTGTCGGCCCGCTCGTCCAGTTCTCCCGCCAGTAGCACGGCTTCGGCGATTTCCCGCATCGACTTCCTGAGGTCCATGCTCTGCCGCTGAATAAGCCGGAAGGCCTCCTCTTCGGACAGTTTCTTGGAGCGCATCAGATAGCCTTTGGCACGATCCAGGAGCTTTCGCACGGCCAATGCTTCCTGCATTTCAAATGACTTCTCAAGCAGGGTCGTATGCTCGATCGCGATGGCCGCTTGGTTGGCGATGGCCTGCAGCAGCTTGACCTCTTCGCTCGTAAACGAGTACGGCGCAGAGGTGTAGCTGTTGATGACGCCGACCGCCTTTTCCCGCACGAGCATCGGAACGCATAAGAGCGAACACAACCCCTCCTTCCTCGCCATGTCCGGGTACATGTAGTCCGGTTCCTTCGTCACGTCTGCCACGATGATAGGCCGGCGTTCCTGAACCGCACGCCCACTGATGCTTTGCCCGATCTTCAAATTGGGCTTGCGGCGGTAGAGCTCACTCAGACTCTGCGTCGCTTCGATGCGCAGATCTCCGGTGGCTCCGTCGAGCAACATGATGGAGCAAATTTTTGAGTTCATCATCTGCGCCGTCATGGTGACCAGCAATTGAAGGACGTCCTCGATGAGTCGGTTCGACGCGACGGTTTCGGACACCTGGGAAAGCGTTTCCACCTGCAACGCTTTCCGTCTCATTTGTTCGTACAAGCGGGCATTTTCGATGGCACCGCCCACCTGGTTGGCGATTGTCGACAGCAATGCCAGTTCATCGGGGCGATATCGCTTGGGACGCCGATGTTGCACGTTGATGACGCCGACCACTTCTTTCTTGGCCATGATGGGAACGGAAACAAAAGCCTGGTGCCGATCTTCCGGCAGATTATGAAAAAACTTGAACCGCGGATCGTCGCTCGCATTGCTCGGGATCACCACCCTGGTACGTTCCTGCGCCACCCAACCGGTAATGCCTTCACCCATGCCGATGGTGATCCGCCCGATCAGCTTGGGGTGAGGGTTCTTCGAAGCACGAAGAATCAATTCGTCGCCCTTGTCGGACAGTAGATAAAGCAGACAGGCATCAGCCTTGGTGACCTCAACCACAACCTCGACGATGTGCTTGAGCACCGCTTCGAGATCCAATGTATTGCTGATGGAATCGGTGATCCGATGCAAAACATCGACTTCGCGGGACTTTTCCCTGAAGGCTTGCTCAAGCTGCGCAACCGACAACGGACGCGTCGAGGCCATGGACGATCATCCTCGTTGATGTCTGCCGTTCAAGAGAACACCTACCGATTCCGAGCGACGGGGGCCTTTGTATTCCCGGCCCGCTTCTTGTACCAGTCCGCGAAGACTTCTTTGCTGACCGGCTTGATCACCGTCTCACCGATCCGTACAGGCCACACTCCGATGACCTGACCGGCCACGGCTTTCTTGTCATGAAGCATCGCTTCCCACAGACTCGACAGGGAGACACGCCCCATGTGATCGGCAAGCCCAGCGAGCCGAACGAGGGACGTGATCCGGTCCACAACATCCTTACCGCACAACCCCATAAATGAGGCCACACTCGCCTCCTGGACCAGCCCGATGCCGACCGCTTCTCCGTGGATCAAGCCTCGATAGCCGCCTAACGACTCCAAAGCGTGCCCGATCGTGTGGCCGTAGTTCAGGGTTCTCCGCCGGTCCGTTTCCCTCTCATCTTCGACTACGATGTCCGCTTTGATCTCGCACGATCGAACAATCACCGGCACAACGGCGGATAGGTCCAGCTTCAACAATGCCGGCATGGTTCGTTCCAGACTGGAAAACATGGCCTCATCCGCGATAATGCCGTATTTGATGACCTCCGCCAATCCGGCAACCCATTCTCGCCGCGGCAGGGTCCGAAGCGTGTTGGGATCGATGAAGACCGCGCGCGGTTGATGAAAGGCCCCGATCAGGTTTTTGCCCAATCGATGATCTACCCCCGTCTTGCCACCAACACTGGAATCTACTTGCGCGACCAGCGTGGTGGGAACTTGCACGAAGGGAATTCCCCTCAGATAAATCGCCGCGGCAAAACCAGTGAGGTCGCCCACGACTCCGCCGCCGAGCGCCACCAGCATCGACTGACGGTCGAATTTGTGGCGGGCAAGCACGTCGAGCACCGTGCTTACGGTCCTCAAGGTCTTCGATCGTTCTCCCGGAGAGAGCACGATCGATACCGGCTTCAGTCCTTCCTTCGAAAGAGAACGACGAAGCCCGGCGAGGTAGCGAGAAGCCACGTGGGTGTCGGTAACGATGCCGATCTTGCGGCCACGCGTGAGCCGTGCAAGACAACTTCCGACGGTAGGCAACAGTCCGGCTTCGACTGCAATCTCATAGCTCCGCGCTCCCAAATCCACCCGGACGACTTTCCCGGTTGAGGGCGGCATCCCGGCAAACTTGTCGGATTCTTTCACCTTCATTTTCCAGTAAACGGCATGGACGATGGCCGGAACGACCTCCCGAAGACGGGCCCCTGATCTTAGACGATATATCAAGGGCTTACGAGAAGCGGGATAGTAGCATAACCGGCGGGGCGGGTGAAAGGTCGGAGGTCCGAAACGATCAAACCATGGCACGACGGCAGTTTCCACGACGGCAGTTTCATTGGGCAGAAACGGAAAGGACACTGGAAGCCGGGCTTCCCTCAGCTCGGCCTCCGCAAGGATGATGAGGAAGATGTCGATTGGCGGGCTATGTCTTGACGATGGACGGGGTGAGGAAGATCAGCAGTTCCTGTTTGGCCACAGATTCCGTCTTCTGTTTGAAGAGCCAGCCAAGTACAGGGATTCGGGAGAGGTACGGAACTCCCGCCACATTATTGTTCTGGGTGTCTATAAACACGCCTCCGATGACCATCGTCTCCCCGTCGCGTATGATCACCTGCGTGTTGGCCTCGCGCCGGTCGATGCTGGGACCGGCCGGATTGCTTCGTGCACCTACGGCGTTTCTCGTTGCGCGCACCCGCATCAGAATCTGCTTACCGATTTCCTTCGGATCACGCGACGTGATCTGTGGCGTGACGTTCAACTCGAGATTCGCGTCGACGAACGTCGTCTGCGTTCCCTGCAACGAGGTCGTTTGGAACGGAATCGATTCGCCTTGTGAGATCTTGGCTTCACGTTTGTCGAGTGTCGTCACCTTCGGTGCGGCAATGACCTTGCTCAGCCCCAACAATTCTCCCGCGGAGAGCCTCACATCGAGCATCGCGCCATCCGCCTTGCCGAATGTAAAACCGGCACCCGGCGTCGAAACCAAACCTCCGACAGTCGCAGGAAGATTTACGAGAAAGTCCGACGCCTGGGCTCCGAATGGACCGGCCGTCCCTGACTTGAAGTTGGCCACGCCGAACGACTGTCCCTGATTGAGGTTCTGAACACCCCACTGAACGCCGAGAGACCGCGAATAGGTGGTGTCGGCCTGGACGATACGGGCCTCGATCTGGACTTGAGGCACGGCGAGGTCCAGTCCGTCGATCAGTTGTTTGAGCACATTCATCTTGCTCTCGGTGTCCCTGACGACCAAGGCATTCGTGCCCTGACTGATCTGCATCACACCCCTCGTGCTTAAGTTCTGACGAAGAGCCGTCATGAGTTCCTGCGCCTGAAGGTTTCGGACGTAGAACACACGATCGACTAGTTCTTCGGCCTTGATCTTTGCGTCCTTGGCTCGAGCCTCTTCATCCTCCTGTCTGGCGATGTTTGACAAGGAGTCGACCCAGAGAATGTTTCCTTGTCTGATCTTTCCCAAACCGTTCATCTTCAGGATCATGTCGAGCGCCTGATCCCAAGGCACGCTGACCAACTTCATGGTGACCTTGCTCTTGACGCCTTCGCCCACGACGATGTTGAAGCCGCTCACTTCGGCGATCAACCGAAGGACATTGCTGATGTCGGCCTGTTGAAAATCCAGCGAGATCCGTCGTCCCACATATCGTGTTTCCCCGAGAACAAGGTCCTCTCGAGGAGTGTGTTTTTCAGACGCTTCTCCCCCGACCATCATTTGGGCGGGCCGAACGCGGAACGCAGCGGGCATTTGCCGAAGATTGGAGGTCCGTACAGTCCGGAAGTCCCCCTGCTCGGCTGCGAGATCCGCAGTCCGATCCAACACCTCGGCACGGTTGCCCAAAGGAACCGCCTGACGATCTCCCCCCTCGACTCCTTCATTCTGACCAGCGGCAGTCCCCTTCAAGTTCACGACGAGGCTGTTGCCGCGTGATTGCACCGAATATTCCGCATCGGTGTTCATGTCCAGCACGATTCTGACTTTCTCGGCATAGGTCCCTACGCGCACCCGGCGAAGCAAAGGATGGTTGACGGGCCAGACCGGCTTTCGAATCGCCGATGTCACATTCGGTACGTCGATGACGAGCCGACGACCGGTCACGAGATTGGCTTCATGGAGCAAGGTTCCATCGCCGGCGATTGCAACGGAGACATCGTTGAGCTCCCGCTGAATATCGATGGCGGTCAGGTTACGTGCGGGTTTCTGAATGGGAGGCGTCAGGGCATCGACCGACGAGGTCGCGTCTGCTGAGAGACCGGGCTGGCTGTTGTCGAAGTCGGCCGAGATGCCCAGCGATGGGATCGACAACTGGAGGCCGACCGCCCCCACCGCTGAAAGAATGCGAACGACCGTGGTTGTGTGCATCGCATTAGGTGTCATTCTGAACCCTCTTTCGGATGGAGGAGCTTGACGTACTCCCGCTCTTGCTTTCGCCCATAGACATCGGTGAACCGTTCCTGAACCACTATCCCCTTTTCAGTGATGGCGCTGACCACACCATTGTTTGGTCCGATCCGCGTTCCCTTCCTCACAGCGTAGCCGTTGCCGTCAGGCATTTGGACCATCGCTGTATATCCATAGGCTCCCCAAATGATGGCTATCAGATTCATGTCGGTCAATCCGACCCGCTGCAGAGGAGGGAGCGTAAGGTCGATCTGGCCCGGCGCGAGTTG
This sequence comes from Nitrospira sp., assembly GCA_035328385.1. Taxonomy (GTDB): domain Bacteria; phylum Nitrospirota; class Nitrospiria; order Nitrospirales; family Nitrospiraceae; genus Nitrospira_C. The sequence continues at coordinate 23,727 of DAOLIU010000007.1, read as the reverse complement.
CTGAAGCACCGGAGCGAATGGGTCCCGACGTCCGGAAGGATCGTACGTATTGACCGACAACGGCACGGAAAGTTGCTGGGGATCGGCCTGAGACGTCAGGCTTTCAGAGGCGGTGGGCGCGACATCCGCGGCGGGCCGCAGTCCCATATCGGCGGGAGAAGGAACCTTCAGAGAATCCTGCCGCATCGGCGCCACCTGTTTGGCGTTGATCGCCAGTCCGGGCTGGCTCAATGCTATTTCGCTGGACAAAACCACGACGCAACAGCCAGTCAAGAGCGCGGTCGCCTTGGTTACCTGAAAAAACACGAGCATCCCCTTCCCGTGGTTAACCGCCATCACTTATTTCTGAGTCGCCGGCACGACCGCCCCAGCCTTGGGCTCCTGAGGCGCGGCATACGCGATCAAATCAAATACCGTCTGAGTGACGATATGGCCTTTATCGCTCTTGGGGCTGCCCATCTTCACACCCGATACAGTCACAATCCTGGGCAAACTGTTGATCCGGTCAAAGAAAAGGGCCGCCGTGTGGTACCCGCCGGCGACTTCCACATTCACGGGCATCCGCACAAAGAGTTTCGAAGGGTCTTCCGACTTGGGGCTGGGCCTCCAGAGCTTTACGTCAAGTCCAAGTCTGATCGCGAGATCGGAAACCTGTTTGAGCAGCATGACCGCTTCCTCTTCAGGCGGAAGCCGCTCTTTCTTCTTGGCCAGTTCGATTTCCAGCTGCTTGCTGGCGGCGATCAATTCGTCGAGATGCTTGACCTTGATGGAAAGGGTTTGGATGTCTCCGTCAAGCTTGCTGATTTCCGCTTGAAGCCCGGCGATCTCGATCGTCTTTGGCTCCACGATGTAATAGTAGAATCCCACTACTATTCCGGCCAGCGTCAACACCAGCAATCCGATTTTCTGCGCCAAAGGAACCGTGCGCAGCACTTCCAAATTGATCGCAGGCAAGGTCATCAGCTTATCCCTTCAGCCTAAATGCAAGCTTGAACTGATAGACACTAAGCTGGCTTTCCGTGGCGGAACGGCTCTCCTGAAGATCGATGCCGGTGAAATAATCAGTTCGCCGAAGATTGTTGACAAACTCCACCACATCATCGTTGGACAAGGCTCGTCCTTCCAAGTCGATGTTCTGACCGTTGACGCCGATACGGACCAGCCAGAGCTTCAGCGGATCCAGGCTTTGACTGACGTGGTCCAACACCTTGACCGGGCCGACACGAGATTTCTCCAACTGATCAATAATACGGTTCTTGTCTTCCAGGTGCCGCTTTCGCTGTTCGAAGTCGGCAACTTGCTTGACTTGTTCGTTGAGGGATGCAACCTGTTTGGTCTTGTCACTCTTCTCGGTCTGTCGAGCTTCCAATTCTTCATCCAGGGCAGCAGAATACCACCAGCACCCTGCAACCGTGATCATGAGCAGGCCGACCCCAAGCATGGCTTGAGCACGAACGTCATACTGGGGCTTTGCCTTGCGCCCTTTCGGCCCGGGCAATAAGTTGATGCGAATCATCGGTCCCCCACCGATCTTAGGGCCAAACCGACTCCGACCGCAGCGATCGGAGCCATCTCCGCGAGAGTGGCTTGATCCATGTCACACCCCGACGTGTCGATTTCACCGAATGGATTGGCGATCTCGACCATGGCGTTCATGCGGTCGCGCAACTGTTGCTCGAGACCCGCCACTTGAGCACCGCCTCCGCACAACAGAACATGTTGGACTTCGGCGTCCGACATCGTGGACTTGAAATAATCCACCGTACGCGCGATTTCCGAAGCCACTTCGGCGTTGACGCTGTCGATCACTCCTGTGACGGCCGATTGACTCGCACCTGCCGAACGGCCGCCCTTTTTCGTTTCCTCTGCGTCTTCATACGAGAGACCAAGCTCCCGTTGCATCGCTTCGGTATAGCGGTTTCCCCCGATCGGAATATCGCGCGTAAATACCGAGACACCGCCGCGCACGATGTTGATATTCATCACGCTGGCACCGATGTTCACCAGTGCCGTCGTGTCTTCCTGGGAAACGGGATAGTTGATGGCATGCATGTTCTCCATGGCAAATGCATCAACGTCCATGACCATGGGAAACAAACCGGCTCCCTTGACCAATTCCGTCAACTCGTTGATCTTGTCCTTCTTTGCCGCCACAAGGATAACGGACATCTCGCCTTCATCCGTATCGCCTTCCGACGGTGGAAGCACGTGAAAGTCGATGTTCACTTCATTGATATCAAACGGAATGTATTGCTCCGCGGCGAGTCTGACCTGCCCCTCGAGTTCATCGTCGGGCATCGGGGGAAGACTGATTTTCTTTACGATGACCGCATGGCCGGAAATGGAAACGGCCACTTGCTTCACCCTGATCTTCAATTCTTCGAACAGCTCCTTGATCGCTGAGACGACGCGTCCCTCATCCATGACCGTTCCATCGACAATGACCTCAGGCTCAAGTGGCTTGACGCCGAATTTCTGCAATAGATAGCGCCCGCGATGCTCTTTGAGCTGGACGAGCTTGATGCCGCTTGACCCGATGTCCAGTCCCACCAGCTGACGCTTCGGCGTGAGCATCGAGAAGATATCGGTTTCTACCAGGCTTTTGAGGGAATTCAGCATACGCGCCTCAGACTGTATCTCACTTCATGCGACCGACAAAATCATTTCTCGATTTCCCGCATCGCACGATCACTTCAGAGTGTCCGACACGAAAACGACGCCACCACAGCGGAAATTGTTACGATGCACAGGCCAAGTATAGTTCATGCCTCTCATGTGTCAAGAAATCGTCTGAAATGACGACCGCGTTTTCAGGAAAATGGATGCAATCTGGGAGAGGGAGAGAACTAAAGCGGGAGCCGTTACTTGCCCAAATCTCGATGGACAACGGTACTCGGATAGCCAGCCGCGGCAAAGCTTTCTTGTAACCGCTTGGCCACGGACACCGATCGATGTCGGCCGCCCGTACAACCGATCGCGACGTTGAGGTAACTGCGGCGTTCTCGTTCAAAAAGCGGGATGAGGAATTTGAACAGTTGATCCAAATGGCCGATAAATGCCACTGCATCGGGATCAGCCAGGACGAACGCCCTGACTCTCGGATCCTCTCCGGTCAAAGGCTTGAGTTCTGGAACAAAGAACGGATTGCGCAGGAATCTGACGTCGAACAGCAAATCGATATCATAGGGAACTCCGAACTTATAGCCGAAGGAGATGATGGAGATCGTCAAACGTCGGGGGACGCTGTCCTGACTGAACTGTCTCGCGAGCAGGTCCCGCAACTCATGGACCGTCAAATCTGACGTGTCGATGATGCGATCCGCATGACGCCGCAACTCGGCGAGACGCTCTTTCTCAAATCTCACTCCCTCCAGCACCGGCAGATCGGGAAGTAGTGGATGAGGCCTACGAGACTCTGAAAACCTTCTGACCAAGACTTCTTCCCTGGCCTCGAGAAACAAGAGCTCGACGGAATGTCCCAAGGCCCTCACCCGGTCCAACACGCCGACCAAGTCGGTGAAGAACACGCGCTCGCGGACGTCGATGCCCAGAGCCACGTTTCTGATTTCACCGCCTTGCCGATGGCACAGCTCGACGAATGGAGGAAGGAGAGCGGGAGGCAAATTGTCGATGCAAAAATACCCGACGTCCTCGAACGATTTCAGCGCATGTGACTTACCCGCGCCGGAGAGACCGCTGATCACCACGAGCTTTAATCCCGGCATCGCAGACTCTTATGGGTCGATGAGCACGATCTTGCCGCTTTCCGCTCTTTTCAATATTTGCAGCTTTCCAGAGTCCGCGCATGTAAACACCATGATCGAACCGGGCAGATCGTCCAGGCGACTCGACGCCACGGAGCGGGACAGCACGGACACTTTTGGCCGTACGACCTCGATCGCGTGTTCGCCTGAATCAAGGGGCACGAATGGCACCCGCCCGGAGGAGGACTTTCTCCCTTTGTGTTCGGTTCTCCGCTCCTTGTATTTGCGAATCTGCGCTTCAAGCCGATCAGCCAATTGGTCGATCGTCATGTACATTTCACGGGTCGAGGTCTTGGCCTGAAATCTTTTTCTGTTCACGGAACAGAGCACTTCCGCCGTGTGCTGCAGTTTATTCACGCCAAGCGTAATCTGCATTCGATCCAGCAGCACTCCGTACCGATCCAACCGTTCAAACTTTTCACGAATATGACGTTTGAGTGCGGGAGTTATGACCAAATGCCTGCCTGTAATCTTCATGCATCTGCTCCTATTGAGTGTTTCATCCTAACTGATTATGGCAAGTGAGAGGTGGGCGATCTCAGAGCGACATGCGACCCAAAACGGCATGATGCTCGCAGGCCGGAATCAGGACATTCGAATAGGACGACCTGCCGACCTGCATCCTGTCGCCTAGAAAAACTGTTTGCGCTGAGTCGCTGGAGGAATGTTCTCCTCTGCCCGGTACTTCGCAACCGTTCGTCGAGCGATCAGTACCTGTTGTTCGCGGAGGCGCGCGGCGATTTCCTCATCCTTCAACGGATGACGAGCATCCTCGGCTGCAACCATCTTGCGGATCATTTCACGCACGGTCACGGACGACAACATGTCGCTCGGTTGATCCGCACGCTGCAGACCTGCATTGAAGAAAAACTTAAGCTCCAGCATGCCTTGAGGACAATACATATACTTGTTCGCTGTCACCCTGCTGATGGTCGACTCGTGCATGCCGATGTCCTCGGCAACCTGCTTGAGCACTAACGGCTTCAGATACTGTACCCCGTGCTCAAAGAACTGCTCCTGAAACTTGACGATGCTGGAGACCACCTTGACGATGGTCTTATTGCGCTGTTCGATACTGCGAATCACCCACTGAGCGGCGCGGAGACGTTCGTCCAGGTACGCCTTTGTTTCAGACGATCCGCTCTGGCCGGAGGCCATGAGCTGTTTGTAGTACGGACTGATCCGCATTCGGGGGAGTCCGTCGTCGTTCAGCAATACGACCCATTCCCCTTCGTTCTTCACCACGAACACATCCGGGACGATGACATAATTCTGTGTGTTGTCGAAGGGACGGCCGGGCTTCGGTTCAAGCCCTTCAATCACTTTGGTGGCCTGCAGCACCTCCTCTATCGTTACGTCCAGAGCCTTGGCCACCCGCGCGTATTGCTTCTTCTCGAGGTCCTTGAGATGGTGGAGGATGATCGCCTCGACGATCGACCCCTTCAGTGCGCCGGGGCGGGCTCCCAACGATCCGATGGGACTTCGTCCGAGGTGTCCCAATTGTAAAAGGAGACATTCTGAAAGGTCTCGAGCACCTACTCCCGTCGGATCGAACGTCTGAATGTCCTTGAGAACGGATTCGACCTCCGCTTCCGTAAACTCGGTCCCGCTGATGACTTCCGACAGCGGCATGCGGAGATAGCCGTCATCGTCCAGATTCCCGATCAGCAATCGGCCGATGACCTTCTGTCGTTCCGACAAGCCGGAAAGAGACAGTTGCCAGAGCAGATGATCCTCAAGGGAGGTGGCCTTTCGCATGTTCTGTTCATATGAAGGAAAGTCGTCGGACGATGAGGACTGCCGCTCCCCGCTTCCGGTCCGCCGGTCTGTCTGGAAATATTCCTCCCAACCCGCCGCGGAGACCTCGTCGGGTGTGTCGCGCTCCTCTGGGGTCGATTCCTCGGACTCGGTCGTGTCGGAATTGCTGGAGGCGGAGGCGGCGGCGTCCTCCACCTGTTCGTCGGCGGAACTCCCCTCACTTTCCTCGGCTTCGGCCGGCAACTCGTCCAGCAACGGATTGTCCATCAAATGCTGAGCGAGACTCTGTTGCAGCTCCAACCGTGACAATTGCAGCAGCTTGATCGCCTGCTGTAATTGCGGCGTCATGATGAGCTTCTGACTGAGCTTTAGGTCGAGTCGCAGTTTCATCGACACCGTGTTCGTTCCTTATAACTTGAATCGATCGCCGAGATAGACGGCCCGGGCCGTTTCGCTTCTCACGATGGCCTCGGGAGATCCTGCTTCTAGAATCAAGCCCTCATTGATGATGTACGCACGATCCGTAATGGAAAGCGTTTCTTGAACGTTGTGATCGGTGATAAGGATACCGATGCCCTTTTCCTTTAGTCGAGTGATGATCTGCTGAATGTCTGCCACGGCAATCGGATCGATCCCGGCAAACGGTTCGTCCAGCAGCATGAATGAAGGATTAGTCGCCAATGCCCTGGTAATCTCCAACCTTCGACGCTCGCCGCCGGACAATGCGTATGCCATGCTTGTCCGAATATGTCCGAGATCCAGCTCCTTTAGCAAGAACTCCACGCGCTCGGCCCGCTCTGACCGAGAGTAATCCAGCATTTCAAGAATTGCCAGAATATTGTCCTCAACGGACAAGCGCCGAAAAATTGACGACTCCTGAGGAAGATAGCCGATTCCTTTGCGCGCACGTTTATACATGGGCAAGTTCGTCAACGGCTCCCCGTCCAGCGTGATCGTCCCTTCGTCGGGCTGTGTAAGACCCACCATCATATCGAAAATCGTCGTCTTGCCTGCCCCGTTTGGTCCGAGCAAACCGACGACTTCTCCGGCATGCACTTCCACAGACACGCCCTTGACGACTTTCCGCGAACGAAAGCTCTTCGCCAATCCCGTCGCCTGAAGAGCCGTCTTTCGAGGTCCGGAACCAGCGACCGTGGAGGCTGTCGCGGAGGCTTGCGCCACTTCGGTCACTTGGCTTCTCCCTCGGACTCGATCCGCACGTGAGAACCCCCTTCGACGACACTCCGATCCTCGGCCAGAAACATGGTAATTTGCTTCCCGCTCACTCTGGTTCCCTTCTCCCACGCCACAGGCGATCCGGTCAGGACGATCTTGTCCTCTTCCCGATAATACACTGCCTTTTCACAGGTCGCATTTCCGCTGTCACGCTCGATTTTCACGCGGCCGATCGCTTCGATCTTGTTGACCGCCCGGTTCGAAACCGTATCCGGCCCTTTTCGCTGCGACGCCTCCCGCCCCTTCCGATCCTCTGCTCCGTTGGATTGCGCCGAACCGAACGAGACGATCATCCGATCCGAATAGACCACCAAGGTACCGCGCGTCAATACGACCGCCCCCTCAAAAATCGCCTGGCTGTCCTGATTTTTGACGGTCATCTTCTTGGAGGTAATGGTCGTACTGACGGACTGATCGGCGCCGGCAGTCGCCGGGGCAGCCGGCGACGAATGGGCGGCAAGGGATACGGCAGCGAACACAACGCTAAGAGACAGGAGACACTTCAACATGCACGTCCTCGAGCACTTCGAATTCTTCCCGGTCCATATGGCCCAACAATCCGACGCCGGTCACTTCCAATCCATGTCCGACAATGCGGACGGGATCGCTCGTTCGAATCTCCCGCGTTTCATCGGTCCAGGCCAAATGATTCGTGTAAATGGTATACCCGCTCTGCGTCCGGAGGACGAGCGGTTCAACCCGGTTGGCCAAAACAAAATTCTTGGTCTCCGTATTGAGCGTGCCCTCATCCCCTTCCACGGTCAGTTCCTTACCCGCCTGTCCAAAGAGCGTGACGGCGACCGTATCGAGGAGGGCTTGTTTTTTCTGTTCAAAGAGCCTGGCCTGCTTGGCATCGACCTGCCACTGCACCTTGTCACCTTTCGTTTGCGTGAAGGTAAAGCGGGAGATAGTGGCATCTGCCTGATCCATCGCTCCGGTCTGTCTCGTCGGTGGAGGCGCAGACGTCGAATTCGTCATAAGCAGGTACACAAGATAACAGGCCAACACGACGCTCAACCCGAGAAGCCCCCGCTGTGCCAGTGTTCTCCACACTTTATATGTCCTGTTCCTCACTCATCGCAGCCACTGGCACGATAGTAGCATGCGTGTCGGAGCAAGTAAACTTCTCACCCTGCCGGATGAACTATTTCACCGGGAAAATTTCCGATTCGGAGATGTGGATGAAGAAAGCGGGCCGGCGGAACTTCAGGAAGTCCCGTCGGCCCGTACTGAACTAGGATTTCGCGGCTGCGGAGGCTGGAGAAGATTGTTTCGTGGCCGGCACCTCGGTGCGGGAAACCAATTCGATCGCAACCAATTCGGCAGCATCGCCAATCCGCCGCCTGGTCTTCACCATCCTGGTATAGCCTCCTGGACGGTCCTTGAATCGCGTCGCTACGTCGCTGAAGAGCTTCGTGACCACCGCCTTGCTTCGCAGAAAGCTGAGAGCCCGTCGGCGAGCCGGCAGGGAACCGTCTTTACCAAGCGTAATCATACGATCGGTAAATCCCCTGATTTCCTTCGCCTTGGCCTCGGTCGTTTCGATCCGCTCGTGTTCGAGCAGCGACGTGACAAGACTTCTGAACAAGGCCCAGCGATGCTTGGTCTGTCGGCCCAGTTGTCTGCCTTTTTTTCTGTGACGCACGGTTCCCTCTTATTCTCGTTATTCGATCGGCTTGGGATTACCGTTTGAGGGCAAGGCGTCCAATTTCACCCCCAGGCCCAATCCCATTTCGGTCAAGATTTCTTTGATTTCGTTGAGAGACTTCTTGCCGAAGTTCTTTGTCTTCAGCATCTCCGCTTCCGTCTTCTGCACCAGATCGGCAATCGTCTTGATGTTGGCATTCTTCAGGCAATTCGCCGCCCGGACAGACAGTTCCAGTTCGTTGACGCTACGGAACAAGTTCTTGTTGATCTCACGTTGAGCATCGTCGCCGGCCAGCTCCCCACGACCTTCCACCCGCGCTTCAGGATTGATGAAAATGTCGACGTGATCCCGCAAAATTCCGGCGGCCGTCGAGAGTGCATCCCGGGGAGAAATCGTTCCGTCGGTCCACACCTCCAAGGTCAGCTTGTCATAATCGGTCATGCGGCCCACACGGGCGTTTTCAACCTGGAAGTTGACCCGCTTGATGGGCGAAAAAATCGAATCAATTGCAATCACGCCGATGGGCAGCCCTTCTTCCTTGTTGCGCTCAGCCGGCACATAACCGCGGCCGTGCTTCACCGTCATCTCCATATCCAGCGTCGCATCTTTATCCAACGTGGCGATGTGGAGATTTGGGGTCAGAATCGTGATGTCGGCGTCGTGAACAATGTCCGAACCTTTCGCTTCACCCGGCCCTTTCTTCTTGAGACGGATGGTCTTGGGTTTGTCGGTATGGAGCGCCAACCGAAGTCCCTTCACGTTCAGGATGATCGAGGTGACGTCTTCGGTCACGCCGGGAATCGTGGAAAACTCGTGCAAGACCCCTTCGATCTTCACGGTCGTGACAGCCGCGCCCGTCAACGAAGAAAGCAGCACCCGGCGCAACGCATTGCCCACCGTCGTCCCAAATCCCCGCTCAAAGGCCTCGGTCGAAAATCGCCCGAACGTTGGAGACAGGGTTTCTTTGTCGACCTCGACCCGCAGTGGGATCTGAAAGTCCTTCATCGCTTTAATCATGAGTCCCCCTTCATCGTGTCAGCGCCTGCACAACCCCGGCGAAGCATTCTGCAGGGGAGCGGCGCCGTATGAAGTCACCGTTACCGTGAATAGAGTTCGACGACCATCTGCTCGTTGACCGGCAATGTAATCTGGTCCTTCGTCGGAAGAGCGCGGACGGTACCCTTGAATCCGGCCTTGTCCAATTCCAGCCATTCCGGTACGCCCCGACCATCGACCGACTCCAGAGCCGCTTGGATGGTGACCAGATTTCTGCTTCGCTCACGCACGGCCACCACGTCTCCGGCCCGGACCAGCGCGCCGGGAACATTCATTTTCCGGCCATTGACCGTCACATGACCGTGGCTCACCAATTGGCGCGCTTCGCGCCGCGACGCACCGAACCCGAGTCGATAGGCCACGTTGTCGAGTCGTGATTCGAGCAGGCGCAACAGCGCTTCGCCCGTGACGCCTGTCTGCCGCTCAGCCCGTTCAAAGACGCCGCGGAACTGCCGTTCCTGCAACCCATAGATCCGCCGCAATTTCTGCTTCTCTCGAAGCTGGAGGCTGTAGTCCGACGTTCGCTGCCGCCCCTGCCCATGTTGGCCCGGCGGATAGCTGCGCCGCTCGATGGCACACTTCTCCGTCATGCAGCGGGAGCCTTTCAGAAACAGCTTCTCCCCCTCACGCCGGCACAACCGACAGACAGGACCTCGATACTTTGCCACTTCTCTACCTCCGGTTACCGGACACCGTCACTTGTCGGTGCCCTCACATTCTTGTCTTACTTCCACAACCAAACACGCCAATTTACACGCGCCGGCGCTTCGGCGGTCTGCATCCGTTGTGCGGAATGGGCGTCACATCACGAATGAGATTGATCCGGAGTCCCGCTCCTTGGAGCGAGCGGATCGCCGACTCGCGGCCGGACCCGGGGCCGTTCACGTAGACATCGACTTGGCGCATCCCGCTTTCCATCGCCTTTCGAGCTGCTGCTTCACCTGCGCGTTGCGCGGCAAACGGCGTGCTCTTGCGCGACCCCTTGAATCCTTGATTGCCGGCGCTCGCCCAGACGACGGTATTGCCGCTCATATCCGTGATCGTCACGATGGTGTTATTGAACGAGGCCTGCACGTGGGCGATCCCGCTCTGGACGATCCGTCGTTCCTTCTTCTTCCCTTTTTTTACGCTCATGGAAGTCCCTTTGCCGCGAATGAATTAGGTGGTGGAGGCCGGACGAGCCGCCGGTCTCGGCTTGCTGCCGACTCCCGCGCGACGCCCCTTGCGGGTTCTCGCATTGGTCTTTGACCGCTGACCGCGAACGGGCAACCCTTTGCGGTGACGCAACCCACGATAGGTGCCGGTGTCGATCAAGCGCTTGATGTTCATCGAAAAGGTCTTCCGCAGATCGCCCTCGACCTGATACTCCTGATCGATGATCTCGCGGATCTTCACGATTTGGTCTTCACTGAGATCCTTCACACGGATCGCTCCGTCGATTCCGGCCTTATCGAGGATATTTCGTGCAGCGGCCCGGCCGATACCGAACACATAGGTCAGGCCGATATCCGACCGTTTCTCTCTGGGCAAATCCACTCCGGCGATACGTGCCATAAATTCTCCTTAGGTCTCCCTTCGCCCTTCAGTCTGAGGATGACTTCGCCAGACTCGGTTGTGCACGTCCAACGAGGTCCTTCCGAGGGCGCGCGTTGCGCGAGCAGGAGTCTGATGAGGTCATCCTCAGGCCTCGTCACCCTTGCCGCTGTTTATGCCGCGGATTCTCGCAGAGGATCCGCACGACGCCTCGACGTCTGACCACCTTACATTTTGCACAGATCGGCTTGACGGACGATTTCACTTTCATAGCTCTTCCGATGCTCCTACTTGAACCGATACGTAATCCGCCCCCGTGTCAAATCGTACGGAGACATTTCGACCGTCACCTTATCGCCGGGCAGGATGCGGATGAAATGCATGCGCATCTTTCCTGAAATATGCGCCAGAATCTTATGACCGTTGTCCAGTTGCACACGAAACATCGCGTTCGGTAAGGTTTCGGCCACGGTGCCTTGAATCTCGATGATGTCTTCCTTGGGCACGAACCCTTATCCTTTCTTCCGATGTCCTGACAAACGACCCTGCTACAATCCGCTGAGGACCCTCGCAGGCCCCTCCGGCTGAACCGCGATCGTATGCTCGAAATGCGCCGATAAACTGCCGTCCACCGTCACCGCCGTCCACCGATCGTCCAGGATTCTGACCGCTGCGCCCCCCATGTTGACCATGGGCTCGATGGCGAGGACCATCCCGTGCTGCAAGCGCGGGCCCTGTCCGGGTCTGCCATAGTTGGGCACTTGCGGTTCCTCATGCAGCTGCCGACCGATCCCGTGCCCCACAAATTCCGTAACGACGGAATAGCCCGCCGCCTCGACATGGCGCTGGACCGCGTGGGAAATGTCGGACAACCGGTTTCCCACCACCGCCTGTTCGATGCCCAGCGCGAGCGCTTCTTCCGTCACGCGAACCAGCCTCGCCGCCTTGTCATCCACCTGTCCCACGCCGACGGTCACGGCCGAGTCCCCGTAGAATCCTTCGACGATCGCGCCGAGATCCAGCCCGATGATGTCTCCCTCTTTCAGCACGCGCTTGGAAGGGATGCCGTGGACGACCTGTTCATTGACCGAAGCACACAGCGTCTTGGGATAATTTCGATACCCCTTGAACGCCGGCTGCGCACCTCGAGCACGAATCTCCGCCTCAGCCAGCCGGTCCAGCTCGTCCGTCGTGATCCCGGGCTTGACCGCTTGCTTCAGGACTTCCAGCGCTTCTGCCACCACTCTGGACGCCTTTGCCATCAGGGCAACTTCCTCTGGCGTCTTCAGAATGATCATGTCGGCCTGTACGGAGCCAACACCCGGGACAACGCCTCAAATACCGCGTCTACCGTGCCGGATCCGTCGAGTTCCGACAGGAGGTGCCGATCGCGGTAATACCGAATCAGCGGGGCCGTTTGTTCCTCGTACACCTTCAGCCGCGTCTCGATGGCTTCCGGCCGGTCATCGCTGCGCTGCACCAACGGTTCACCGCACCGGTCGCAGACGCTCCCCTTTTTCGACGGAGCGAAGTCTACATGGAATGTCGCTTGGCACTTGGGACAACTTCGCCGCCCACTCAAGCGTCGAACGACATCCTCCCTGGAGACCTGAAAGTTGACGACGCGATCGAGCGGCGTATTCGCGGACGCCAGCACGCGATCCAACTCCTCGGCCTGCACCACCGTCCTCGGAAACCCGTCGAGGATGAAACCGTTCGCTCCGCCAAGGCCGGCAAGCTTTTCCCGGACCAACCCGATCACGACGCTGTCAGAAACGAGCTTGCCCTGGTCCATGTAGCCCTTGGCTTCACGGCCCAGCGCCGTTTGATTTCTCACGGCCTCGCGAAGCAGGTCGCCGGTGGAAAGCTTCACGCTCTTGAACCCAGCGGCAACTCGGTCCGCTTGAGTCCCCTTGCCGACGCCCGGCGCTCCCAGGAATACCACGCGCATCGGGTCAGCCGCTCCGCCCGCGCAACGGTCCCATGCCCTTTCCCAAAAACCCTTCATAATTGCGCATCAGCATATGGGACTCGATTTGCTGCGCTGTGTCCAACCCGACTCCGATCACGATCAGCAGCGACGTACCGCCGAAATAAAATGGCACGTTCAATTTGTAGATCAGAAGCTCCGGAATCACGCAGACGATGGCCAGGTAAATCGCCCCCGCGAACGTGATGTGCGTCAGGACCTTATAGATGTAGTCCGAGGTCCGTTGGCCCGGTCGAATCCCTGGGATGAAGCCGCCGTATTTTTTCATGTTGTCGGCCATATCCACCGGATTGAGCACCACTGCCGTATAGAAGAAACAGAAAAACAGAATCAGCCCGACGTACATGAGCGTATACAACAGCGATCCGGGGGCCAACTGCGCCCCAACGGCCTTCACCCACGGCGTCTCAAAAAATCCGGCAATGGTGGCAGGGAACGCAATGATCGACGACGCGAAAATCGGCGGAATGACTCCGGCCGTATTGATCTTCAGCGGAATGTGCGTACTCTGACCACCATAGACCCGCCGTCCCACCACCCGCTTTGCATACTGCACGGGCACCTTGCGGCGGCCGCTTTCCAGAAACACGATGGCAGCCACGACCGCGATCATCAACACGGCGAGCGCGGCCAACAGCAGAAAGCTCAGCTGGCCCACCTTGTACAGATCGAACGTCTGCGCCACTGCTGCGGGAAGTCGGGCCACGATCCCCGCAAAAATGATCAGCGAGATGCCGTTGCCAATCCCGCGTTCAGTAATCTGCTCCCCGAGCCACATCAAAAATGCGGTGCCGGCCGTCAGGGTGATCACCGTCATCAGACGGAACCCCCAGCCTTTGTCCAGAACGAACGCTCCGCTGTTCATCTGCTCCAGACCGACCGCGATTCCGAATCCTTGAATCAGGGCGATGCCGATCGTCCCGAAGCGCGTATACTGAATAATCTTCTTCCGACCGCGCTCCCCTTCCTTGGCGAGCTTCGTCAGATGGGGGATGACCACCGTCAGGAGCTGAAGAATGATCGATGCGCTGATGTACGGCATGATGCCGAGCGCAAAGATCGTCAGCCGCGACAGAGAGCCGCCGGAAAAAATGTCCAAAAAACCGAGCAGCGCGCCACCCTGCTTTTGCAGGAAGTCCTGGAGCGCTTCCCCATTGATTCCCGGCGTGGGGATGTGTGCACCGACCCGATAGACGACCAACATTCCCAGCGTGAACAGGATCCTGGTCCGCAGCTCGGGAATCTTGAAAATATTCTGAAAACTCGTCAGGAGCCGCTCAAACACCGGGAATGACCTCGACTCTTCCTCCTGCGGCTTGGATCTTGGACTCGGCCGACTTGCTGAACTTGTGCGCTTGCACCACCAGCGGCTTCTTGAGTTCCCCGTTTCCGAGGATCTTGATCGGCAACGTCACACGCCTGACGAGGCCGGCATCGACCAATGTCTGGGGAGTGATGGTTCCCTGCTCCGCCAACCCCGCGAGACTCTTAAGGTTGACGATGGCAAATTCCTTCCTGAACGGATTGGTGAACCCGTACTTGGGAACGCGCCGAATCAGCGGCATCTGCCCGCCCTCGAAGCCAGCCCCCTTGCCGCCACCGGAACGGGCCAGTAATCCCTTATGTCCCTTGGTCGCAGTCTTTCCGTGTCCGGACCCAGGACCTCGACCGATCCGCTTGCGCTTCTTCTTTGCTCCTTTGGCGGGAGCCAGTTCGTGTAGATTCATTGTGGTTGCACTTCCAGCAAATAGCCGACCTGATGAATAAGACCCCGGACTTGGGGCGTGTCCGGACGCACGACCGCCTGGCGGATCTTTCGCAGCCCCAGTCCACGCAAGACCAACCGATGACGCTCCGGGGTTCCGATGGGGCTTCGCTTCAAGGTAATGCGTATGCTCGCTGTGCCTGTTTTATTCGTTCCCATCATGCACCCACTCCAGCCGCACGGGTCTCTGAGAGGCCGCGGCGCAGCTGCATCACTTCTTCCGGGTTCCGAAGCTGAGTCAGGCCGTCGAGCGTCGCCCGCACGGTATTGAAGGGATTGCCTCTGCCCAGCGTCTTGGAGATGACGTTATGGGCGCCGACCAATTCGACGACGGCCCGCACCGCGCCGCCGGCGATGATTCCGGTACCTTCCGCCGCAGGCTTCAACAGCACATGCTCGCCCCCGAAGAGCCCGTGAACCTCGTGCGGAATCGTTCCGGACTTGAGCGGCACATGCACCAAGTTTTTCTTGGCCTGCTGCACAGCCTTGGAAATCGCCACCGGGACTTCGGCCGCTTTGCCTTTGCCGATACCGACCCAACCTTGCCCGTCTCCGACCACGACGAGGGCGCAAAAGTTGAACCGCTTGCCGCCTTTTACCACTTTGGCCACGCGGTTGATAAAGACCACTTTATCTTTCAGACTAAGTTCATCCGGGTTAACTCGCACGCGCTACTCCCCCTCTCCTGTATGAAGATTCGACGGGCGCTGCATTAGAACTGCAACCCTCCCTCACGGGAGGCTTCGGCTAACGCCTTGATTCGGCCGTGATAGAGACGACCGCCGCGATCGAACACGACCATCTGAACCTTGGCAGCCTTGGCCCGCTCGGCCAGCAGTTTGCCGACTGCTTTTGCCGCCGCAATGCTGCTCGTGGACTTGAGCGTGGTCCGCAATGATTTGTCGAGGGACGACGCCGACGCCAGCGTCAGACCCTTCAGATCATCGATGATCTGCGCATAGATGTGGCTGCTGCTGCGAAACACGTTGAGCCGCGGGCGCTCGTCGGTTCCGAAAATCCGTTGACGGACACGCCGTTGACGACGCGCGAGCTGCCGGTTCTTCTCCAGACTGTTCATGGCATCCTACTTCCCTGTTTTGCCTTCCTTCTTACGCAAGACCTCGCCGACGTACCGCACACCCTTTTGCTTGTAGACGTCGGGCGGCTTGATGGCCCGGAGGTTGGCCGCTACCTGCCCCACGAGCCGCTTGTCAATGCCCTTCACGTTGATCATGGTCTGCTTGTCGATCTTTACTTCGATCCCGGCGGGAATCGGATACACGACGGGATTGATGTAGCCCACGTTGAAACTCATCGTGCGGCCCTGCACAGCGGCTTTGTAGCCGACGCCGGTGATTTCCAGATTCCGCTCATACCCTTTGGTGACACCCTGGACCATATTGCTCAACTCGGCGCGCACCAACCCATGCAACGCCCGAACGTTGCGCGCCTCGCTCGACCGGGTGATCAGCACCTGCCCCTTATCCACCGTAACACCGATGCCCGGTGCCAGCGCCCAGTCCAACTTCCCCAGCGGACCCTTCACAGATACTACGGATCCCGCCACTTTCACGTCGACACCGGCCGGAACCGGAACCGGTTTTTTTCCTATGCGTGACATCGCTGCGCCATCCTTCTTGCCGATGCAATCAACCGATCGCTACCAGATCGAACAGAGCACTTCGCCGCCGAGCCCCGCCTTGCGGGAGGCCTGATCGGTCATGATTCCCTTGGACGTCGAGAGAATCGCCATACCGATACCGTTACGCACACGCGGAATATTCTTAGTTCCGACGTAGACCCGTCGGCCCGGCTTGCTCACACGCTCCATACCGGTAATCATCGGCTGCCCCTCGCCCACATACCGGAGACGAACCTTGAGAACCGGATGGCCTTCCTCTTCCGCCGTCTCGACGCCATGAATGAAGCCCTCCGCCTGCAGAACACGCAGGACCTCGCGTTTCAACTTGGACGCCGGAATAGTGACCACTTCATGTTGCCGCCGAAATCCGTTTCGCAATCTCACCAACAAATCACTGATCGGATCCGTAACCATAGGCTCCCTTCACACCCATCATGATTGTATTGTTCGCATCGTACGGCAAATCATAACCGCCGGTCACACGTCACCAGCTGGCCTTCCTGACTCCGGGGATCTCCCCCTTCAGGCTCAACAGGCGGAAGCAAATTCTGCACATCTTGAACCGGCGCAAGAATCCGTGCACACGTCCGCAGATCCCGCACCGGTGATACGCGCGCGTGGAAAACTTTGGCTTCTTCGCGCATTTGTTGCGCAGGGCTAATCTCGACACAATCGGCTCCTTCGTTACGCGTTAAGTCCGGAAGGGCATCCCCAATTGCCGCAGCAGGGCTTTACCTTCATCGTTGGTGCGGGCCGTCGTCACGATGGTGATGTCCATGCCGTGGATCGAGGCCACCTCGTCATACTTGATTTCCGGAAAAATCAACTGCTCCTTGAGCCCCAAAGTATAGTTGCCGCGTCCGTCGAACGCCTTGGGCGACACGCCGCGAAAATCTCGGATCCGAGGCAGCGCCAAGGTCACCAGGCGATCGAAAAACTCGTACATCCGACGGTTCCGTAGCGTCACTTTGGTTCCGATCGGCATTCCCTGCCGCAACTTGAAACCGGCAATCGCCTTCTTGGCTCTGGTAATAATCGGCTTCTGTCCGGTAATCATCCCCAGCTCGGTTGCCGCGCTTTCGAGCAATTTCACGTTCTGAGTGGCCTCGCTCATTCCGACGTTCAGTACGATCCGCTCGAGCTTGGGCACCTGCATCAGATTCTTGTATCCGAATTCCTTCATGAGGGCCGGAATGACCTGCTCCCGATACATGTCACGAAGGCGGGGACTGAATTTGGATTCCTCGCTCCCGTCGTCCAGGGCCTGAGGGGCCGGTGCACCGTCTTTCTTCGATGCGCGCCCCGCCGGCTTCGCACCCTTTGCCTTCTTCGGATCTTTCGCGTCCGCCATGTGCCTTCCCTTTACCGTTATTCCACTGCGTCCTTGGATTTCTTGCTGAAGCGGACACGCTTGCCGTCGGCCTGCACCCGCACCCCAAGCCGCGTCGGCTTCTGCGTGACCGGACACAGAAACATCACGTTGGAAATCGCCAACGGCGCTTCACGCTCGAGGATACCGCCCTGCTTCACTTTTTGATTCGGCTTGGTGTGCCGCTTGATCATGTTCAACTTTTCGACCACCACACGACCCGCGGCACGGTCAACCGACAAGACCTTCCCCGATTTTCCCCGGTCACGACCGGCGATGACCACGACGGTGTCACCCTTGCGAACTCGAACTTTCCGTAACGCTTCCACGTCTACTCCTATGTCGCAATCCGGCCTACAGGACTTCCGGAGCCAGCGAAATAATCTTCATGAATTTTTTCCACCGGAGCTCGCGGGCGACCGGTCCGAAGATGCGGGTACCCACCGGCTCCCCTTCCTTGTTGATCAGCACGCACGCATTCCGGTCGAACTTGATATAGGATCCGTCTTCACGCCGGACTTCTTTCGTGGTACGTACGATCACGGCGCGACTGACGTCGCCTTTCTTGACGGTCGCCTGGGGAATCGCCTCTTTGACGGCCACGACGATGATGTCTCCCAGGGAGGCGTACCGGCGTTTCGAGCCGCCGAGAACATGGAAGCACATGGCCTGCTTCGCCCCCGAGTTATCGGCCACATCCATGTAGGTATAGTTCTGAATCATGTCTGACTCGTTCCTTGTCGTCGTGGACGAGCGAACTACTCGCCGCGCCCTTTTTCCAATACTTCAACCACCCGCCAATGCTTCTCTTTACTGATCGGCCGGGTTTCGATCATCCGCACCCGGTCGCCGATCCCGCACGCATTCTGCTCGTCATGAGCTTTCAACTTGGTGATCCGCCGCAAGACTTTTCGATAGATGGGATGAACGACCGACCGTTCCACCGCCACGACGACGGTCTTGTTCATCTTGTTGCTGACGACCCGCCCGATCCATTCCCGCCGCTTGACGCCCGTCTCTGCCATAGTGCGTACCTATTTCCCCTCTTCTTACGAGCCCGCTTTTTGGTTCGCCCGTTCCGTCTCACGCAAGAGCGTCTTCACCTGCGCGATCGTTCGCTTGGTTTTCCGGATCTGCATAGGGTTTTCCAGCCGTCCGGTCCCCAGCTGAAAGCGGAGGTTGAACAACTCCTGCGTCAACTCCTTGGCCTTTTCCGACAGCTCAGGCGCACTCAACTGCTTTAATTCTTTGAGATCCATCTCAGCTCCGCCCTTCTCCTGAACCCAACGCTCCCTAAAACTCTCCTCGCGCCACGCACTTGGTCGCGATCGGCAGCTTGTGCGCGGCCAAACGAAATGCTTCGTTGGCGATTTCCGGTGTGACCCCGCCCATCTCATAGAGAATCCGGCCGGGCTTGACGACCGCCACCCAATACTCCGGATTGCCCTTCCCCTTGCCCATGCGGGTTTCGGCCGGCTTCTTCGTGATCGGCTTGTCGGGAAAAATTCTCGTCCATACTTGTCCACCACGCTTCACGTACCGGGTGATGGCAATACGGGCCGCCTCGATCTGCCGGCTGGTCACCCAACCGGGCTCCAGCGCCTTCAGTCCGAATTCGCCGAGCGTGACATGTCCGCCTCGATAGGCCTTGCCTCGCATGCGGCCTTTCATCATCTTTCGAAACTTGACTTTTTTCGGTGCCAGCACGTTTGCCTCTTAAACTTATGCCAGTCGACGCTCAAAGGCCGATTCCGGCTTGAGCGGCTGCGCGGGAAGAATTTCCCCTTTGTAGATCCACGTTTTCACGCCGATCTGTCCCATCGTCGTATGGGCTTCCGCAAATCCATAATCGACCTCCGCCCGCAGCGTATGCAGAGGCACGCGCCCTTCGCGATACCACTCGGTCCGGGCAATTTCGGCGCCCCCCAAGCGGCCGGCGATCATGATCTTGATTCCCTGCGCCCCAAGGCGCAACGCCGATTGCACGCTTCGCTTCATCGCGCGGCGAAACGCGACGCGCTTCTCCAACTGCGTCGCCACGTTTTCGCTGACCAATTGCGCATCCAGCTCGGGCTTTTTGATCTCCTTGACCGTGATGTACACCTGCCCGCCATACTGCTTTTCCAATTCAGCCTTCAACTTGTCGACCTCGGCGCCCTTGCGACCGATGATGATCCCGGGACGGGCCGTATGGATGATGACCCGCGTCTGATCACCCGACCGCTCGATTTCCACCTTGGCCACGCCGGCGTGAAAGAGCTTCTGTTTCACGATCTTGCGGATCTTGATGTCCTGGTGCAGCAGCTTGGCGTAGTCCTTCTCGGCATACCATCGTGAACTCCACGTATAGTTGTAACCGAGCCGGTAGCCGATTGGATGCGTTTTTTGACCCATACGATCTGTCCCTCAGTTCTACCGCGGCCGAACGGCCGCGATGCGCGTTACTTCCCCGTGAGGCCCGGCGCCTCCACGACGACCGTGATATGACTCGTCCGCTTTTGAATGGCATTGGCCCGTCCCATCGACCGGGCGCGGAACCGCTTGTAGGTCGGCCCGCAATTCACGAATGCCTTGGAGACACGCATGGAATCGCTGTCCCCCAATTCCTTTTGCTCGGCGTTGGCCACGGCGGAACGGAGCACCTTCTCGATGACACGCGCCGCATGACGGGGCAGATGCTTGAGCATCGCCAGGGCCATGGGCACCTGCTGCCCGCGAATCATGTCGACGACGGGACGGGCCTTCCGAGGAGCCACGCGAACAAATCTGAGTACTGCTCGTGCTTCTGCCATGTCTAGTCCTTACCTGATCATGCCCTATTTCAACGCGACCGCTTTTTCCGTCTTGGCTTGTCCGTGCCCCTTGAAGAAACGGGTGGGGGCGAACTCACCGAGCTTGTGGCCGACCATGTTTTCGGTGACAAAGACGGGAATGAACTTCTTGCCGTTATGCACCGCAAATGTGTGCCCGATCATGTCCGGAACGACGGTGGAGCGACGCGACCACGTCTTGATGATCTTCCGGTCCTTGGTCTGATTCATCTGCTCTACTTTCTTGAGCAGATGGTCGTCGACAAACGGCCCCTTGCTAACCGATCTAGGCATTGCGCACTCCTGACTTGCGTCGGGCGATGATGTACTTGTCCGTCGCCTTGTTGTTGCGGGTCTTGTACCCCTTGGTCGGCAGGCCCCACGGTGAGACGGGATGCGGATTCCCCTGGCCGGATTTACCTTCGCCGCCGCCGTGCGGATGGTCGACCGGATTCATGACCACGCCGCGCACGTGCGGGCGTCGCCCCATCCAGCGGGATCGACCGGCTTTCCCCACATTGATGTTCTCGTGATCCAGATTTCCCACCTGGCCGACGGTGGCCATACAGGAGGCGAGGACCCTGCGCATCTCGCCCGACTTCAACCGCACCTGCACGTAGTCGCCGTCCCGGCCCATCACCTGCGCGAATCCACCGGCACTGCGGATCAACTGACCGCCCTTGCCGGGCTTGAGCTCGATATTATGGATCGTCGTACCCAGGGGCATATTCGCCAAAGGGAGCGCGTTTCCGGTCCGCACTTCCGCATCCGCACCGGACTGCAACACATCGCCGACCTGAAGACCGACCGGCGCCAGAATGTAGCGCTTTTCCCCGTCCCGATAATTGAGCAGGGCGATCCGGGCGGACCGGTTGGGATCGTATTCCAACGCGGCGACTTTGGCGGCGATGCCGACCTTGTCCCGGCGAAAATCGATCTTCCGATACAGCCGCCGATGTCCGGCACCGCGGAAGCGGACGGTCGTGCGCCCGTCGTTATTACGCCCACCGCTCCGGTGGTGAAACGACGTCAATGACTTTTCAGGCCGCTTGCCGCTCAACTCCTTGGTGGTCACCACGGACATCCCGCGGCGCCCTGACGTTGTCGGTTTATAGGCTTTCAACCCCATGGATGCCTCTTTTCCCTTCTACGCGCTCTCGTACAATTCGAGTTTTTCGCCCTCTTTCAGCTTGACGAAGGCCTTCTTCCAATCGGACCGCTTCCCGGAGAACCGCCCCAGGCGCTTGATCTTGCCCTGCACGTTGAGCACGTTCACCCGTTCGACCTTGACCTTGAGCAAGGTCTCAACCGCCTGCTTGATTTGCACTCGATTGGCTTCCGGATGCACGAGGAAACTGACCGTATTGTTCGATTCACGCATGGCCGTCACCTTTTCAGTCAGGAGCGGCTGAATCAACACGCGATGAAGATCCAATCTCATGCCCAGACCTCCTTCACGCGAGCCAGCTCCCGCTCAGGGATGACGATCGTTCCGGCACGCACCACGTCATAGACGTTCAACTGATCGGGCGCCACGACTGCAACGGTCGGAAGGTTTCGGGCGGCCTGAGCGAGTCCCGTGTGGCCCTCCCCCGCGACAATGAGAATATGAACGCCGTTTCCGAACTGGCCCAAGGTCTTGGCCAGCAATTTCGTTTTGGGCTGCGCCAGTGAAAGATCCGACATGACCACCACGTGCCCGCCCGCCACCTTCGCCGACAAGGCGCTCTGCAGCGCCGCGCGGTACTTTTTCTTCGGCATGCTGAACGCGTAACTCCTCGGTTTCGGTCCGAAAACCGATCCCCCGTGCCTCCAGACAGGAGACCTCAAGGAACCGGCGCGCGCTCTGCCGGTATGCTTCTGCTTCCACGGTTTCTTACCGGACCCGCTGACCTCTCCGCGTCGAAGCGTAGAGGCCGTGCCTTGCCGCTCACAGGCACGCTGCATGACGACCGCTTCATGCACCAACGCCGCGTGCGGCTGGCAGCCGAACACTTCGGCGGGGAGCTCGGCAGACCCTACCTTGCGCCTGTTTACATCGATGACGTCGACCGTCGGCATGTCCTATCCCTTCTTCGACTTTCTGACCACGAGCAATCCATTCGCGGCTCCGGGAACGGTCCCGCGGACGAACAGCAGATTCTCATCCGGCCGCGATTCGATCACCTTCAGTCGCTGCGAGGTCACCCGTTCCGCACCCATGTGTCCCGGCAACGTCTTCCCCTTCCACACGCGGGAAGGAAAAGAACTGGCGCCGATCGATCCGGGGGCGCGATGGAACATGGACCCGTGCGATTCCGGTCCGCCGGAGTAGTGATGACGCCGCACAACACCCTGGAAGCCCTTTCCTTTGGACACTCCAATGACGTCAACCCAGTCGCCCTTCTTGAAAATATCCACCTTGATCGTCTGACCAACCGTCACATCACCGGTCTTCTTGAATTCCTTCAGCGTCCGGCTGGCGGGGGCCTCATGCTTCTTGAGATGGCCCAACTGTGCCTTGGACAGGAGGCGCTCTTTCACATCGCCGTAAGACAACTGCACCGCCTCATATCCATCGCGCTCTTTGGTCTTCACCGTCACAACCCGACAGGGTCCCGCGGTGATCACCGTCACTGGAACCAACTGGCTCTCATCGAAGACCTGCGTCATTCCGAGTTTTTTTCCGAGCAATCCGTTCGTCATAATTCATCCAGTTTTGAGTCGTGAGTGGTTAGCTTTGAGTTTTCCGTCTCTGAAACTCAACACTCAAAACTTAAAACTCATAACTTGATTTCAACATCAACTCCCGCAGCCAAATTCAGCTTCATCAACGAGTCCATGGTCTCCGGCGTCGGCTCCATAATGTCCATGAGACGCTTGTGCGTACGAATTTCAAATTGCTCGCGCGCCTTCTTGTCTGCATGGGTGGCCCGCTGCACCGTGAACTTCTCGATCCTGGTCGGCAACGGAATCGGTCCCACGATCTTGGCCCCGCTGCGACGGACGGTTTCGACGATTTCCGCCACGGATTGGTCGAGCACGCGGTAGTCGAACCCGCGCAACCTAATTCTGATTCTTTGATCAACCTTTACCATGCCAACCCCTGTCCTTCTCGCCCGTTACGCCAGGATTTCGGTGACGACGCCGGAGCCGACGGTCTTGCCGCCCTCGCGC
>DAOLIU010000006.1:0-46998 GCA_035328385.1 Nitrospira sp. | reverse complement strand
CTCGCCGCAATTCCGCATTCCAGCTCACACACCGCCCTGTGGTGCTGGCGGTGCTTCAGCGTAATTTGCCATCACACGTTCCGCGTGGTAAAGTAAACCTTCTGCACATTTGAATTCCGCCACATCGACTGGCATTTTCCTTTCCGGCATCGGTCCTACGCGACAGTCGGTTTGAGGCCCAACTCTTGTTTGGGTTGTATCCGGAGATGCAGGGCAAGGCCGTTTACTTACCGATCAATCGGCACCCTGAGACCTTTTGAGCAGCACATGGATTCATCATGTGTTTTGGATGGGAGATGCAGCAATGAAATTCTCAGGCGGAGGGGAAATGGGGACTGGCAGGAAAAAGGCCCGATCAACCGTTCGACTCAAGATCCGCTGGGAGCTCTTGGGACTGCCCGATCCCAATCTGCAAGAAACGGTACTTCCAATTGACCGCATCCGCAAAGAAATTTCGTCACTGGCGAGCCTTGGGTTCGGAGAAGGAACGCGTTCCCGCTTACCTCCTCCACGGTCCGCTGGTAAATCGCCGAAAGCGATTTCCTCCAGGAATCGGCGACACCGGAACATAGACAACGGCACCATAAAGAAAACCTCCAATTAATGGCTTTCAGACGCTGAAATTACGAAGGAGGACACCATCGGACGCGCAGGAAAAACCACACTGGCAAAACGAGATCGAGAAAAGGCTCTGCAGGCCCACCGGAAGGAAAAGGAGGCGAAGCGCGCGTTACGTAATGCCGAAAAGGCGACTCGTAAAGCTGCCTCTGACGGTGAAGACCCTGATTTGGCAGGACTTCGATGGGGACCGCAGGACCCTATTTACTGACTACGAAAGAAGAAGAGTCTAACTCCAGAATCACTCGAGGGTGCCAAATCGAGAGCGGATACTATCCCATCTGAGGCTCTTTGCTCAATTGCGCCGTATCAATCAGATCCTTCGCTTTTGCTAGGGCCGCGGCTTCGGCCTGTTCTCGAGATTCATAGGTCTCGCCGTCTGGGAAGCCGTCCATTTGCTCTTTCCCGTCTTTCTTGATCACGTACTGACAGGTCCACATGGAACCTACCATGGACAGGACCAAAGAAATGGTGTGTCCTCTGTAAAGATGGTCGTTCACCGGTATCCTATTGTTCGAGCGGGCTGCTCAGGAGGCATGGTCCTGGGAATCGCCGTCCGTGAATTTGTCCTGCTCCCGATTGAATTGCTCCAATGCAGCCCTCGCCTCCGCTTGTCCAAGGCTCGAAACAAATTGTTTAAGCGTCTGACGTAAAGTTTCTTCCGCAGGCGAAGCAATCTCATCAAATACGCCAATGACGCGCGGACGACCTCGATCTCTGATCCAATGAATGTACGGCATGGTTCTAACTTACAGTGCGATGACGAAAGGCTGAACCAGCAATAGTCCTGGGTCTTGAAGCGTCGTATGCTCGCAACACCTGGCGAATCCCATGGGCCATCGGCTGGAATTGCGATAAGATTCGATGACGTCGACCAAGTGCGTTGGTTTCCTCGGTTGTCCCAACCCTGAGAACATTTAAAAGATTCCTCAGTTTGAGAAAACTGTACGGCTCGGTGGGTATGCCAAAAAAAAAGCATAACTTGCGCTTACCCGTGCAAAGGAGAAAGGACATGCCAACGGTAATCGTGTTCGCGGTCATCGCGCTTCTCATGATGATCACGCCGGCCCAGGCAGGTCCGTCGGGAAAATGGATCAAGGGCGCGCCGTTTCCCGAGCCGTCCGAGGAGCTGGTCGGCGCGTCGGCCGGCGGAAAATTCTATGTGTTCGGCGGCTTGGGGCCTGGGTGGATCCCGCAAGGGCTCGTGTACGAGTACGATCTCTCCGCCGACAAGTGGACCAAGAAACAGGCGATGGCCCTCCCTTCGCACCACGTGGCCATCACTGAACTGGAGGGTAAGTTCTATGCCTTCGGCGGGTTCGTACCGCCCGAGGCCGGACCGCCGGCCTGGGTGCCTATTAATAATGCGTGGGAATATAATCCGGCGACCGACCGCTGGAGGGCATTGGCGCCCATGCCATCCAAGCGTGGCGCCGCCGTCGCCGCGGTAGTGAACGGAAAAATCTATGTGATTGGCGGGGCCGCCGTGCACCCGGGGTCGAACGAGTCGGCCCTGCAGCCCGGCAAACCTCATCGTTCGGTCGGCACCGTCGAGGAATATGATCCGAAGACCGACAGCTGGTCTCAACGTTCGCCTATGCCGACTGCGCGAAACCATGCCGCGATTGGAGCGGTGAACGATAAAATCTACGTCATTGGGGGCCGACTCGGGAGCGCTTTTATTTTCACCGCGAGCAACACCAATGTGGTGGAGGAATACGACCCTTCCTCCGACCAGTGGGGCTTAGTGGGGAACCGCATGCCGACCCAGCGGAGCGGTGGAGCTTGGGCCGTACACAAGGGACGCATTTATGTGGCCGGGGGCGAGCACCAAGACAACCATCTGCTGGCGGCGTTTCGCGCCCTGGAGGCGTATGACCCGGCCACCAATAGTTGGGAAGAACTGCCCAAGATGCCCATGCCCCGCCATGGCCTGGCGGGCGCCGTGATTGGCGATCGCCTCCATCTCGTGAGCGGCGATGTTCAATCTGCCGGGATCACCGGCATGCGCATGGTAACGGAGGCGCACGATATCTTCGAGTTGAGCGACCGTTAAGGCCCCTGTCGCACTCTCGGTTCCAGCTCGTTCTTGTGAGGTTGGAAACTACGATTCAGCCATTCTCGGTAAATTGATGCTCGCGGTACATGGCCAATGTGGGAACCAGGCGGGTTTTCAACTCCAGGCGTTTGGGTTTTCCGGTCGACGTGTAGGGGACCTCTCGCCCAAAAAGGATGACCTTTGGACATTTGGAGAACGGAAGGAACCGGCGGCAGTGTTCCAGCAGATCCGTCTCGTTCGGCTGAGAGGGGCCCTCTCGGGCGACCACGTAGGCGGCAATCTCCTCTCCGTAGTAGCGGTGTTCGAACGGAACGGCCATGGCGAACCGGACGAGCGGATGGCGCTTCAACACGTCATCGATCTCCAGCGGTGAGATGTTGACGCCGCCTCGAATGATCAACTCTTTCAGCCGGCCTGAAATGAAGAAAAACGGTCTCCCGTTCTTGTCACGCAGAAAGAAGCCCTCGTCCCCGGAACGGAACCAGCCCCATCTGAACGCCGCCTCGTTGGCGTCGTCCCGCTTGTAGTAGCCGGCGCAGACGGTTCCTCCGCGGATGCAGATTTCGCCCCTCGTCCGCTCCGGCAACGACTGTCCCTGTTCGTCGAGGATCGCCATCCTGTTGTGTCGCAACGGCACGCCGATGGATGGAAACTCGTAGGCGCTCAGCCAGTGACGATGTTCTTCGGGCGACAGATCGTTTGGCAAGAAGCATGAATAGCAGGTCGTTTCCGACAGGCCGTAGCCGTGGCGGATCGGAAAATGGAACCGCTCTTCGAAGCGAAGGGCGGTATCTTTCAATAACGGTCCCGCGCCGCAGATGAGGCCTCGGAACCGTTCGAACCGGTAGGGGGTCAGGTCCTCGTTGGCGTCGAGCAGAAACTCGAGGAGGGTGGGGACGACGCTCACACAGGTGACGCCCTCCTCCTGCAGCCTCCGCCAGAAGGTCGTGCTCTTGAATTTCCGATTCAGGACGACGCTTCCCTTGCAGTAGAACGGGGTGAGGAGCGTGACGACGGTTCCGTTCACATGGTGGATGGGAAGCACGCACATCAAGCGATCGTTCATGTCGAAGCGATGCCAGTCGGCGATCGCATCGGCGTCGGTCAAGAGATTCCGGACGGTAAGGACCACCCCTTTGGGCGGTCCCGTGGTCCCGGATGTATAGACGATGAGGGCTTCGTCGCTCAGGTTGGAGGAGTGAGGCGCGGGGTGAGAGGCCTTCGAGAGGGCTTCCTTGGCGCCTTCGAGTCTGTGCCAAGAGCCATCCCGGAAGCCTTCGTCGTTCAGCGGAACCACTTGCCGCAGGGTCGGCAGGTCTCGTTGAAGTTCGCGCACTTCCTTGACGTTGCCGTGCCAACAGCAAACGGCCGATGCCTCCGAATGGTCCAGGATGAACCGCTTCTTGTCGGGGGACTCTTCGACGTTGATCGGCACGATCGTGATTCCTGCCGTCCAGGCGGCAAAGTACAGCACCACGGTGACGTCGTGGTTGAACAGGATCGTCGCCAACCGGTCCCCGCGCCGAAGCCCGATCCGGTCATGGAGAAATGAAGCGGTCCGCTGGACGACGGCGCCGAACTCGGCGTAGCTGTACGTGCAACGGAGCTGCCGGTCATCGTCGTAATAGGTCAGGAACGGCCGGTTGACCAGATCCCGGTCATAGACCCGGGAGCGGAAGAAGTCCGCGAACGAGTTCCACGGCAGGGCATGGGCGCCGCTTTCCATCTGCCGCGCCTGTGCCATTTCTTCAGCGACGGTGATCGATGTCGACATAGGCCTCTTCTGCCGGCCCCGTATATAGGGCCCGTGGGCGGATCAGCCGGTTGTGATCTTGTTGCTCGATCACGTGGGCGCACCACCCCGCGATACGCGAGCAGACGAAGATTGGCGTGTAGAGGCGGCGAGGGATGCCCATCAGGAGGTAGGCTACCGCCGTATAGAAGTCGAGGTTCGGATAGAGGCCTTTTTCCCGCTGCATCACGCGATCCACAGTGGCCGCAATTTCGTACCAACGGCGGTCATCGCAGATCCGGCTCAAGTGGTCGGCGTGCCGTTGAATGATTGCCGAGCGCGAATCGCCCTTCTTGAGCACGCGATGGCCGAAGCCCATGATCCGGCGTTTGCTTGCCAACCGCTCCCGAACCCAGCGCTCCGCTTTCTCGGGACTCCCGATCTCGATGAACATCTCCGCGACGGCCTCATTCGCTCCTCCATGGAGCGGCCCTTTGAGCGTGCCGATCGCCGAGGTCACGGCCGAGTAGAGATCCGTCATGGTCGATGCCGTCACGCGGGCGGCGAATGTGGAGGCATTGAATTCATGTTCGGCATAGAGTGTAAGCGACACGTCGAGCACGCGAGCCATTACGCTCGCCCTGTCGTCACCTTGACGGCCGGTGAGCAGGTACAATAGGTTTCGGGCGAAGCCCAGATCCTGTTGCGACTCCGCGTGCGGTAGAATGTCCGCGGGCCGCTGCGCGGCCGAGATGATGAAGGGGGTTTGCGCCAGGAGGCGGATCGATTTCCGAAGATTCGCGTCATGGGAGTTGTCCTCGGCATCCGCATCGATCATCCCCAGCAGGGAAACGCTCGTTCTCAGAATGTCCATGGGATGTGCGGCGGGAGGACTCGTGCGAAGAAACGCCTCGACAGGACCGGGCAACGCAGCCTGCGCTGCGAGCCGCCCCTCGAAATCCTTCAACTCCTTCCTGTTCGGCAGCTTGCCGCACAGCAGCAAATAGGCCACCTCCCCGAAGGTCGCCTTGTCCGCCAAATCGCTGACCGCGTATCCTCGGTACCTCAGACCTCCATCACCTTCATCGACATGGCACAGGGCCGTTTCGCCGGCGAGGACTCCGTCGAGTCCCGGGCTGTATCCGGGAGTGTGTGCGGTCTCAACGATTCGCATGGCCGTCTTCCATCGAATGAAAATGCCGATCCCGTTGCTCGTACTCCTCGTACCGCAGCAGGTCATAGAGCTGTTTTCTGGTAAGCATCCGCTCCAACAGGTCGCGCTGTGAACCCCGGGCTTTCAGTTCCGACAGCATCTGATCGATCGCTTTCGTCGCCATCCGCAAGGCCGTGACGGGGAACAGGACCATCCGATAGCCGAGGTCTTCAAATTCGCCTACGCTCAGATAGGGAGTCCTGCCGAACTCGGTCATATTGGCGACCAGCGGAACCTTCCCGCCTTCCTTGGCGAGTTGCCGGGCAAATGCGCGAAATTCGTCGGGCGATTCGAGGGCTTCGGGGAAGATCGCGTCCGCGCCGGCATCGATGTAGGCCCGCGCCCGTCGCACGGCTGATTCCAATCCTTCGACGGCGCGCGCATCCGTACGGGCGATGATGAAGAAATCCGGGTCCTGTCGGGCTTCGCTCGCCGCGCAGATCTTGCTCACCATGTCGCTCGTCGAAACCAGCAGTTTTCCCGGCAGGTGTCCGCACTTCTTGGGCAGGTCCTGATCTTCGATCTGCATCCCGGCCAACCCGGCCGCCTCGAATTCCTTCACGGCCCGCATCACGGCGAGCGGAGGGCCGAAGCCCGTGTCCGCGTCCACGATCGCGGGGATCGCCACGGCCTTGGTGATGGTGGCCGCGTCGGATACCACTTCCGTCAAGGAGAGCAACCCGATATCCGGCAATCCCCGTGCGGCCGACAGAGCGGCGCCCGACACGTACAGCGCGTGGAACCCGGCACGCTCGATCTGCATGGCCGTCAAGGCATTGAACGCCCCGGGGAGGACGAGCGTCCGCTTGTCGAGCAGCTCGCGGAAAGGGAGCGTCCTTCTCGTTCGTCGTTTGTCGCTCATGACCCCTCACGTGTCCCGGATTCTTAGCAACGGCATCAAGGCACCGATGTCTTTGAGCCGGTCGAGCGTCCAGACCGACTGAATCACCTTCCTCATGCGGGCGTGATCCAACTTCCCTTCCGCCAGTAGGCGGAATTTGTCTTCCACTTGGCGGTCGGACATCGGGGTCTTGGGATGGCCAAGGGGATAGTCCACCTCTTGGAGGTAGGAGCTTCCCGTTTTCGTCCGAACCGTGATGCGCGTCGGCATCGCCTGCGGGTAACGGCCGGCGAAGCCAGGCTGCGGAACGACGCGTACCTTCTCCATCAATGCGTGCAGCGCCGGGTCGGTGAAACGTGCGGTTTCGAAGGAACGCAGCGTGATCGTGCCGTCCAGCAGGGCGGCAGCCACACAGTAGGGAAAGCTGTGATCGGCGGTTTCCCGCGTACGGGGACGCCACTTTTCGGGATCGCGGCCGATGATTTCAATCGCGACGTCGTAGCTGGCGATTTCAACTTCGGTGATGGAGGCGAGCGCTTCGTCGCCTTCCGTTTTGAGCAGGGTCTCCCTGATCGCCAGCGCCGCCTCCACCGCCGTTTGTGCGTGATATTCCACCGGGTAATGTTTGATGTAGGTGTCCAAGATCTTGAACGAAGGGGACTGGCTCCCGGCCATGGCGGGTGCCCGTCCCCGCTCACCTGCGAAAGGCGGAAGATCGATCGGTCCCGACACGAGCTTCAGGAAGCCCTTCTCCCCTTCGAAGATCGGGGAGGGCCCGGTCATACCCCGCCGTGCCAAGGTGGCGGCGAAGACCCCGTTGCGGGCCGTGTTGGAAAAGGCGCAGGCCTTCCACATGGACAGATCCCCCACGCGCGTCTGCCGCAGCGCGATGTTCGCCACTCCCGCCAGGTTGACGGCCTCCCGAGTCTGCGCGTCGGAAAGTTTCATCACCTTGGCGGCCCCGAGCGTGGACGAAAAGGAACCGTACGTGACATGGTCCCAGCCGCGCGGCCGCAGCGCCGCTGCGTCGCAGAGGCGGCATTGCACTTCATAGGCAACCGCCACGGCCTGGATCACGGATTTCCCCGACGCGCGCGACGCTTCGCCGGCCGCGAGGACGGCCGCGAGGTTGTCCGAAGGGTGCGCCGGTTCCTTGGCAAGGTACGTGTCGTTGAAGTCGAGATACCGGACCAGCGCGCCGTTGGCGAAGGCCGCGAGATCGGGGAGCGTCCTGTGACGCGTTCCCCAGAGCGTCGCCCCGTCGGCGACTTTGACAGACTGCGCGATGCGGCGCGCGATCCGGCAGGGCGGCGCATTCCAGGCTCCCAGCGCGCAACCGAGGCTGTCCAGGATACGCCGCTTCGCCTCGTGCACGACGGCGCCGGGCAAGTCTTCGTATCTGAGATTGCGGCTATACCGCGCGAGACGGTCTGCGAGCGCCGTTGATGCCATCATGCGTTCGTCTCCGCGAGCTTCAGTTTCCGCTTTTCGAGAAACGCCTGGACGGCTTCTTTCTTGTCGTCAGTGGCGCACAACCGGCCGAACAATTCGGCCTCTCTGTCCAGCCCTTCGGACAGGGGGATGTCGAGCCCTCCCCTGATCGCGTGCAGCGCCGCTTCGATCGCGGGCTTGCCGCGCGCCGCAATTCGGGCCGCGATCGATTCAACCTCGGTCATCAACTCGTGCCGCGGCACGACTCGGCTGACGAGGCCGAGTCGCTGCGCCTCCTCCGCCGGTAGACTCTCGCCCGTCAGAATCATTTCCGCCGCCTTTGACGCTCCGACGACCCTCGGCAAGCGTTGGGTTCCGCCGAAACCGGGAATGAGGCCGAGTTTGACTTCCGGCAACCCCATCATGGCTCCGCTGACGGCCATTCGGATATGGCAGGCCAAGGCGAGCTCCAGTCCCCCGCCGACGCAGGTGCCGTTGATGGCGGCAAGCACGGGCTTTTCCGACCGCTCGATGCGGTTGAGCACCGACTGGCCGCGAACGGCAAATTCGGCGCCGCCATGCACGGTGTTGAGGTGAGCCAATTCATTAAGATCCGCTCCGGCACAGAAAAATCGTCCCGTCCCGGTCACGATCACTACCCGGACGAACTCATCCTCCTCCACCTCGTGCAGAACCTGCTCCATCTCTTTGAGCACGGAAAGATTGAGCACGTTCGCCGGCGGATTGTGGAGCGTGATGCGCGCGACGTGGTGAGAGACGGTCAGTAATAATTGGTGTGGCATAACATCCTCCATGCCAAGCTTCGCTTGAGCCGGGCGCTAGGCGTTCCATTGTCGCGCCCGGATAAATACCTCCGTCTGGATCGTCGTTCTCGCATACCCCTCTCTTCATGGGCGCCGGCGAGAGATGCCTGTATCATTCTTCTCGCGGCTCCGTTGGTGTTCGGCGATCGCGGCGACGAGGTCCGGGATTCCGTCGCCTGTCGTGGCGATCGTTCGGAGCACGAGCGGGCACCAGGCTCGCAAGTCCCGGAGTGTGGAATCCGCGCCGGCATGATCACCTTTGTTGACGATAATGATCGGAGCGGTCTCCAACAGTCCGGCTTTCATGGCCTGGACCTCGTCACCCAGGCCGGGCGCCACGACCGCGACCACGGTGGGGGCGACGTCCATGACGTCCATTTCGCCTTGCCCCACCCCGATCGTTTCGATCAGAACGACCTCATACCCGGCCGCCTCCAACACGAGGGCCGCGTCGTGGGTCGCCCGGGCGAGCCCTCCGCGGCGTCCGCGAGTGGCCATGCTCCTGATGTACACGCCGCGATCGAGCGCATGCTCCTCCATCCTGATGCGATCGCCGAGCAAGGCCCCGCCCGTCACAGTGCTGCTGATATCGACGGCCAGCACTCCGACCTTCTTGCCCGCACGCCTGTAGGCCGTCACGAGTTGAGCGATCACGGTGCTCTTGCCGGCTCCCGGATAGCCGGTGATCCCGATCACGCTCGCATGGTGCTGACCCGAGTCAAGCAGGCGAAGCGTGGCGGCGCCGTCCTGATCTTGGTTCTCCAGCAACGTAATCAAACGAGCGACGCATCGGATGTCGCCGGCCTTGACCTGATCGGCCAAGGTCACGACGTCGGCGGTCTCCCGCCCGGATTGGCGCAGGTCTGAGGCGGTCATGTCACGGACTCGTACGAGGTTCGGTCGGTTTGGATGCGCGACACTCGGGACGCGAGGGGACGGTTCAACGCCTTTGCGATTCGTCTGGCTGCCGCGACCACCCTCTGCTCGTCTACCGCAAGGGCGGCTCCGGAGGCCTTCAGGGCATAGACCACGTCTTCCGTCGCCACGTTGCCCGATGCTCCCGGCGCGTAGGGGCAGCCGCCCAGTCCGCCGGCGGCCGTATCAAAGGCCCCGACGTCATAGTCCATCCAGGCAGCCAGGACATTGGCCACGGCCATGCCGTAGGTGTCATGGAAGTGCAGCGAGAGCCGCCTTCGTTCAATGTGCGGCATTGCTTCATCCAGCAGCCTTCGCACGTCGTTCGGAGCAGCCTTCCCGATGGTGTCCCCAAGGGAAATTTCGTCGACTCCGATGTGCAGCAGGCGTTGTATGACCTCGACGACGCGGCCCGGATCGATGGCCCCTTCAAAGGGACAGTGGGTCACGGTGGAAATGTAGCCGCGCACGGCCATGCCGTCCCGTTTGGCTTCGGCCACCACCGGGGCGAACCGGTCGATCGACTCCCGGACTCCGCATTTGATGTTGCGTCGAGCAAACGTCTCAGAGGCCGCGGTGAAGACCGCGATCTTTTCCATCGCCGCGGCCCTCGCCCGTTCCAATCCCTTCTCGTTGGGCACCAAGGCGGAATAGGTGACACCAGGAAGGCGTTCCATCTTGCGAACCACCTCGTCCGAATCGGCCAGCTGCGGGACCGCGTGGGGGGACACGAAAGACCCGATCTCGATTTCCGTCACTCCCGTTCGAGACAGGGCGTTCACAAATGAGACCTTGTCCTCGGTCGAGACGATGGCCGGTTCGTTTTGGAGCCCGTCTCGCGGACCGACTTCGATAATGCGGATCGGCCTTGCAGCCCTGTCATGCCCGTTGCCGAGCGACATCGTGCGGGTCCCCTTGCTCTTCCGAGATCGCCGTCCAGACCGGAGCGCGTCGTTCAAGAAAAGCCCGGAGTCCTTCTTGTGCCTCGGCCGAGAGACGGGCGCGGACGTTGGCTTCGACACAGGTACCCCATCGTTCACCGTCGGACAGGGTAAGCAGTCGACGGAGCAGGCCTTTGGTGTCCCGTACCGCCTGCGGCGCGAGGCGCAGGACCATCTGGACCAACTCATCGACGCGGACATCGAGTTGATTCCTCTCGACGACGTCGTGAACGAGGTTTCCGTGTTTGGCGGCCGATGCAGAGAACGGTTCGCCGGTCAGGCAGAATCGTCGCAGGAACGATTCGCCGGTCTTGCGGAGCAGAAAAGGAGCAATCACCGCCGGCACCATTCCCAAGCGGACCTCGCTGAGGGCGAACGTCGCGTCCCCGGCCGCCACGGCGATGTCACAGGCTGCGACCATGCCGACTCCGCCTCCAAAGGCCGGGCCCTGGATCCGCGCGATGACGGGGCAAGGACATTCGTCGATGGCACGGAACATCTTCATCAGCCGCTCCGCCTCTTGTTGCACTTCC
The DNA here is from genome assembly GCA_035328385.1 of Nitrospira sp. Lineage (GTDB taxonomy): Bacteria > Nitrospirota > Nitrospiria > Nitrospirales > Nitrospiraceae > Nitrospira_C. Next base: position 35,891 of record DAOLIU010000006.1, on the reverse strand, counting down.
GACGGGGACAGAGTTCCACCGGACCTCATCCAATCAATATCAGCGCCGGCGCAAAACGCGGAACCGTTGCCAGTCAAGACGATCGCCCGGGTCGAAGGGGCCCGACCCAACTCGGCGAAGGCCCGGCACAGTTCTTCGACCATACCGGCATCGAACGCGTTCCGCCTGTGAGGACGGTTCAGCGTCACGCGGGCCGCGCCGTCGTTCGATTCGACCAGGATGGCGACAGGGTTCTTCATGCGCTCCTCACATGCGAAACACGGGCGGGTGCGACGGACGGACCGGCGCAGTCATGGCGACGTCCAAACACAGGCCGAGGATGCGTCGCGTGTCGGCCGGGTCGATGATCCCGTCATCCCAGAGACGGGCCGTACTGAAATAGGGGCCGCCTTCCCGCTCATACTGGGACAGGGTGGACTCGCTCATCTTCCGCTGCTCGTCCTCGGAGAGCATGACCTGCTCTCGCGCCCGTTGCTGCCGCTTGACGGTCACCAGCACATGGGCGGCCTGCTGCGCCCCCATCACCGAGGTCCGCGCGTTGGGCCAGAGGAAGAGGAATCGGGGTCCATAGCCACGGCCGCACATCGCGTAATTGCCGGCGCCATGGGAGGCGCCGATGATGACGGTGAACTTCGGCACGTCGGCGGTCGCCACCGCCTGGACCATCTTCGCGCCGTCCTTGATGATCCCGCGGGCTTCATAGTCTTTGCCGACCATGAACCCGGTAATGTTCTGCAGAAAGACGAGCGGGATGCGCCGCTGGGTGCAGAGCTGGACGAAATGCGCACCCTTCAAGGCGGCCTCCGACAACAGCACGCCGTTATTGGCGACGATACCGACCTGATGTCCCGTCCAGCGCGCGAATCCGCACGTCAGTGTTTGGCCGTAGCGCGCCTTGAACTCGTGAAATCTGCTTCCGTCCACCAGCCGGGCGATCACCTCGTGTGCCTCGGCCGTCTTCCGGGGATTGCTCGGGATGAGTCCATAGAGATCACTGGCCCGGTAGAGCGGCTCTTCGCTTTCATTTTCACGCCGTCTGGCGGGCCGTCGAGGCAACGTGGCGACGATCGACCGGCAGATCTCCAGCGCGTCCCGGTCGTTCTCGGCCAGATGGTCGCTCACGCCGGACAGCCTCGTATGCAGATCGGCGCCGCCGAGTTCTTCAGGGGTGACCTCCTCGCCGGTCGCAGCCTTCACCAGGGGCGGCCCGCCCAGATAAATGGTGCCGGTTCCCTTCACGATGACATTCTCGTCGCACATCGCCGGTACGTAGGCGCCGCCCGCGGTACACATGCCCATGACCACGGCGATCTGCGGAATACCCAGTGCGGACATCCGCGCCTGGTTGTAGAAAATCCGTCCGAAGTGGTCCTTGTCCGCAAAGACTTCGGCCTGCATGGGGAGGAAGATTCCCCCGGAGTCGACGAGATAGATCGCGGGCAGCCGGTTCTCCAGGGCGATCTCCTGCGCCCGCAGATGCTTCTTGATCGTCATCGGGAAATAGGTGCCGCCCTTGACCGTGGCGTCGTTGGCGGCGACGACGCAGGGTCGTCCCGACACGAAGCCGATGCCGCTGATCAGGCCGGCGGCAGGAACCTGCTCGTCGTACATCCCGCAGGCGGCGAGGGGGCTCAGTTCGAGCCAGGGTGAATCCGGATCCAGCAACGCCGCGACCCGTTCGCGAACCGTCAGCTTGCCGCGTCGTTTGTGGAGCGCGACCGCGTCGGCCGGACCACCGGCCCCGGCGAGGGTGAGATGTTTGTCGAGATCGGCTTTCAGGCCTTCGTAGTGGGCCACATTCGACGAGAATTCTTCGGATGTCGTCACGAGCGAGGTCTTGATGATGCGCATGACCGGTCAACCTCGTGCTTTGATCCCTTCCACAAAAGCGACGATCTCGTGCATGGGAGTCCCCGGCCTGAACAGAGCCTTGACCCCGGCCGCCCGGAGGGCGGGCAGGTCGTCGTCGGGAATGATGCCGCCGCCGAACAGGGCGATGTCCTCGGCTCCCTGTTCTTTGAGCAACTCCAGCACGCGACGGAGAAGCGTGTTGTGCGCCCCGGACAGGATGCTCAAGCCGATCGCATCGACGTCTTCTTGAATCGCCGCAGCGACGATCTGCTCCGGCGTCTGGTGAAGGCCGGTATAGATGACTTCCATTCCGGCGTCACGCAAGGCGCGCGCGATCAATTTCACTCCACGGTCATGGCCGTCGAGCCCGACTTTGCCGATCAAGACGCGGAACGGTTGTACGATCACTGCCATGCCTTCACCTCCTGGAGGAAATACTTGCCCTCCGGATCTTTCTTGACGCGGCCGGCCTGGATCAACGGATCATGCTCGAAGAGCAGCAGCCATTTCTCTTCGAAGGCCCGGTCCAGGACCCAGCGTTTCGTCTCGAGTGTTTGAACGGGGAACAGATCGTAGCCCATGATGTACGGGAGAGGCAGATGCGACACCGTCGGAATCAGATCGCCCAGGTAGAACGCGACCTGTCCCTCCGATTCGATCCTGATCCCCTGATGGCAGCGTGTATGGCCGGCCGTGACGACGGCGGTCACACCGGGGACCAATTCCGTGTCGCCGTCCAGGAATTCCCACTGATGCGTGTGAGCGATCGGCGTGAAGTTGGCCGGTCGATAGCTGGCCTTGGTGCGCTCGTTGGCGCGGGCAGCATCGTCGAACTCACCGCGCTGGATGACGTACCGGGCCTTGGGAAACGTGGGCGTCAGGGTCCCATCCTCGTGCCTCATCGTGTTCCCGCCCGCATGGTCGAAATGCAGATGGGTGTTGATCACGATGTGGACGTCGCCCGGCTCCACGCCCAACCGCCCCAAGGAGTCCAGCAACGTCGGCGACCGTTCGACCGCAAACATGCGGTGAAGCTTGTCGTCCTCCTTGGAGCCCACCCCCGTGTCCACGAGGATGTTCTTCCCGTTCGCCCGGATCAGCAGACAGGTGAGACTCAGGGGAATGCGGTTCAGTTCGTCCGCGTGGCAACATTTCTCCCACAGGACCTTGGGGACGACTCCGAACATGGCGCCGCCGTCGAGCCGGAATCGGCCGTCGCTGACGGGGTACAGTTCAAACGCTCCGAGCTTCATGGTCGGCACTCAAACTTCAAGGATTTCGCCTCAACTTGGTTAGCTATCTTGCGGGTCCTGTCGCGACGAACAGCCCCATCGTGCTCGCTCCACCCATCCCCCAGTGGGGCCCTTCCGCTGCGCGCGATGGGGCGCCCCGTTCGCCGCGCCACCCGCTGTCCTTTCCTGCTCCCCCAGTCGAGTCTGTCAGAGTGGTGGTAAGAGACATTGCGTGGGAGCCGTGCTGATGTGCGTAGCGGAAGGACGAGCGAGGCCAGACTGCTCATGGCTGTGGTATCAGGCATGAGCAGATCGGAATACCCCCACGTTTCCACGTGGGGGATGGGGGGTGCCGCAGCCGTTCTTCCGCTCGCTACAGCAGCTAGGCGAGCACGCGGAGGATCGACTACACCACCCTGACAGACTGTCATAACACCACCGGCTCCCTATAGACGCCCAACACTTCCTTGAGCGCCCCGCAAATTTCCCCGAGCGTGGCCTTGGCCTTCACGGCATCGATCAGATAGGGCATGATGTTCTCGCCGCAGGACGCCGCTTCCTGGAGTGCCTCGACCGTGCCGGCCATCTTGAACGGATCGCGCGACTTGCGGAGGTCCGACAGGCGTCCCACCTGCTCGCGTTCCACCTCAGGCCCGACTTTCAGAATCGGGATCGGATGTTCCTCCTGCTCGACGTAATCGCTGACGCCCACGATGGTTCGTTCTCCCCGCTCCACGTCGCGCTGGTACTGCTGCGAGGCGTCGAGGATCTCCCGTTGAGGAAACCCTCGTTCGATCGCTTTCACCATGCCGCCCATGTCGTCCAGTTTGTGGAAGTAGTCGAGGGCTGCTTCCTCGAGACGGTTGGTCAACGATTCGACATAGTACGATCCGCCGAGCGGATCGACCGTATTCGGCACTTCGCTTTCCTGGGCGATGATCTGCTGGGTACGGAGCGCGAGCTTCACCGCCTCCTCGGTCGGCAGGGCCAGGGTTTCGTCCATGGAATTGGTATGGAGGGATTGCGCACCGCCCAACACCGCCGCCAAGGCCTGCAACGTGGTGCGCACCACGTTGTTCATGGGCTGCTGCGCCGTGAGCGAACAGCCGGCCGTCTGTGCGTGACAGCGAAGCTGCAGCGACCGCGGATCTTCCGGGTGATAGCGTCGCCGCATCTCGCGCGCCCACAGCCTCCGGGCTGCCCGGAACTTGGCAACCTCCTCGAAAAGGTCGTTGTGGGCGTTGAAGAAGAACGAGAGTTGCGGAGCGAAGCTGTCGACGGCGAGGCCGGCTTTCACCGCCGCGTCCACGTAGGTCAGTCCGTCGTACAGAGTAAATGCCAGCTCCTGAACGGCTGTCGAGCCGGCCTCGCGAATGTGATAGCCGCTGATGCTGACGGGATGCCATTTCGGGACCCGCGTTGCGCAATACTCGATGGTGTCGACGATGAGGCGCAACGAGGGCTCCGGCGGAAACAGCCACTCCTTCTGGGCGATGTATTCCTTCAGAATGTCGTTTTGCAGCGTGCCGCCCAGGCGTTCGAACGGAATACCCTGTTTCTCCGCGACAGCCAGGTACATGGCGAAGATGGCGGCGGCCGGCCCGTTGATCGTCATCGAGGTGGTCACCTGGTCCAGTTGAATGCCGTCGAACAGGCGTTCCATATCAGCCAATGACGAGATCGCGACGCCGCAATGCCCCACTTCGCCGTGGGCGCGCGGATCGTCTGCATCCATGCCCATCAAGGTCGGCATGTCGAAGGCGACGCTGAGTCCGTTCTGACCCTGCTGGAGGAGGTATTTGAACCGGCGGTTGGTATCGGCGGCGGATCCGAAGCCGGCAAACTGCCGCATCGTCCAGAGACGGCCCCGATACACGGTGGGATAGACTCCGCGAGTGTAGGGGAATTCACCGGGCGAACCGAGATCGTCCTTCGGCGACCAGTCTTTCAGATCGTCGTCGGAGTACACACGGTTGACGTCGAATCCCGAGAGCGAGGCGAATCGAGGTTTGCGCTCGTGCATCGATGCGTCCCTCCGACTAATCTCACGAGGCGACGGACGGGAGATCAGGTCCTGTTGCTCAGTGCTTCGCGCCTTTCTCCGCTCGTCTCATAGAAATAGAACCCCCGACCGGTCTTGCGCCCGAGCCGTCCTGCTTCGACGTATCGGCGGAGCAGGGGGCAGGGACGGAACTTTGCATCGCCCAAGTCCTGGTGGAGAACTTCACAGATGGAAAGCACCGTATCCAGGCCTATCCGATCCGCCAGCGACAAGGGTCCGACCGGATGATTGGCTCCGGTCGTCATCGCGAGGTCGATGTCTTCGGCCGACGCCACCCCGTTCTCCAGCGCGAAGATCGCCTCATTGATCATCGGAATGAGGATTCGGTTCACGATGAAGCCCGGCATGTCCTTGGCCACGACGGGAGTCTTGCCGAGCCGCTTTGCCAGATCGAAGGCCAGATGCAGCGTACTCTCCGAGGTTTCGAGGCCCCGGACGACTTCCACCAGGCGCATGACCGGGGCCGGATTCATGAAATGCAGGCCCACCACCTGGCCGGGCCGTCCGGCGGCCGTACCCAGCTTGGTGATTGAAATCGACGAAGTGTTGCTGGCGAGGACGGCGCGGGGAGGGCAGAGGCGGTTCAGCTCCGCGAAGAGTCGCTCTTTGAGAACGAGATCTTCGGGAATTGCCTCGATGACGAGCTGGCTCTCATGCAGCAAGTCGAGCTGAGCCATCGGACGAATGAGCGCCAGTGCATCTCCCGCTTGCTGGTCGGTGAGATTGCCCCGCTCCACGGCTTGTTCCAGACCGGCACGGATCTTGGCCAGTGCCTCCGTGAGCGATGACTCGGCCACATCGGTCAGCAGAACTTGATAGCCGGCCGCCGCACAGACCTGGGCAATGCCTCGACCCATCTGGCCGGCACCGACGATGCCGATCGTCTTGATGTCATCGAGCTTCATACCCCCTTGCCCCGGTTATCCCCTTTCCACAATTACTGCCAACGCCTCTCCCCCGCCGATACAGAGACCGGCTATCCCCCGTCTGGCGCCGCGGGCTTCCATTGCGTGCAGGAGGGTGGTCAGGATCCTCGAACCGGTCGCACCGATCGGATGCCCCAGCGCAACCGCTCCACCGTTGACGTTGACCTTCTTGGGGTCGAGCCCCAATTCCCGGTTGACGGCGAGCGAAACGGCCGAGAACGCTTCATTGATCTCGAACAGGTCGATGTCGCCGATGGAGAGGCCGGTCGTCTTGAGCGCTCGCGTGATCGCCTCGACCGGTGCGATCGTAAACCACTCGGGCGCCAATGCCGCTCCGGCGTAGCCGACGATGCGCGCGATTGGAGCGAGGCCGAGTCGCGCAGCTTCTTCTTCGGCCATGACGACGACTGCGGCCGCGCCATCGTTGCAAGCAGGAGAATTGCCCACGGTCAGGACGCCGTCTTCCTGGAACACCGGCTTGAGGTCGCGCAGTTTGCCCAGATCAACCCGATTCGGCTCTTCGTCTTCCGTGACGATCGCGGGCGCGCCTTTGCGTTGCGGCGTCTCGACCGGCACGATTTCCCGCCTGAAGACCCCGGTCGCGATAGCCTCCCTGGTCCGCCGGTAACTTTCCAGGGCAAAGTCGTCGAGCTCCCGGCGCGTGAGCCGGTACTTGGCCGCGCACAACTCGCCGGCGTTGCCCATGTGAAAATGGTTATAAACATCCCACAGGCCGTCCTTTACCAAGCTGTCCACCAACTCCGCGTGTCCCAGTCGATACCCCTGTCTGGCCTTCTCCAACAAATAGGGTGCCCTGGTCATGCTTTCCATGCCACCGGCCACGACGATCCGCGCCTCGCCAAGCGCAATTGTCCTGGCCGCCATGATCACGGTCTGGAGGCTGGACCCGCAGACCTTGTTCACCGTCGTGGCGCCGACCGAGTAGGGGATGCCGGCCCCGATCGAGGCTTGTCTGGCCGGCGCTTGCCCGAGCCCGGCACCGAGGACGCAGCCCATATACACCTCGTCCACGCGGTCGGGAGGCAGGTCGATTCGCTTCAATGCCTCCGCGACGGCGATACTGCCCAGCTTGGTGGCCGGCACGGAGCTCAGCGCGCCGTTGAAGCTGCCAATCGGCGTCCGTACCGCGCTGACGATGACCGCCCGCTGTGTTCTGCTCACAGGATGTGCTCCCACTGACTCTGTTCGAGATAGCCCCTGACCTTCGCCATGAACTGGTCCGCCGTCGCCCCGTCGATGACCCGGTGATCGAACGACAGGCTCAAGTAGCCCATCGTCCGGATTGCGATGGCATCGTTGATGACCACGGCCCGCTTTTGGATGGCGCCGACGCCCAATATCGCAATCTGGGGTTGATGAATGATCGGCGTGCTGAACAGGCTGCCGAACCCGCCATGGTTTGTGATGGTAAAGGTCCCCCCCTGGACTTCCTCCGGGCTCAATTTCTTGGCTCTGGCCCGCTCGGCCAGGTCCGCCACTTCTTTGGCCAACAGTGTGAGTCCCTTTCGATCCGCATGACGTACCACCGGAACCAAGAGGCCCTCGTCCAGGGCGGTGGCGATGCCGATGTGAATATCCTTCTTGATGACGATGCCTTGCTCTCCCCAAGACGAGTTCATGATCGGCAGCTCTCGAATCGCACGGGTCACGGCGCGGATCACGAACGGCAGATAGGTCAGGCTCCCTCCCGAGCTCTGTCGGAGCGCTTCCCGGAACTTGGCGACGCCCGAAAAGTCGGTTTCGAAGAACGTGGTGACATGGGCGGACGTCTGTTTGCTCTTGATCATCCGTTCGGCGATCGTTTTCCGCATCTGTGTCAGGGGCCGGACTTCTTCTCCCATCGACAGCTCGCCGCCGGGCGCCGGTGATACGGCTTGACCTCCGGTCTCCGCGATGAACTCCTGCACGTCTTTCTTGGTCACCCGCCCGCCGGTTCCGGTTCCCTTCACCCGCGACAGATCGACTCCATGCTCTCTGGCCAGTTGCCGGACGGCGGGAGAATACCGGCCATCACCATCGGACATCGGTTGCGAGGGACGGACGACGACTCCGCCGACACGGTTGATGACTTCGGAAGGAGGAGTGCTGTCGACCCGTGCCAGCAACGTTCCCACAGGGACGGTGTCACCCTCGGGAACGATGATCTCGCTCAACACGCCCGTGACGGGTGAGGGGATTTCGAGATCCACTTTTTCCGTTTCCACTTCCAAGAGGGCTTGGTCCTTTTGAATCGTTCCGCCGGTCGGTATGAACCACTTCACGACGGTTCCTTCTGCGATGCTTTCTCCGAGCTGAGGCATGATGATGTCGGTCGCCATGGATGCAGTTCTCGGTTTTCAGTTTTGAGCTCCCGATATCCGGCCGACTAAGGACTCAACACTCACAGCCCGCTAGTACGCCGCCAACTTTCTCGCCGCCTCGACGATTTCACTGGTCTTCGGAAGAAAAAACTCCTCCAAGGGCGTGCTGAACGGCACCGGCGTATCCGGCGGAGCAATGCGGACGATCGGCCCGTCCAAACAGTCGAAACATTCCTCGGCCAGGAGCGCCGCGATCTCGGCTCCGATTCCGCCTGTCTTGTTATCCTCGTGCAATAGAATGACTTTGCCGGTCTTGCGCACCGATCCGTACACCATGTCCTTGTCGAGGGGGATCAACGTGCGCAGGTCGATCACTTCCAGGTCGATCCCTTCCGGAGCCAGAGCCTGCGCCGCCTCGAGCGCCAGGTGGACCATCGCCCCATAGGTAACGACCGAGATATCGTTGCCGGCTCGCTTCACATCGGCTTTCCCGATCGGCACGATGTAATCCTCTTGCGGAAGCGTTGCTTTGATGCGCCGGTAGAGAAACTTATGCTCGAAGTAAATGACCGGATTGGGGTCCCGAATGGCGGCTTTGAGGAGGCCCTTCGCGTCGTACGGGGTCGAAGGAGCCACGAGCTTGAGTCCCGGCGAGTGGAAGAACCAGCCTTCCGGACATTCGGAATGAAAAGGACCTCCGTGCACGCCGCCGCCGAACGGAGCGCGAATGACCATCGGCACCGCGGCTCCCCAACGGTAATGATTCTTGGCCGCGACTTCGGTGATCTGATCGAACGCGCAGGAAATGAAGTCGGCGAACTGCATTTCGACGACCGGCCGCATGCCCAGCATCGCGGCTCCGATGGCCGCTCCCACGAATCCGGACTCGGCCAGCGGCGTGTCCAAGACCCGCCACTCGCCGTATTTCTGGAGCAAACCTTCGGTGATCTTGAAGGCCCCGCCGTAGGCGCCGATGTCTTCGCCCATGAGGAACACCCGCCCGTCGCGGGCCATTTCCTCGTCGAGGGCCTGCGAGATCGCTTCCAAATACGAGACTTCGGCCGAAGCCGCGGCGGTCGTCATGATTCCACCTCTTCTTCGGTGGCGAATACGCCTTCCAAGGCTTCCCGTCCTTCCGGCAGCGGACTCTGCTCGGCAAACTCCAGGCCCGTTTCGACTTCCTTCTTCGCCCGTTCGCCGACCTCGTGAAAGTATCCTTCATCGCCGTAGCCGAGTTGCGCGAGCAGATGCTCGGCCTTCAGGATCGGGTCCTTCTTCTTCCATTCCTCCAGCAGCTCATGCGGGACGTATTTGGCTGAGTCGTGCTCGGAATGGCCGTGCATTCGCATGGTCTTGAACTCGAGGAACGTCGGCCCTTCGCCCCCCCGGGCTCTCGCGGCGGCGCGTTTCGAAGCCAGGTACACCGCGGCCACGTCGTTTCCGTCTACGATCTCGCCGGGCATCCCGTAGGCCATGGCCCGGTCGGCCACGTCCTGGATCGCCATTTGAAGGCGTTGCGGCGTTGAATAGGCATATTGGTTGTTGTTGCAGAAGAAGACGACGGGGAGCTTGCGGACCGCCGCAAAGTTCATCGCCTCGTGGAAATCACCGCGGCTGGTTCCGCCGTCGCCGGTTCCGGCAACGACCACGCGGGGTTCGCCGCGAATCTTGAAGGCCAGCGCCGCGCCGGCTGCAACCGGCATATTGTCGGCCAGATGGCTGACGAAGCCGATCACGCCCCGCTTGAGGTCGCCCATGTGCACGTTGCCGTCTTTCCCTTTGGTCGGTCCGGTTCGCTTGCCGAGATATTGGGCGAGGACTTCGCCCGGCGTGATTCCACGAATGAGGAAGGCCCCCATGTCCCGATGGAACGGGGCGATGACATCGTCGCGTTCAATGGCGGACGCATAGCCCACCGCGATGGCTTCCATGCCGTGGCTGGTATAGCAGCCGCCGGCGATGCGGCCCTGCCGGTAGAGTGCCGTGATGCGATCTTCCAGAGATCGGGTGAGGCGGAGGTAGTAGTACATCTGGAGGAGATCGGCTCGCTTGATGTGCTGGCGTACCATCTCAAGGTCCATAAGCTCCTCCGGTCCGGTGAGTCGTGCGTCAGAGTTCCGGCATATCTTTCCAGGACAGCAGGGGTTTGTTCTGCCGGCACAGGGGGCACTGCGCCGGCTCCCACTGCGGCATATCGAGATCCGTCGTGTAATAGAAGGGGTGCTGGGCGGTCAGCTCGTGCATCAGCGGAAATTGGCCGCTGTCCCGGCGTGCAAAGACCATCATCCCGGCCAGCAGGCCGCCGTTGTCGGTGGCGACTTTGCCGAGCTTGCTCACGCAGTTGCCGCGCGTGGTGACATCATTGAGCGCCAAGAACCGTTCGCCTGGTTTGATCGCGCCGACCGTGATGTCCGTTCCGATCCGTCCCGTCTCGCAGTCGTAGGGCGTTAACGCCACGCGCAACCGCATCGTGTCATGAAGGACGTCTGCAATCCCCTTGGCGAGGATTTCCGCCGCCGACGAGGTGGCCACGATGCCCGTGATCGGATCGTTTTCAAACGTCCGCTGGATCCAGCCGGCCATGTCTCCGGACAACAGCCCGATCAGCTGCGGAGAACGGGCAACGGAGTCGAACCGGAGATAGGTGGCCGTATGATGGCCCGAGACGACTTCGACGTGGGTATCGAAGAAGACCGACCGTGAGGTCCGCAAGACGCGAAGGACGTCCCACGTCGTCAGCTGGGTATGCGACCCATCGCGAATGATCGCGTTCAGCTTGGGATCTATGGCCGGTCCGCCATAGAGTTGGCGGTGTCGATCCATCAATTCCGCAAGGGCCCGTTCATCCGTCAGAACGCTCATGCGCGCGTCCCTGTTGTCATGACGTTGCGCCCACGATACGAGTTCTCAAGACGCCGATGGGCTGAATTTCCAGCTCCACAATATCGCCCGGCTTCAAGTAACGGTCCATTTCGAGCCCGCATCCTCCTCCCACGGTTCCCGAGCCGAAGATGTCTCCCGGATAGATCGTTTCCCCGCGGGACACGTGCCCGATCATTTGCGGAAAGGACCAGTGAATCGTCCCGAACCGTCCGCGCGACCATTCTTGTCCGTTCACCCGTGCGACCATGACGAGTCCGCCGAGGTCCGCGATCTCGTCGGAGGTCACGAGGCAGGGGCCCAGCGCCGTCGCAAAATCTTTGCCTTTAGCGGGGCCCAACCGGCAGGCCATCTCTTGGAACTGGATATCGCGGGCGCTGAAGTCATTCATGATCGTATAGCCGGCGATATAACCCTGTGCGTCCCGTTCGGCGATGTCTTTGCCCTTGCGTCCGATGACACAGGCCAGTTCCAACTCGTAATCCAGCTTTGTCGTGTCCAACGGCCAAACCAGATCCTCGTCCGGCCCGATAATGGTCCGATGGTTGCCTTTGTAGTAGACGGGTGCCTTGTACCATTCAGGGGGAATCGGCTGCCCCCGCTTCTTCGACGTCGCGGCGATGTGGTCTTCAAAGGCGATAAAGTCGCGCAGGGAAGGCGGATCGACCAGGGGAGCGGCGATCTGAACGGCGGCGGCGGGATACAATATCGCCTCGCCGGACGGACCCTTGGCCGAAGGGTCGAGCGTCACGGCGTAGCCCATCGCCCTCCGCGCAGCTGCCATTGCCGATGTCCCCCCTTCCAGAAACTCGAGCATGCTCGAGGGGACTTGGGCGTTGGCCAGCCGGTGCGGCTGCGCTTCGCCTTGATCGGCCAACCAGCGCGTATACGCCATGTTCAGATCGACCAGGCTGCGACCGTGCATGGCCCCCACTCGTATGAACGTGCCGACGGGAGTTGCGATTCGGAAACTGACGAGCTTCATCGGCGGCTCCAACTCAGCGCATAGTCTTTGACCTCCACGGCTTCCATTTCCGGCCGTACCGTGAACGGTGTTTTGGATTCGATCATCACCGCGACTTCGCTCGTCTGTGTCTTTTCCTTGCCGGCTTGCACGGCTTGGGGCTGCGGTCCGTGATGGATGCCCTGCGGGTGCAAGGTCAGCATGCCCGGCTGAATCCCCGCGCGGCTGAAAAAATCTCCCTGATGGTAGAACAGCACTTCATCGTAATCCGTGTTGCGATGGTAGAACGGAACACGAAGCGCCTCAGGATCGCTTTCCAAGGGTCTCGGGGCGAAGGTGGAAATGAGGCATCCACCGGCCTTGAATGTTCCGTGGACGCTTGGCGGCAAGTGGTAACGGGGGCTCGTGACCGGCCGAAAATCACGCACGTTCAACTTGGCCACCCACAGATCTCCCTTCCATCCGACCACGTCCATCGGATAGAAGGGATAGACGACCAGCGTGGAATTCCCCTGTCGTTTGATGCGGACTTCCCATTCCTGGCCCTCGGCTTCCGGTGGTTCCGCCGTCCCCAGCTCAGGAGCGACAAGGACACCCTTGTCGAACAAGGCGTGCTGGCCGAGTGGTCCGCGGTCCGGCACCGTGACGGATTCGGGCGTTTCGACGATGAGGAAAAGGGATGGACCGGCATCGACGTGAATTCGATAGGTCGTTCCCTTTGGAATCACGACGTAATCGCCCGGCTCGTAAGAGAGGATGCCGTAGTCTGTCTCAAACCTCCCCGTGCCCTGATGGATGAAATGCACTTCATCCCCGTCGGCATTGCGAATGAAATGGGTCATTGTCTCGGTCCGACACGAAACGTATAAGCTTGCGTCCTGGCTCTGCATCATGAGAGCCGGTTGTGTCGCAGCGGACCGGTCGGTTGTTGAGAGCCGATTGCAGGAAAAAGCCCGGGGTTTCAGCGGTCCGTCAATCTTCAGCCAGCCCGTCGGTGGGTGGGCCCGATACAAATGCGACGCCGGTCCGGCGAACCCGGAACGTCCGTGCTCTTCCTCGCATAGTCCTTCGGGGATACCGACGTGGGCTTGATTGGGAACCTTGCCTTTTCTGTTGAGATACATGGCCGGCCTCTCTTGAAAGGCCCGAAGCGTTCCTTTATGAGGCCCGCTTCAACGGCTTCTTCTCGCCGGGCGTCGGGGATGCGCTGTAATCGATGATCGTCCGTTCGATTCCCGATGCCTGATCCCGCTCGATGTCCTTGTAGAGGGACTCGACCGTGCTTCGGACGAAGGTTTTTGCCTGCTCACCCCCATGGACCCGTTGAGTCAATTCAATGAACAACCCGCTTCCCGGGAAAAGCGGGAAGGTGAATCTCTGTTTGAGAGGCCCGAATCCGTCCCGCCCTTCCTTTACGGATCCGCTGAACTTGACGCCGTGGGCTTCCCATTCACGACACGCCGCCTCGATGTCATCGACCTCGAGGGCGAAATGTTGTACGCCCTGGCCGTATTTCTCGATGAACTGGCTGATCTGCGACTTGGCGGTCTTGTCGCGGCCCTGCATGAGCGCAATCTTGGCGCTTCCTCGCTGCACCACGACCGTATCCATCGAAGATTTTTCAGTACCGACATCCCGGGCCGACCAGATCACCTCAAAGCCGAGGACCTTGGTGAACAGAAATTCCGCTGCATCGAGGTTCTCCACGCAGAGCGTGATGTGATCAATTCCAATTGAATGGTTCATAGATGGTGCCTCCTCCCGCGGAGCAGTACCCAACCGATCCTTAGTCACCCTCCTCTCGAACTCAGAAAAATACTAACATGAAATATATATCATGCAATAGTATTTTTACATTAAAAATGCAGTACAAAGAATGTACGGATCTGAATAATTAGTTTTTGTGGTAGATTTATTCATCATATTAAAGATTTAACGGATGATCATGGGTTGATAGTGTAATTGTAAAAGTATATCATTCGAATGATTAGCGCTGTCGTGCGTCATGTCGTGCACCGTCTGCTTCGTACCCGGAGGTGACCGATGACGTTCTACCAAGAAATGAGGAGTCTCGTTCTCAGCCACGGGGCCATCAACAATTCGTACCTCGACCGCTTTCAATCGGGAGATCTCGCCGACGCGGAACTCGAGGAATTTGCCGTCGAGTTCTATAACTTTGCCCGCTTCTTTCCCCGGATCTTGGTGTCGCAGCTCGTCAATACGGCGGACGAAAAGGTTGCCGAGGAGCTGACCAAGGTCCTGTATTCTGAATTGGGCGACGGGCAAGTCAGACATCGCCACGAGCTGTTGTATCGGGACTTTTTGCGATCCATCGGCATCGACGTGCGCCAGGCCATGTCGCGCCCCATGCTGCCTTCGACCCGCGGCTATATCGAAGGGATGGAACAGTTGTACGGGGACGGCAATCATGCCAAGGCCTTGGGCGCATCCTTCGGCCTCGAGAACATGGCCATTACCATGTGGGACCATCTGATCCCCGGGCTCGCTTATGTGAAATCCACCCGCCATCCTCACATGGACATCACCTATTTCACCTTTCATCGAGAACTCGAAAGCGCCCACGAGGAGGCAATGGAACATGCGGTGGAAGCCATCGAAAGTACGAACGACACCGGTATGTCCGATCAGGAAAAGGAAGATTTCCGGTGCGGCGTGAAGGCCGTTCTTGGATTCCTCGAGGATTTTTGGATGGGATTGTCGCGCAGAGGGTCTCTTGACCGTACACCGCAAGAAAGCCGCCCTCACGCGGCATGATGGATTCTCAGGCCGCCCAGGTTTGGACCGACGGACGAGAGGAGTGATGCATGTCCGAAATCTCCAAGTATCTCGAAGCCGTTAAGGAGCGGTTTGATCTCAACAGCGATTACGCGGTGGCGAAGAAGCTGGGTATCGCTCAGCCCGAAGCCAATTTGATCCGCCGCGGTCTCAAGATTCCCAAACCCGAACTCTGTATCAAGGTCGCCAAACTGCTCGACAAGAATCCGGTTGAGCTTCTGTTGATTGCGCAGAAGGATAAGGCCCCGTCCGCCGCCAAAGGATATTGGACCCTGGCGCTGACCGCCGTCGACGTCATGCTCCACGTTCCGAAAACGCCCAAGTACATTCCGCGCAAGGTGGAGGCGATCGGGCGAGAGCTCCGTCAGCTCGAAACGCAGAGGTTGACGTATGAGGGGGCGGAAGCAAACGCCGAGGCCGTCCGACTCGTCCAGACGGCCGAACAATCCATCGATGCGATCATGGAACGCTGGAACATCTGGAAGAAGGGCGAAGCCCTGTATCCGAACTATCTGTTGGCCAACCAGGAGGCGGCCAAGCGGGGAGTGCGCATTCGCCGCCTGTTGGTCCTGACGCGTGAGCAGATGCTGCAGGAATCGGTCGTGCGTGATGCCATTCAGGTCATGGACGACCAGCAACGGGCCGGCATCGGCATTTTCTTCGCGTTCCGCGAAGAACTCGAACGGGCGGCCGCCTTTCAACGGTTCGAAGAAGATTACGGAAGCCAGGGAGCCGCGAGGGATCTCAACGCGGCCATGTTTGATCGGGAGATCCTCATTTTCTCTCAATCCTACGGCCAGGCCCAGCTCGGCGTGGTCGGCCCCCCGACGCCCATCACGATGATCAATCAATTGGAGATCACGTGGAAGCCGGATCTTCTGCGCGATCTCGACCCCGCGCCTCTCTTCGACATGACCCGGTATGTTTTCGAGTACGCAGGCCCCCAGGCATTTCGGGGAGAATTGGCGCGGTTCAAGAGGTAGGCCGAATGAAGTTCCCCTCCGAGCCGTTCAAGATCAAGGTGGTGGAGCCGATCCGGCGCACGACGCGCGAGGGGCGGGATCGTCTGCTGCGCGACGCCGGGTACAACCTGTTCCAGGTTCCTGCCGAAAGCGTGTACGTCGACCTGCTGACCGACAGCGGCACCTCGGCCATGAGCGACCACCAATGGGCGGGCTTGATGCTGGGGGACGAATCCTATGCCGGCAGCCGGAACTATTATCACTTTGAGGAAACCGTCCGTTCCATCTTCGGGTACAAGCATGTGATTCCGACTCATCAGGGGCGCATGGCTGAAAATCTGCTGTTCTCCACCGTGGTGAAGCCGGGGATGTGCGTCCCGAACAACATCCATTTCGACACGACCAGGGCCAACGTCGAGCATCAGGAGGCCCAGGCGTTGGATCTCGTGATCAAAGAGGCCTATGACCCGCGCTGCGAATTGCCGTTCAAAGGCAACATGGACGTGATTCGGTTGGAGGAGGCGATCAACGTGATCGGTCCGGACCGCATTCCGCTGGTGATGCTGACGATCACGAACAACAGCGGCGGCGGGCAACCGGTCTCGATGGACAACATCCGGCGGACCCGTGCGCTGTTGGACCGCTACCGCATTCCTTTCTTCTTCGACGCCTGCCGCTTTGCCGAAAATTGTTTCTTCATCAAGGAGCGGGAGCCGGAGTTCGCGGATACGCCGGTTCTCGACATCGCCCGGGAGCTGTTCAGCTACGGCGACGGCTGCACCATGTCTGCCAAGAAGGACGGCCTCGTGAACATAGGGGGATTTCTCAGTCTGAACGACGATCGGTGGGCACAGGACATCACCAACATGCTCATCCTGGTCGAAGGTTTTCCCACCTACGGGGGATTGGCCGGCCGCGATCTGGAAGCGATGGCCAGAGGGCTGCGCGAAGTGCTGGACGAGGACTATCTCGCTTTCCGGATCGGACAGGTACGGTATCTGGGAGAGTTGCTGGATCAGGCAGGCGTGCCCATTCTCAAACCGGTCGGGGGGCACGCCGTATACCTCAACGCCAAGGAGTTTCTGCCGCACATTCCGCGGGCACAATTTCCCGCCCAATCCCTGGTCGCCGCCCTCTACCGGGAGTACGGGATCCGAGGGGTGGAAATCGGCACGGTGATGTTCGGCAAAAAAGATCCGGCAAGCGGGCGAACCATCCATCCCGAGCTCGAGATGGTGAGGCTGGCCATCCCGCGCCGGGTCTATACGAACATGCAGATCGCCTATGTCGCGGAATCGATCGTTGAGCTGTTCCGGAACCGCGAGACGATTCGCGGCCTCCGCTTGACGTATGAGGCGCCGGTGCTGCGCCATTTCACGGCGCGATTTGAGGAGATTCTGAGCAGTTCTCCTTTGGAGCAGCCTGCATTCTGAATCGGAGCAGGTATGGGATCGCTGTTCAAAGGCTTCGAGCGAATCGAAGAGGCTCGAGATCGGTTGTCGGGCCGTAGCTTTATGGCCGGTCTTTTCGCCGGGAGGCCCGATTTCTCACTGCTGCTTCTCCCTGAAGAATCGCCGGAACAGAAGGAAATCTGGGAGAGCTATCGCCCCAGGCTCCAGACGTTTCTCACGACGCAGGTCGATCCCGATGAGATCGAACGGACGGCCAAGATTCCCGATGCCGTGCTGAAGGGGTTGTTTGCGCTCGGCGCATTCGGCATGAAGATTCCCAAGGAGTACGGAGGTCTCGGGTTCTCGTATACGAACTACGGTCGGGCCCTCATGCTCATCGCGAGTTGGAGCAACATCCTGGCGTTGACCGTCGCCGTGCCTCAATCCATCGGAATCGCCATGCCGGTTCTCCTCTTCGGCAGTGAAGAGCAGAAGCGCAAGTATTTGCCGCTCGTCGCCAGCCAAGCCATTTCGGCCTTTGCGCTCACCGAATCGGTCACCGGATCGGACGCCGCGAATGTCCAGACCGAGGCGGTGCTGGATGCCGGTGGTACGGGCTACAGGGTGAACGGTGAAAAACTGTGGTGCACGAACGGAACCATTGCCCGCTATATTACGTTGATCGCGCGAGTGCCGGCCAAGAAAGAACTGCGTGACGGGCGAACCGTCTGGGTTCCGGTTCCGGAGGGCAAGGAGGCGGATGAGCGAGTCCACACGGCGTTCATCCTCGATATGGACCTTCCCGGCGTGAGGGTGCGCCAACGGTGCCAGTTCGAGGGTTGCAGGGGCATTGAGAATGCCTATATGACCTTCACGAATGTCCGCGTCCCGGCGGCAAACGTCATCGGTGAAGTCGGGCGTGGGTTGAAGTACGCGCTCACCATTCTCAATGTCGGCCGGGCGATCAGTATTCCCGCCATTTGTCTGGGCATGGCCAAACAGGCATGGCAACCGACGCTCGATAGAGCCAATGCCCGAGTGACCTTCCAGAAACCGCTCGGCGAGCGACAGACACAGCGCATGAGGTTGGGACGTATGGCCGCCGACCTCTTTGCAATGGAGGCGCTTGCCTTCTCCGTGTGGCGAATGGCCGACCAGCACGACTACGACGTTCGGATTGAATCGGCGATCGCCAAAATATTCTGTTCGGAACGTACGATCCAGTTCTTGAAGGATGCCCAGATCATTTTCGGAGGAACGGGATACGAAACGGCTGATTCCAAGCGGGTCCGGGGAGAACCGGCCTTCGGCATCGAGCAGCTCGTTCGTGACGCGGAGATGTATCGGATCGGGGAGGGTGCGACGGATATCCTGCGGCCCTTCGTGGCGCGCGAGGCTCTCGATCCGCACCTCGAGCGCGCTCGGACATACCTCGAGGAAGAGACGACGGGCCTGCGGCGGCTCGCGAAGCTGGGTCATCTCGCCTCCTTCTACATTCCTTGGTACCTGAAGCAATGGATGCCGAGGCTCCTGCCGTCCCGGCCGGAATTCCGGCATCCAGGAGTCCGCTCCAAGGTGCGTTTCGTGGAACGCGCAAGCCGGCGGCTCGCGCGCGCGATGTTTTACTCCGTGGTATGGCATCGGCGGGCGCTTCGGGACGACCAGGGGCGCCAAAACCGCATCGAAAGCATCGGGGAAGACCTTGCGGCGATTGCGGCTACCGTGCTCTATGCAGAAGCGCAAGAGCAAACGACCGGACACTTGGATGCGCGGGATCTCGCGGATGAAGTCTTCCGCGAAGCGAAGGTCCGCGTGAAACGGCAGATTCGCACGCTCATTTCCAACAGAGACGCGCGGTTGACGGGACTCGGGATAAAGACACTCGGAGGGACGTATCCGACTCTCTCGGCGGGCATCATCGCGCGCAGCCTTCAAGACTACAGGCCTTCAGAGGAGGCTGCCGTAGGCGTTGGCAAGGGAAGGAAGCAGGCCGCGGGCTGAGCGAGATGATGCTGGGTAACGTCAAGTGTCCATTTCGTCTGCTCGATCTAACCCTGCCCACTCCGGTTGAGAATCTTGCCCTCGACGAAGCCTTGCTGGATGATCTGGAAGAAAACGGCGGCGACCCCGTCCTGCGCTTCTGGGAAAGCGATCGCCATTTTGCCGTGCTGGGCCGTGCCTCGATCCTCGCGGACGATGTCGATGTCACCGCCTGCGAACGAGACGACATCCCTGTACTGCGACGGGCGAGCGGCGGCGGGACCGTGCTGCAAGGACCGGGATGTCTTTCTTACGCTTTCGTGCTCCCGCTGTCCTTTCATCCCGATTTGAGGGACATTCGCGCTGCCAATCGATTTATCCTGCAGCGCATCGCCAAGGCCCTCCGACGATGGCAGCCGGCGATCGCTTTCGAAGGCATCAGCGATTTGGCCGTCGAGGGGATCAAGATTTCGGGAAATGCGCAACGAAGGAAAAGGAAAGGCCTCCTCTTTCACGGCACCATCCTATACGGCATGCGGGCCGATCTCATCGCTCGCTATTTGAAAGAACCGAAGAGGAGGCCCGGCTATCGCGGAGACCGGCTCCATGGCGCGTTCCTCGGCACGATCGACGCTTCGCCGCACGAAATGAAGCAGGCAATTGCGGCGGCCTGGGACGCACGCATCGAACTGGAATCGTGGCCTCAAAGCCGGATGCGGGGCACCATTGCAGGAGTTCTTAAGCGAAGTTTTCCGGACTCTTCCTGCTGATACTGCGCCCGGAGACGGGGTGTGTGCAGGTACAGTCGAATGGGAAGAGGCCAGAACCGGTGAGGACCGGCCGGAGCAGGATGGAAGAGGGGCCCCTCGTCGAGGGGCCCCTCACGTACCGTCGGTGATTAGAACCGATTCCGGCCGCCGCCGGATCGTCCTCCACCGCCAGAGCGAGGCTCCTGCGGCTTCGCTTCGTTCACCGTCAGTGACCGACCGTCCATTTGAGACCCGTTCAACGCCGTAATGGCGGCCTGGGCTTCTTCCGGCGTCGACATTTCGACGAAGCCGAAGCCTCGCGATTGGCCGGTAAACTTGTCCGCGATGACACGGGCGGATTCAACCGTGCCGTGTGCGGCAAACAGAGTGGTGAGTTGCGATTCGGTTGCCGCATACGGCAAACCGCCAACATAGAGTTTAGAACCCATGGGGTCCTCCCTTCAGATAAGGTGACATTGTCGGAAACGCCAGAGCGATGTTAAGAGAGGAAGGAGAGGGCCGAAGACGCAATCACAGCAAGCGGCTTTGGTCAGGCTTCCGATCAGTTTCTGGGTGACAACAACATCGATGATAGGCCGTCTGATTTACCGTTTCATGTGAGGCCCGCCACACGAAACCTGCCACAGATTAGCACAGCCCACGCACGAATCACCAGAGATTATTTCTGTGCAAGATCGCCATATCATGATATGGTGTGTCCGATTGATCCTCGCATCTGTTCTTGCCTGAAGTTCACTCCGCGCTTTACCGCCGTAAGGGTTCTGCGACGTTGAGAAGGGAGTTTGTCTGCGTATCTTTCTGATCCATGTCCGTGATCCGCAGTTTTACGCCCTCCCGGCCAAGACTCGAGCGAAGAACGGGAATCTTCGCGTCATGGGCTTTCCTCCCATCGGCATTATGTCGCTGTCCGCAGTCTTGAAACATGCGGGCCACGACTGTGTGATGTTCGACCAGGCCAACCCGGATACCCCAAACCAGGTCATTGTAGAGGCGATCAAGCACGACCGGCCTGATCTGGTGGGGCTCAGCTTTCTCAGCACCACGAGCTATCCCTACGCCAAAATGCTGGCCAGACAAATCCGCGCGAGTAATCCAGCGGTGAAGCTGGCGTTCGGGGGCGTGTTCGCCAGCCTGAACGCGCCGCTCGTGAAGCTGCAATGTCCGGAAGTGGATTTTGTGTGCCGAGGCGATGGAGAGCAACTGCTCCTCGATCTGCTGGCGCGGCTGGACGATCCCGAATGCGTCGCCGGCCTCACGTGGATGAAGGACGGCAGGGTGGTGCAGAATCCCGGACGTCCGATCGAACGACAGCTGGACCAATGGCCGTTTCCGGACCGGGAAAGCCTGAAGCTGGATTTCGTGGAGTCGATGCCGCTCGACGTTCCCGCCGTACTTTCCCTGGAACGCTTTACCACCATGCAGACGTCAAGAGGGTGCCCTTGGCCGTGCGTGTTTTGCGACATTCCCATTTTCAATGAAGGCAAATGGCGCGCACGGAGCGCACAGCATGTCGTGGCGGAACTGAAGCATCTCGAGGAACTGGGATACGGATCGGTGTATTTTGTGGACGATCATTTTCTTCTTCAGCCCAAGCGCATCGAGGCCATCTGCAGCGGCATCGTACGGGAAAGACTGAAGATTCAGTGGGGCATCGAAGGGCGTGTGGACTCCGTCGCCCAGCATCTGTTTCCCGCCATGGCGAACGCCCATTGCCGAACCGTCATGTTCGGGATCGAGAGCGGAAGTCAGAAGATTCTTGACCGGCTCAACAAAGAACAAACGCTAGAAGAGGTGCGCACCGCGGTCACCAACGCCAAACAAGCCGGAATCGAAATCGTTCACGGATTCTTTACGGTGGGCAATCCCGACGAGACGGTTCAGGACATGGAAGCGACCTTCGACTTCGCCTCCAAGTTACCCCTCGACACATTCGGATTTAATCGGCTGTGCGTCTACCGCGGGACGCCGTTGTGGCAGGAATACGTGAAGCGCGGACTAGTGAAGGAAGCCACGGACTGGTACAAGTATTTCAAATGCTCCGAGATCGATCCCACCTGCCTGCCCGGGGAAACGATCAACCGGGTGAGGCAAGAGGGGCTGAAGCGATTGTTTTTGTATAAACTCACTCGGTACCCTCTTCAAACGTTCAAATTGTTGCGTCGCTTTCTCCGGTATATGCCTGCACGTGACGTCCTGTATCTCATCATCAAACCGTTCCTTGGACAAAAAAAGGGAGCTACAAGAGCGGAAGTGCTGTCACGAGCGGTCGAACACGCCGATATGAAAGACGCAGCGGCGCAGCTCACGCATCTGAGCGATGATGTGCTCGAACAAGTCCTCAACGCCTCGCGGGCCGAACGTCTCCGTATTCAGGACGAGGCGAGTGGCTCCCGTGAATTGCCTGTTATCGCGACGTAAGGCCAACGCAGCCCGAGCATGACGGCGTTGCCGGTTCACGGAACCTTTGCGGCGGATCATCCCCGAATTGGAAAAGAACTCGAACAGAAGTGTCGGCCGCGAGACGCATCAGTGGACGAGGACCTCTTTCCCCAAATCCCGGAGAAGCCGTTGAAACTCCTTGTCATTCCGGATGAGTTTTGAGGCGGCCGAGATCAACTGGTCGACCTGATCGCTGGAGAGCGCCAGATTGGTGGGAATGCGCATCAGGCGGGCCTGTTCCTCTTGGTCTTCCAACTCCGACAAGCTCGCATTGATGAAGTAGATCTCGACATCCGGCGTGAACACGCTACTCTCCCTTCGTACTCGATGCTGGAGTTGTGTCCGCCATTCCGTCACAGCCTGCCGCATTAGCTCGAACGTGTCATCGGAATACCGGTTGATCGGGATGTCGATCAAGGCGTTCAAGGCCCGCGTGAGGCTGGGAAGCTCGTCGAGCTTGTAGTGGTTCAGGTCCGGCATGGTCTCCGCGCTCACCATCAGATAGACGAGCTTCTGGATCTTTTTCGCCCCGAGCACTTCGAACGAGGCTTCGATGTCGTCGACGAGTGCCGACAGCTCCAACACGCCCCGCATCCCGATGTTGTCCGCCAGTCCCCCGTCCAACAGGTGGATGTACGGCCGCTTCTCCGAGTCGAGATACGACCGCAGTTCGTTCCGGCGCTTGCGACCTCTCGGGTTGCGGTTCTCTTCGACCAGGTGTCGTGGCGGGTCGAATCCGCACTGCCCGGCATAATTCTTCAACGAAATGGGGCTGAGGACCATCGGCAATGCGCTCGACGAAGCCGTCGCCACCGAGAGGTGCAATTGGCTGAGGTCGGAACAGATCAGGTCGAACTGCCGCTGGTTGAATTCGAACCGCGAGACCGTGGCCATATCGGAGGCATGCAGGAAAATAATCGGCCGTTGATCGCTCGAGGCCAGATCGTTGAAGGTCGCGCCGTCGAACAGCGCCTCGTCCAACAATTCGGCAAAAATATGGGCCCGGCCGAAATAGGGCGACCACAGGCGGAGCCAATTGCTGGGAGACTGCAGCACCCGCGCGCGCAGCTCGCTCTCCCAATCCTTTCGCAAGAACCGGGATTCGAAGTCGCGAAAGATGCGGTCGTGATGGAGGGCATAGTACGCGGCGGTGAAACTGCCGCCCGACAAGGCATTGATGATCGTCAGTTCATCGATCAGCCGCTTCCGATAGCCCTCCCAGACGATCGGGGTCTGCGCCAATTCTTTTAAGACGCCGTACGAGAGGGCCGATGCCCGTGCCCCTCCGCCCGAGAAGGAGGCCACGACGAACAGGCTGTCCGAATTGCGGTCGACCGTGGGGGGCAGGTTGGCAAACCGATATCCATATTCAGGATGCCATTCGGGGAGCGGTGCATTCATCGTCGGACGGGCAAATTCCCAGTCCACGGTCCGGACCAGCAATATGATCAGTATCAAGACCCCAAGGACCCATAGGCCGGCACGTTTCATGGGTGAAGGTTACAGAGGGAAGAAAGGAGGGTCAAGGAGGCGTCATCGTCATCGATGCCGCCGGCCTCGGTCCTTGTAAGAGCCGTGTCCACAGAGTCGGTTGACCATTCGAGAACCCTCCTCTTGAGCAGCACTACCTCTTGCGCCATACTGCGCGCGTGAGCCCGCAATCCGAACCTCCATCAGAGATCCTTGTCGAGAGCCTTGCGGAACGGTATCAAGGCTTGCTGGAAGTCGCCCAGGCGATTGCGGCCCATCGGGATCTCGACGGACTGTTTAGCGACCTGGCCCACCGGCTTCCGCGCGTTGTGCGGGTCAACTACGTGGACCTGTCTTTGCACGATCCTCTCAAAGAGGTCATGCGTCTGCACACGATTCAGGCGAACGTGCCGGCCGACCTTGTCGGCGGCCACGAAGTGGCGACGGACGACTGTCCATCCGGGTTGGTATGGCGAACCCAACAGCCGCTCATCGTCCCCGATCTGCAGGAAGAACGACGCTGGCCGAAAGTCACCAGTTATATGAGGGAGGATCGGACGAGGTCGTTCTGTTTCGTCCCCTTGACGACTGCACGGGCGCAGTTGGGCGCCGTGGGATTTTTGAGCTTGCAGGAGCAGGCCTATGCCGAACCGGACCTGGAATTTCTTGGGCAGGTTGCCAAACAGGTCGCCGTCGCCGTGGAGAACGTTCTTGCATTCCAGCAGATCGCCGAGCTCAAAGACAAACTGGTCGAAGAGAAGCTGTATCTGGAGGAGGAGCTCCGTACCGCGCACGGGTTTGAGGACATCATCGGAGGCAGCAAGGCCTTGAAACACGTTCTCAAGCAGGTGGGCGTGGTGGCTCCGACCGACTCCACCGTGCTCATTCAAGGAGAGACGGGGACGGGAAAGGAATTGATCGCACGAGCCATTCATCGGCTCAGCAGCCGCAGCGATCGCACGTTCGTGAAGCTGAACTGCGCCGCCATTCCGAGCGGGTTATTGGAGAGCGAGCTGTTCGGCCACGAGCGCGGCGCCTTCACCGGGGCGATCGCCCAAAAGATCGGCCGGTTCGAGCTGGCGGACAAAGGGACCCTCTTTCTCGATGAAGTGGGCGAGATCCCCCTGGAATTGCAGTCCAAGCTGCTGCGGGTCCTGCAGGAGCAGGAGTTCGAACGGTTGGGCGGGACGAAAACGCTGCGCGTCAACGCGCGGCTCATCGCCGCCACGAATCGGGATCTCAAGAGCTTGGTGGAGTCCAGACAGTTCCGGAGCGATCTGTACTACCGGCTGAACGTCTTTCCGGTTGTCCTTCCCCCGCTTCGAGAGCGCCCGGAAGACATTCCCGCGTTGGTCCGGTATTTCACGCAGCATTACGCGGTGCGCATGAACAAGGCCGTTCATGCCGTCCCTGCGAAGACGCTCGACGTGCTTTCCCGTTACGCTTGGCCCGGCAACATCAGGGAGCTTGAAAACCTGGTCGAGCGTTCGGTCATTCTCACGCAAGGAAGGGAATTGCAGGTACCGCTCGCGGAGCTTCAAGCCGACGCCGGGGCTCATATTGCTGAGGGACCGACGCTCCGGGACGGCGAGCGCGAATTGATCGTGCAAACGCTCCGTGAAGTCAAATGGGTCATCGGCGGCCCCGACGGAGCCGCGGCGAAACTCGGGCTCAAGCGCACCACGCTTACGTCACGCATGAAGAAACTCGGAATCAGCCGCCCATACCGATGACGAAACGCCTCGTCATCTGACGAAGCCTCGTCACCGTTCTTCGTCACTCCACCGGATCATCCGCTAGCCGCATCTTCTACGCAGGACAATTCGTTCGTACTTTCAGCCGGTTGAGCCGGACGTTGACCGCGCGCACCCGCTGGAACGGGCTTTGCCATTCAACCGGGTAGCAAGCGCATGGAGAACCAAGGGCGAAGCGTTCGCCCAACCTTTGCGGAGTCTTCGACACAGCAACGGTCGTTTCCTATATCACGGAGGAGAACATGACGATGAACGAGCATGGGATCTCGAAAGAACGCAACAAGCCCTCGCGGACACGGTCGGTCTCCGGAGCCGTCATGCTGAGCCTGCTGCTGGCCGCGGCATCGGTTCCGGCGGACGAAGGAGGAACGCACCGGCATGGTCCGGGAACTCACATGAAAGTCAGCGGCGTCGTCTCCAAGATTCAATCGGGTCTCACCACGGTAAAGACCTCATGGGGGACCATGACCATTGCGTCTGCGGTCACACCCAAAGGACTCGAAGTGGGGGAAGAAGTGGAGATGCAGGTGAATGAGAACAACGCCGTCATCGACGTGCATCGAAAAGGCGACAAGAGCCACGCGCATCGGTTCGTGACCGGCAACCTCGTGTACACCTCGTCGGACAAGCGGGAGATCAAGCTCTGGACGCCGGAGGGCGAAAAGGCGTTCGATGTGCAAACAGGGCGCTCTCAACTGTCCGCGTTCGAGGAAGGTGCGCCGGTTACCCTCGAATTGAACGAAGCCGGCAAGGTGATCGACGTGCATCGCTTCACCGTGGAGATGAGTTTTGAGCGGCACCCGCGCACGAACCCGGGACACGAGATCAAGGTGGACGGCACGGTGGCCAAAATCCAATCCGGTCTCGTGTATGTCAAAACGCCGGCGGGCCAATACACGATCAGCGCAAACACCGCTCCGCCCGATGCAGCCGTGGGCGACGAGGTGACGCTTTGGATCAACGAGGAAGGGATGGTCATCGACCACCATGGAAAAGAGAAACACAAGGCCGGTACCCACCGCCTCATTTTCGGCAAGCTGGTGTATGTCGGAAAGACGAAAGATCAAATCAAACTGGCCACGCCCGAAGGGGACAGGGTGTTTCCCCTGGAACGGATGGAGGTCAAGACCAAGCCGATTGCCGAGGGCTCCAACATCGTCGTTGAACTGAACGAGGAAGGCAACGTGATCGATCTGAGGAAAGCCCAATAAGGGCGGCACACGCGAACTGGCCGTCATCGGCGGCGCCGGTTCATGGCACGGATGCGGCGAAGTCGCGTGACGGTCGGCGTTCTCAACAATCAAGCGTCAAGCTGGGAGGTCAACATGTCGTTCTTCAAGACGGATGATTCGTGGGCCGGTCTCATTCTACGGGTTGGGCTAGGGAGCGTGATATTCGCTCACGGCGCCCAAAAGTTGTTGGGGTGGTTCGGAGGGTACGGATTTGAAGGCACGATGGGATTTTTCACCCAGAAAATGGGGCTTCCGTGGCTTGTGGCGTTTCTCGTGATCATCGGAGAGTCCATCGGCAGCCTGGCGTTGGTCGCCGGTTTGCTGACACGATTCACCGCGGCCAGCTATATCGTCATCATGCTCGGCGCGATCGCCACCGTGCACTGGCCTCACGGGTTCTACATGAACTGGTTCGGGCAGCAGCAGGGAGAAGGGTTTGAATTTCACTTGCTCGTCATTGCCATGAGCGCCGCCCTGGTGGTCGTCGGCGGGGGGAAGTGGGCTGTGGACGGCGTTATCGCCCGCTGGCTCGACGAAGGGCACACGGTTCCAGGACAGCCGGTGAAGAAGGCGGCCTATGGCTTGCGGATGTTTTAATGGTGTGTCGGACCGGGAATGCCAAAAACCCGGCGTTCGAAAAGGAAGGAGATCGCCATGACGCGGAACGGTATCAGAGCGGTCGTCGGAATCCTGGTGGTCGCAGCGGCGCTCACGGCGTCGGCCTGCCACCGTCACCATACCCCGTCGGAACGGGCCGACTGGATGACGGGAAAGGTCGCCAAACATTTGGACCTCGACGATCAACAGAAAGCAAAGCTGGCTGCCGTGAAGGACAAAATCCTGGCCGCCCGGGCCGACTCACAGAACGAGCACCGGGTATTGATGGATGAACTGCTCGCACAGATACAGAGCGAACGATTGGATCAAGCGAAGGCGGCTCAGCTCATCGAGCAACATCACCAGCTCGCCAGCCGTACCATGATCCGGGCGTTGCCCGAGGTGGCCGAGTGGCACGCGAGTTTGAGACCGGATCAGAAAGCCAAGGCCGTGGAATATATTCGGCGTTGGGCGGAGCGTTATCGGGACAATCCATGAGTCCCGAGTGATCGACCCGCCCAGCGGTTTATGGGAGCGGAGGAGCTCAACGGAGGCGCAGTCGATATGCTGAAAATATCCGTGCAGAGCGACCGGGGAGTGAGACGGATGGTCTTGGAAGGGCGATTGGCCGGCGCCTGGGTCGCCGAAGCCCGGCAGGCGTGGGGCGGTTTCTCAACCGGTCCCGATTCCAGCCGCAGGGTCGACCTCTCGGCGATTTCCCATGTCGACTCCGCCGGTCGGCAGCTCCTCGAAGAAATGTGCCGGCAAGGGGCCGAGCTCCATGCGACCGGCTGTTACACCAGGTCGGTGCTGCAGGAAATTGTCGGATCACTGGAGTCCTTATGAGAGGCGTCCACGAGCCTTCCCTTCGTACCGCTCACCACTCCAGTCCATAGCGGTCCTGGAACACCGTCCAGGCTGCCAAGGTTAAGAGGATGAATCCGGCCAGATGCTTCGGCCTCAGGTGCTCGCCTATGTACACTTGCGCGAAGAAAATGAAAATCGTCAGGGTGATGACTTCCTGAAGCGTCTTCAGTTCATAGGCCGTGAGCGTGTGATAGCCGAAGCGATTCGCCGGTACCTGCAAACAATACTCAAAAAATGCAATGCCCCAACTCGCGACCACGACCACCCAGATCGGCCGATCCATGAATCGTAAATGGCCGTACCAGGCGACGGTCATGAAGACATTGGACAGGATAAGAAGAGTGACCGTTAACAGAAAGTTCATGGAATGTCCTCCGTGACCCTTGCTGCATTCCTCGCGCAACGAGGTCGCATGATTTCGGCAAGGGAAAGTGAAGAAGCTGTAAACAAGTCGGGAGATCCCGCGGCAGGGTGCAGATGCTATTATTGAGGCGAGATGTCGGTCAAGCCTGTTCCTTCCTTTCCGGTCTGGTCTTGAGGCGATCCTTACGGCTTGTGATCGCCGCTTCGCGCTGTCCATTTCCATGATCCGTACCGGCAATGCCCACCGTATGGATGAGGGATTGTCCGTCCGACCTTCAATTGACGCCTCCGGCGTCGGTTGTGTATAACGGAAGCACTTCCCTCTGTTTCCACATCCGGCACGGGACGACTCTTACTCTTATGGGTGCTAGAGAATTTCGGGACGGGGCGCAGGACGGACTTGAAGCGCTGGAGCCTCTCGATCCCGAACGCGTCACATCGTTCGACGGCTTGTTGACCGCCATGCGCAAGACCGCCTTCGGGGGGCGCCGGCTCGGCGAGGCCTACGAAGTGTTGTCCGCGATGATCGAGGATCCGGACTGCTCCGTCGTGATGACGCTGTCCGGGGCCATGACCATTGCAAAGATGGGCAAGATCATCAGCACCATGATCGACCATGGGATGGTGCAATGCGTCGTCTCGACCGGGGCGCTGATCGCCCATGGACTCAGCGAGTCCGTCGGGAAAACACACTATCGTCATCACCCGTCGATGAGCGACGAGGAGCTGTTTCGCAAGGGGTACAATCGCGTCTACGATACCCTCGAGATGGAATCGAATCTGAATTATGTCGAGCATGTCGTCGGCCAGACGATGAAGCGGATCGATCCCAGTCAGCCGTTGTCCTCTGAATTGCTGACCCGCGAACTCGGCCGCACGCTTGCGGAGGAATTCGACGGAGCCGGCATCCTGAAAAGTGCCTATCTCAAGAAGGTTCCGGTCTATATCCCGGCCTTTACCGATTCGGAGATGGGCTTGGACGTCGGAACCTGGGCGATGGGCCGCGTGGTGGATCAGGCGCGCGCTCAAACCAAGGGTGGGTCCGATCTGGATATTCTCCGAACGATCAACAAATCCTATCCGTCCTTCAATCCGTATCAGGACCTCAATAGCTATACCACTCACATCACCTCGGCCAAGCGGCTGGGAATTTTTACGATCGGCGGCGGAGTGCCGCGCAATTGGTCTCAGCAGGTGGGACCGTACATCGAAATCAGCAACATGCGCCTGGGCCTCACCGTCAAGCCTCCACGCTTTCACTACGGGGTACGGATCTGTCCGGAACCGGACTACTGGGGCGGCCTGAGCGGGTGCACCTATCAGGAAGGCATCTCGTGGGGCAAATTCGTTTCCCCTGAGGAAGGCGGGCGCTTCGCCGAGGTCTTGAGCGATGCGACGGTCGTCTGGCCGTTGTTGATGGTCGGTTTGCTGGAACGAATGAAACTCAAACGCACGGACCGCAAAGCATGACCCTCACGTCGGTCCGGAACATCGTGCCCTCCTTGCTGATGGGTCTCGCCCTTGTGTGGACGGGAGGAGCCGAGGCGGGGTCGATCACCGACGACGGGCGGATCAGGGGACAGGCGAATGCTCCGATCACGCTGGTCGAGTATTCCGACTTTACCTGCGGTTATTGTCTCAAATTTTTCCGCGAAACGTTGCCGCGGCTGCAAGCCAAGTACATCGATACAGGGAAAGTGAAGTTCGTGTACCGGGATTACCCGCGCGCGGATCGGGGGGTCGGAGTCGACGCCGCCGTGGCGGCGCGGTGCGCCGGCGCCCAAGGGCGATATTGGGCGATGCACGACCGTTTGTTCACGGAAGGCGGACGCTTGGAAGTCAGCGCGTTCAAGGGATTTGCCAAGGCGATCGGATTGGATCAGGCGGCGTTCGGACAGTGTTTCGACGAACGGCGCCATTTGGAATCGATCTTCCAGGACCGGCAGGAGGCAAACCGCTGGGGATTTCACGGGACTCCCGGATTCATCCTGATGTACACGGCTGCCGGTCCGACGGAAAAAGATCCCGCCGTCGCCATTCCGGGCGCCTTCCCGTTCGAGGCTTTCGCGGAGGAAATCGACCGTATGCTCAGCAAGACGCCGCCGTCGTAAGGTCATGATCACCCAATCAGCAGGACACACCTAAAGAAGGATTACCTATGTCAATCACGCAATCGTTCTGGTCCGTTCCTCACCGCGACAGCGAGCCCCCGTTCTGGGTTTGCATGTCCTGTCTGTCCGAGGTGTTTTACCGTAAGGTCCCGATGCCGGATTGCCCGTCCTGCCATGGCGTCTCGACGTACGAGGCCTTTTCTCTCGAAGCGATTCGTGATTGGGGCACGGAAGATCTGATCGGCAAGGCGGTCGCCGGTGAACAGGCCGCGATAGCGGAGCCCGCCGCGACGACCGAAGCGGCTTCCACCTCCTCGGTCGAGTCTACGCTCTAGTCGGAATGTCGCGGGGGCCGGGGCGACGGCTCGCGCGACCGGAGCATCTGCGCACGTTCCTTTCCATCTGCGGAGTGTCTCGTTGCAGGGACCACGTCCATTTCTCATCGGCGGCATGTGGCGGCAGGGCAAGACGGTTCTCCCCGTGCACGACCCCTTTACGGGGAAGGTGTTGGCGGAGGTGGCGCAGGCCGGTTCCGAAGACGCGTCCGACGCGGCTCAGTCGACCAGCGACGCCGCCCGGCAGATGGGCGCGTTGTCCTCGCACGGCCGCTATCACCTGTTACAGAAGATTGCCGGAGCGCTCTACGACAGGCGGGATGAATTCGCCCAATTGATGACCGCCGAGGCGGGCAAGCCGATCACCGACGCCAAACGCGAAGTGAGTCGAGCCGTGCAGACCTTCACGGTGGCGGCTGAAGAGGCCAGGCGGATTCCGGGAGACGTGATTCCGCTCGACTGGACGCCGGGGACCGATTCGCATCTCGGCATTCTTCGACGCGTTCCCATCGGACCGGTGCTCGGCATTACCCCGTTTAATTTCCCGCTCAATCTCGTGGCCCACAAAGTGGCTCCGGCATTGGCTGCGGGCAATTCCATCCTGATCAAACCGGCTCCCCAGGCCCCGCTCACCGCGCTCCTGCTCGGGGAAGTGGCGATGGAAGCGGGAGTCCCGCCCGGCGGCCTGAACATCCTGCCCTGCGACAATACGGTGGCGGAGCAACTGGTGACGGATCCGCGGTTCAAGCTGCTCAGCTTTACCGGCAGCGCCGCAGTCGGCTGGAAACTGAAGGCGCTGAGCGGGAAGAAAAAGGTCGTGCTGGAGCTCGGCGGCAACGCGGGCGTGATTGTCGAGCCCGATGCCGATCTGGAATTGGCGACTCAACGATGTGCCACCGGCGGGTTTGCATATGCCGGCCAAACCTGCATATCCGTCCAGCGGATTTTCGTGCATCACTCCATTGCCGATCTCTTTACGACCAAGTTGCTGCTGCAGGTGGCCCGGTTGAAGGCCGGAGATCCCGGCGACAGCGGGACGATCGTCGGCCCCTTGATCGATCAAGGCGCCGCGAACCGCGTCGAAGGATGGATTGCGGAGGCCGTGTCCCAAGGGGCCCGGGTGCTGTTGGGGGGGAAGCGGCTTGGCTCCGTGGTCGAAGCCACCGTCTTGGGCAACGTCACGCCCGCCATGAAGGTGTCCTGCCAGGAGGTCTTCGGGCCGGTCGTCACGGTCACGCCATACCAGGAATTCGAAGAAGCCATCGAAGCCTTGAACCAGTCGGATTATGGGCTGCAGGCAGGCGTGTTCACTCAAAACGTGGATAAGATCTTCCAGGCATTCCGGCGGCTGGAAGTGGGAGCGGTGCTCGCGAACGAGATTCCCACGTTCCGGACGGAGCACATGCCTTACGGCGGCGTGAAGGATTCCGGGCTGGGCCGCGAGGGCGTCGCCTCCACGATCGAGGAAATGACCGAGCCGCGTCTGCTGGTTCTGAACCTGAAGACATCCTGAGCCGGTTTTTCGAGGCGGGAAGGCGTCCTGGATATTGCGAACAGGCCGCATTCTTGATACAACAGCGGGCGCTGTGCGCCGGTTGACCAGGCGCGAGGCTTGCCGGTGGGCGAGGACGAGTCCGCTGCGGAGCGGACGAAGCAAGGGGGATGAGACGATGGTACCTACGCACATGTTTCTCACGAGAGGAGTCGGTGTCCATCGGGAAAAGCTGGCCTCCTTCGAACAGGCATTGCGGAGCGCCGGCGTGGCCTACTGCAATCTCGTCAGCGTGTCCTCGATTCTTCCCCCCAATTGCAAGATCATTCCCAGAAAGCGCGGAGAAAAACTCCTCAATCCCGGCGAGATCACTCATTGCGTGATGGCGCGGTCGGAAACCAATGAGCGGAACCGGTTGGTCTCGGCCTCGATCGGCTTGGCCATTCCCACCGATCGGCGCACCTACGGCTACCTTTCCGAGCATCATGCTCACGGGGAGACCGACGAAGAGACCGGGGAATATACCGAGGATCTGGCGGCGCAGATGCTGGCGACGACGCTGGGTGTGGAATTCGATCCGAACATCGCCTGGAAGGAGCGTGAGCAGGTCTTCAAGATGGGCGGCAAGATCGTGAGGACCTTGAACATCACGCAGTCGGCCATCGGCAAGCCGGGAAAATGGACCACCGTCGTCGCGCTGGCGGTCTTCATCCCGCTGGAAAATCTTCCGAAACGATCCCGTCGCTGATTCCGGCGACGATCATCACATGGGATCGGCGCAAGCCGGCTCCCGCCTTACGAGCGTACATCCATGACACTTCCCGCGGGTTGGGAGGGCTACGAACGCAATTTCCTCGGCCTTGAAGAGCCGTGGTGTCATCCGGACCAGGCCGGCATCTACGTCCTGCCCGCTCCGTACGAACACACGTCGAGCTATGTTCCCGGATCCGACAAGGGACCCTCCGCCATCATCGAAGCGTCCCATCAAGTGGAATTTTACGACGAAGTGCTCCGGTGCGAGCCGTACCGCGAATGGGGCGGCATCGCCACCACGCAATCGTTGAATCTGGCCGGCAGGGTCGACCAAGCGGCGGTCGAGGCGATCGAGGCCTTCGTCCGTCCGCACGTGGGAACGGGCCGGTTCCTCGTCACCCTGACCGGCGAGCATACCGGCGCGTTGGGAGCGATCAGGGCGCATGCGAAAAAGTATCCTCATCTCTGCGTCGTGCAAATTGACGCGCACGGCGATCTTCGCAACGCCTACCAGGGAAATCCCTACAGCCACGCCAGCGTCATGGCACGCGTGGTCGACGACGGTCTGCCCTTGGTCCAAGTCGGTGTCCGCTCGATCTGTCCGGAAGAGATCGAACGGATCCAACACACGAAGTCGATTGCAACGTTCTTTGCCGCGTCCTTGCTCGATCCGTCGGGACCCTACGAAGGGAAAGCGTCGCGATGGATTCCCGACGTCGTGAATGCCTGCACGGGCCCGGTCTACTTGACGTTTGATTGCGACGGGCTGGACGCTTCGTTGGTACCGGCCCTGGGAACGCCTGAGCCGGGCGGGCTGGGCTGGTACGATACGCTCAACCTGGTGACGGCCCTGGCCGACGGCCCCGGTATTCTTGGAATGGACGTCAGTGAAATTGCGCCGATCGAAGGCTTCGTGGCCCCCCAGTTTTGCGTCGCCCGCCTGATCTATCGGATATTGGGACGCATCAAGGCCGGCCGGCGCGTCCATTGAGAGGGTGCTGAAAAACGCCGCGAGCGCCGTTCTCACGTCGCTCAGACGCTCAACGTACGGGAAAAAGTACGCTTCGCCTCATCGCTCGTTGCGGCCTTGCTGGCGACGTTTTTGAGCACCCTGAAACTAGCAGTGGCTGCAGCCTTCGCCGCGTCCACCAGCAGGAATAGTTTTGCCGAACCAAAATCCAGAACTTAGAACTCATAACTAAACACTCACAACTGTATTCTCCCGCGCTCCGTGACCGACTCCATCCGCATCAACAAATTTTTCACCCAGCACGGGATCTGTTCGCGACGGGAGGCCGATCGCCTCATCGAGTCGGGCCGTGTCACCATCAACCGGCAGGTGGCCAAGCTCGGGGACCAAGTCGGACCCGGCGACGTCATCGCGCGGGACGGCAAGATCATCCCTTGGGGGCAGGAAGCGGTCTACATCAAGTACCACAAGCCCGTCGGAGTCACCACGACGAGCGAGACGCATGTGCCGAGGAACATCATTGCGGAGATCGGGCATCCGGAGCGCATCTTTCCGATCGGACGTTTGGACAAGGATTCTTCCGGCCTGATCCTCTTGACCAACGACGGCGATATCGTCAACGCCATTCTCCGAACCGAGCATGGACACGAGCGCGAATACGAGGTGTCCGTCGATCGCCCGTTCGATCACGTCTTTCTGGACCGCATGGCGTCCGGCGTCGTGATTCTCGGCAGACCCACGAAGCCCTGCCGGCTGGAACGGTTGGGGCCCCGGCGATTTCGGATCATTCTGACGGAAGGACGCAATCGGCAGATCAGACGGATGTGCCACGCGCTCGGGTTTCGCGTCACCGAACTCCATCGCGTCCGCATCATGCATATCACCATCGGGGGGATGGCGAAGGGGCGGTGGATGCCCTTGACGCCGGAGGAGCGCCGCGAGCTGTTCCGTGCCTTGGGCCGGCACGGTGACCACGGAGGATGATCGAAACCTGAGAGCCGGTCTATTCCGGGCGGAGCAAGGAATTCTGGTGATCACCAGGAAGGGGAAGCGGGACGGAGGACGCCGGCGTGTGGGATGAGTCCGGTGAGTGATCCTCTGTGTCCGGAAGGCGCCGTTTCGATAAGAACAGATTCAGAAACGCGATGAAGAAACTGCCCACG
The DNA here is from genome assembly GCA_035328385.1 of Nitrospira sp. Classification (GTDB taxonomy): domain Bacteria; phylum Nitrospirota; class Nitrospiria; order Nitrospirales; family Nitrospiraceae; genus Nitrospira_C. The sequence continues at coordinate 210 of DAOLIU010000006.1, read as the reverse complement.
ACGAGGAGCAGGCTGGTATCTTGAATCGCTCTGGTCCCCTCGTCCCGCATATCTTTCGCCACGTCGGCGACCGTGTCCAGCAAGCGGTCGAGCGCCAGACTGACCTGAATCATCTTGGGACCGGCATTGTCGGCGGCGTGTTCTTCCGCTTTGCGCCGAAGCACCTCTCGCTCGGACTGCGACGCCGCCGTCCATTCTTGTGTGAGCAGT